>DIQU01000094.1:27229-38025 GCA_002426555.1 Firmicutes bacterium UBA5454 | reverse complement strand
ATAACTCGTAAACTAACGCTAAGTGTAATAAAAAAAGTCAAAACATCATAGATTTAATTTTGCATATTGATTATCTTGGTCTGATGGCAAACAGTGCGCCACCAGCAAGTAACAGTGAAACCAAGCTCATTAATACTGTGAAAACAGCTGCCTTAATTTTTTTCATGGGATATAGCCCTCCTGGTACATTCTCTGCCCTTCGCTATATAGACAGGCTACATCCGCTTCGCTAAAGTTTGTTATGATGTTTTGACTATAAGTCGTGCGATTATGAACTATTCATTGTAATTTATAATCAGCTTTCGGTTAATAGCATCCAAGGTAGCTTTAACTACAGCCTCACTTTCATCGTTATTGACAAAGGAGGAACCAATCAAATATACTTCGCCTTTTTCAGTAAAGTATAAAACGGATACTGTAATGGCCTTTTGATTGTTCAGATTAATAGGAAGTACATCAGATAATACAAACAAAAATTCTTTTTTACAAAATTGACGAACTGCTTTTAGAGTGGCCTCAGCTACTATCCGCATTCTAACCTGAGGTGAGTTTCCACCTGTAGAAGTACCCTCAAAAATCTGATCATCCCTTTTTAGAAGAACTCGTGCTTCTACTGTCGTGTGTCTGGAGTACATTTGTATGCTGTCAATACATAAACGAAATTCCTGTGTATTGCTGTAATTGCCTTCGATTTGTGCAACGCTGATAATCTTATGATCTACCTGCAGATTGCTGCTGACTAGCAGTGCAGATTGAACATCACGCACAATTTGCTTGGGGCTGCGGCTGATATCCGAGAGTATATGTATTTCTGCCAGATTTCCTTCTTTGTCGGCAATGATTCTGGAATTATGTACTCCAGGTAACTGGTTCAGCAGCAGCTGGTATTCTTCTATATTATGAACATCGATCATATGTGAATACAATCCCCTTTACACCTTATTCACTTTTACAACTGGCAAACAGCATACCAATAGCATACCATTTAGTTTTATATTCGCCATTTAGCAAAATAATCCTTCTTTTTTTCTTAATATCGTGGAAAATTTGTCAAGTAATGGAGAAATATGCGTGAAACAGTGTAAAGCTCTTAGCTGTACAGCAACAGTGAGTGGTATATCTTTATTCCAGATTCCTCGATAAACTCGGAATGACAAGATTTAAGTGTTACAGTATACGAGTTGTAAATAGTAACAATGTATAGCATCTGTAATTTTGGTGAAGATTTTTAATATGGCAATGGATCAGACCCCATGGTATAATGGATTTACATTGTTCGGCTAGAATTTTGGAAAGAGGTTGGCTTTTCATGGCATTGTCAATTTATAATGAGAAGGTAAAAAACCGACTTCGAATGAATCCGAAGTTTGTTTTAAATATAATTTATAGTTTTTTTGTGAACCTGTTTCACTGCATCCGCAGTTTTCCCAGGTTTAAAATCATTGCTGATTTTGGCAGCACAGTAAGCAGAGGGTTTAAAGCGAAATTGATCATCGATAACAGGTTGTATCTCGGAGGGCAATATATCGGTGATATGGCGAAAGCCAAATCCTCCATACGTATGTACCAGAATTCTGTTTTGCATATAAAAGGACGTGTAAAATTAGGTCCGGGTGTAGGTGTAGTAATCAGCCCTGATGCAAAGCTTTCTATTGGCAACAATACATATATTACTGCTTCTTCCGTGGTTTACTGCGCCAATGAAATTGAAATAGGAAGCAATTGTGCCATCGCCTGGGATACAACCATTATGGATACTGACCTGCATCATCTCCATTATTCCGATGGTAAGGAAAACGAAGTAACGAAGCCGGTTAAAATAGGTGACAGGGTATGGATTGGATGTAACTCCACTATCCTGAAAGGGGTTATTATTGGAGATAACGCAGTTATCGGTGCCAATACACTGGTCAACAGGGATGTGCCGGCAAACTGTCTGGCAGCCGGCAACCCCATGCGTATTGTCCGTGAAGAAATAAATTGGGAACCATGAAAAATGAGTTCATACAAGAGAAAATTTGGGAGGCTTAAAATATCTGCAGCAACAGGTTAGAATATAGACCAAGATTGAATTGCTTGGAGGTATTAAAAATGAGCAACAAAAATGTGTTTGATATACTGAAGGAACGAGGGTATTTGGCTCAGGTAACTCATGAAGAGGAAGTACGAGAGCTATTGGGCAGCGAGCCTGTTACTTTTTATATTGGTTTTGATCCTACAGCAGACAGCCTGCATGTAGGTCATTTCATACAAGTCATGGTTATGATGCATATGCAAAGGGCCGGTCACAGACCCATCGCAATGTTGGGAGGCGGCACGGCTATGGTAGGTGATCCTTCAGGGAAAACCGATATGCGCAAAATGATGACCAGGGAAACGGTGGAGCATAACGGCCGTGCATTCAAGAAGCAGCTTTCCCGATTTTTGGATTTTTCCGAAGGAAAGGCAATAATGGCCAACAATGCAGACTGGCTGTTGGAACTGAACTATGTGAATTTCTTACGGGAGATAGGGGTTCATTTTTCTGTAAACAGAATGTTAAGTGCCGAATGTTTCAAGAGCAGGATGGAAAAAGGTCTGTCCTTCCTGGAATTTAATTATATGTTGATGCAAAGTTATGATTTTTTGGTCTTTAACCGTCATTACAATGCAAAATTGCAGTTTGGCGGGGACGATCAGTGGTCCAATATTATCAGCGGAGTTGATTTGATTCGCAGGGTCGAGGGTAGATCCGCCTATGGAATGACTTTCAAACTCCTCACTACCAGTGCAGGCAACAAAATGGGAAAAACAGAAGCCGGAGCCCTGTGGCTGGATCCGGACAAGACACCCCCTTATGATTTTTATCAATACTGGCGCAACATTGACGATGCAGATGTTGAAAATTGTTTGGCATTGCTGACATTCCTTCCTATGGAGGAAGTAGAAAGGCTGGGCAGCTTTAAAGATGAGAAAATCAATGATGCTAAGAAGGTATTGGCTTACGAAGTAACCAAAGTTGTTCACGGCAGGGAAGAAGCAGACAAGGCTGAGACAGCTGCGGAAGCACTCTTTGGCGGAGGATCAAGGGATGCTGAGGTACCCGGTACCACTGTCAGCATGGCTGAATTTGAGGAGAACAACAATATCATCGATATGCTTTTCCTGCTGGAATTGATTTCATCCAAGGGGGAAGGACGCCGTTTAGTCCAACAAGGCGGCATTTATATCAATGATGAGCGAATTGACAGCATAGATTACACGCTGGAAGGTTCCGACCTTAAAGATGGCAGCCTTATGATCCGTAAGGGGAAGAAAGTCTACCACAAATTAACAGTCGAGTAAAACTGGAGCAAGGAGTAAACATTATCTTTATCGGCGATTTCGCCGCCCACCGCCGGCTATAAGAAGAAGCCGTAAAAGTTGAAGAATGGACATTAATGTGGCAGCCACGTAAGTTAAGGCTGCTGCATTTAATACTTTGCGGGTGGAACCTGTTTCATCACCTTGTATCATTCCGCCGGATTCCAAAGCGGCAACGGCACGATTGCTGGCATTGTATTCTACCGGCAAGGTAATCAGTTGAAAGAGGACAGCTGCAGAAAAGGCAATGATCCCAATTTGAACAAGTGTGGGCATGCTAAGGATAATCCCTAAAAGAAGCAGGGGAAAAGCCAGATTGGAGCCAATGTTGGCCACTGGTACTATGGCATTTCGAAGTTTTAGCGGAACATATTCATTGTTGTGCTGAAAGGCATGGCCTGTTTCATGAGCAGCTATACCCAACGCAGCCAGCGAAGATGAGCTGTAAACCTCGGGAGAAAGCCTCAGGGTTTTGGAGCGGGGATCATAGTGGTCGGACAAGCGCCCGCTGACTTGCTCCACCTTTACGTCATAAAGTTGATTTTGACGGAGAAGCTCTCTGGCGGCTTGAGCACCGTTAATACCGCTTCTGGCAGGTACTTTCGCATATTTGCTGAAGGTAGTTTGTACCTTGGCTTGTGCATAAAGCGACAGCAGTATTGCGGGAATTAACAATAGATAAGTAGGGTCAAAGAAAAACGGCATGTGCAGGAACTCCTTTCATTAATCTAAATTCACTGCTTTTACCCAATTTTAACACTTTTCATTATGAAAGTCAATGAAGGTCAAACTAAAACCAGCGAATGGAATAGCAACCATCTTCTAAAGTTTCAGTTTTTTTAACCGCGGCGGAGGCTGTTCATCCAGTGGATCAAAGGCATCATACACCATGGGCAGATTCATTCCACGAGCATACATTTCATTGGTAGTCACAAGATCATCACGGTTTACCTGAGAAAGAGCAGTTTTCCCAAGTGCTCGAATTCCTTCCGCCATTTCCAGCTTACAGGATTCAAAGAAATTATACATGGATTGTACTCCGGTTTCGATATCAAATTGATCAGAAAATTTGTCATCGTACCATGTCAAAGAGGTAGGGGGTTCAAAAGGAAGAGCTTTGTGAATTTGATTATGGGATAAGGCTACCAGGGCGATAGCTCCAATTTGACAGGCGTCAGCGCCTAAGGCCTTAACTTTTAATGCATCGCCCGGAGTTCGAATATTTCCTGAAGCGATTAGGGAAATTCGCTCCTTATATCCGTGTTTTTCCATCCACTTAGCAGCTCTGTCAATGGCAAATACAGTAGGAATACCAAAATCATCCTGTAAAACAGGCGGTGAACCCTTGGTAGCAGCTTCTGCACCGTCTATGACTATAAAATCAGCGCCGCTGCTGCATATCCAATACAGATCCGCTTCCAAATATTTTCCGGCTGCGATTTTCACACCAATGGGCACCCCGTCTGTGATATGGCGAAGTTTATCCACCAGGTTTTTTAAATCCTTGGGGTTTTGTACTTCCGGCTGCCGTGAAGCGGTTATCAAATCCTGCTCCTTTGGAATCCGAAATTCCTTCCTGAGTTCGGGAGAGATTAGATCTGCTTTGGTTGTATACCCTACACCGCCATAGGCACCTTGACCCAGCTGTATTTCCACAGCCTGACTTTTCAGCAGAGTTTCCTGTGATTTGGGCCAATTACCTCGATCATACAAAAAGATTATTTTGTTGCACAGCTCTGGAACCTCCATCAAAGGTGCTCCGGCGCCGGTGTGATAAACTGCACCTGCTGCAGCACAGGCCTTTGCAAAGGCAATTTTAACCGCTTTGCTTAGTGCAATTCCGTAAGCCATGGGAGCAAGCATCATAAATTGGTCAAATTGCAATGGCCTTTTAGAATATTTACCGATGGTAATAGAGAAATCGATTTCTGTATCAACTTCAGTAGGCAGGGTGTTAATTTGAGCAAAATTAAATTTCAAGTCATCCAGATTTGGAAATTTTCGTGCAGGTCCCATAGGTCTTTCCAATGCCTTAGCTTCATCAGCGCGCAACTCTGTTTCCAGTATCACCTGCGACCCGATACGCTGGACTGAGAAGAATGTTTCTGAAAGATTTTTATTATACTGATCTGAAGTTATAATTTTCAGAAAGCTGTCAAAGACTTTATTAATTGCAAAATGACCTATAAATTTAACTCCGAGTGTTCCCAGACCAATTACACTTCCCAAAATACCCGCAGTTCCCAGTGCTTTCAAGGCTGTTTGCTTTTTGGATCCATTCATACCAAAAAATTTACCGCTGGATTTACATTTTTTCAAAATATGTATGACCTCCTCAGTTTTGTCATGAAGAAAAACGAATTTGCCTGCTGGTGTTAGTATGTGATTTGTTTATGAGAATCATTCTGATAATGGATCTTGAACTCCTTGTCTTAAATGCATCCAAATATTTTTCTGTTGGGTACTATTCACAGCCTGAAAATATAAATTAATATTACTGATCTATGACAAAGAATTAACGTTTTTTATGACTTCTGACTTCTTTGATTGAAGCCAACGGCTTCGGTATGATATAATACAATGCATACAGATAAACAATGCTGTATGATATGAAAGTGTGCATGAAAACAAAGACAAGTTCATAAACCGAATATAAGAGGATATGGAAAATAGGAGTTTGGGGGAAAGTAAAATGAAGAAAAGACTGGTCAGCATATTTTTGTGTCTGTTTCTGATAAGCTTGCAGCTTCTTACAACAGTTGATATTGCTCTTGCTGAAGGTGAACTGACAGTCACTACTGAAACAGGCGGAAATGTTACCAAAATAAACGGTCAGACCTATGTATCAGGTTTGGATTTTTATTTTATCAACTATAAGATTAAAAACACCAGCAATAACGAGCTTATAATTAATCAGATAGTAGAAAAGGGGCCGGGAAATAAAGAATACACTCATGAAATAGGAAAAAATCTTAAACCTGATGATGAATTGACTCAAACAGGCGGACAGTTTCTTGGCAATATGGAGTTTATCCCCAATACAGTTGAATATACTGTCAAGTATACGATTTTGAGCGATGATGGTGACAGAACAAAAGATAAAGTGGTGGAGGTAAAAGGTCCGCTGGTATATGTCTATGTTGCCGAAGTCGACTTTGATGTTGATTATACTGCCGATACAGCAGGACCAGTATTCAAAGGACATCAGGTGACTCTAAAGGCAGAGGTACTGTCTATTTCCAATGTACCTCTTTATAATCTGATCATACTGGACAAAGAACTGGGTCTTAAAATTGGCACCGTTGATGTGTTGAATCCCGGTAAAAAAGCATCGGTACAAACAAGCATACAAATAGATAAGGCTACTACGGGAGAGCTGCTGATTATCTATGATGATCCAATAGGACTTATTGACCAACCCCTGGAGAAGTCTGTCAACACAGGTCTGGTGATTCAGGTAAAAGATGAGGCGCCGGTTTCTTCCCTAAACTTAAGCGGCAAGACAAGTATGAACAAGATCCCCGGCGAAACATCGGTGGATTTTGAATTGATAATTAAGAACACTGGAAATACTGCTCTGACGGAACTGAAATGTATGGATTGGAATGGAAAGGAGTTTCATACCCATAATGCTCTCCTGCCCGATGAAGAGATTACGGTAAGCTATACCGGGAATCTTGAGCCGGATAAAAAGTATGAGCTGCAGGTGCAAGCCAGGGTAGAGAACAGCAATCAGTTGATTAAATCTGCTTGGTCCACAAGTCTGGAAAAGCTGGCTCCCAAGGTCGAAATTCAGCGTTCCCTTTCTACAGAGAAGATCGCTGCCGGTGAGCCTTTTGTATTGGAATATGTACTTCGAAATACTGGCAATGTAGATTTAAATGATATTAAAATAAGTGAGACCCATTTTGGGGAAATTACTCATATAGAGGTTCTTAAAGCAGGTCAGGAAATGGAATTCAACAAGGAGCTGAAATTGAATGAGAAAGCTTCAAGCAGAACCATCCTTAGCGCTTTTGATACAGAAACCAAAAAAGAATACAGCTACGAGTCTTCCGAGATGGAGTTTGTATTGGATGATACGGATGAAAGCTCCAGGCAGTCACTGTCTGTTATTTTACAAACCGAGGAGGATGAGTTAAGCAAGCCGGGCACTGTAAAGATGGAATGTATTATTGAAAATACCGGAAAGGAGCCATTATATAATCTGGTATTTACTCTGATGGATAGGGATATGATAATCGACAATATATCAGTTTTCGAACCGGGAGATAAGAAAGCCATTTTTGTACCTGCTCTTCGGGTAGAAGAAACGGAAACTTTTACAGTAGAAGTCAAAGGTTTGGGAGCAGATCAGCAAAAATTTACAACCAAAAGTCAGCCCCTTACCATTACTTTGTCGGAAAGCGGTCTTTCCGGACAGTTCAGCGTAATACGAGTTGTTCTAATTGTAATAATACTCTTGTGCATATTAGTTATAGGGGTGCTGATATACACATTGAAAGGTTCACCCAGGTTTCCCTTTGGAAAGAAGAAAAAAGTAAACCGTCAAACCAGATAACAGGGCAGCAGGTTTACCGGCAAGTACAGAAGAGTGTCAGGGGGGACAAGCATGAGCGGGGAGAGCTTATTAATAGAAGAAGCCAAAGCGGGCAGTTTTGATGCCTTTGCAGAGCTGATATTTTTATATGAGAAAAAAATCTACAATTACTGCCTGCGCATGACCAACTGCCGCGAAGATGCAGAAGACCTTACTCAGGAGGTCTTTGTCAGGGTCTATAAAAATTTAAAAGGCTTTCAAGGTAACAGCCGGCTTTCTACCTGGATTTTTCGAATTGCCCATAACATTTGCATTGA
The DNA here is from genome assembly GCA_002426555.1 of Firmicutes bacterium UBA5454. GTDB lineage: Bacteria > Bacillota > Clostridia > Caldicoprobacterales > DTU083 > UBA5454. The sequence continues at coordinate 29,826 of DIQU01000094.1, read as the reverse complement.
TCATTTCCGAAAATCCAAATTTACCATGGTTTCCCTTAACCAGCCTAAAAATCATGAAGATCAACGTGAAATGGAGCTGCCCTCCGAAGATCCGACTCCCGAGCAGGAAGCGCTGCGTAAGGAACAGCAGGAATTTCTGCTGAAGAGTATAGAAAAGCTGCGTCCAGAGTATAAAACGGTAATTATACTGCGAGACATACAACATCACAGTTATGAAGAAATTGCAGAAATATTGGATATCCCACTGGGGACGGTTAAATCCCATATCAGCAGGGCAAGAACAGCTCTTCGGACAGCTGTCCGCCCCCTTCTGCAAGGAGATGATGAATATGCATTGTGATAAAGCGGAAAAACTAATAGTATCATATTTGGAAAATACTCTAAGCCATGAGCAAAGCTTACAATTGGCGACACATTTACATGACTGTCCCGATTGTCTCAGATATATGAATGAATTGCGTCAACTGCAATATTTAATGAGCAGTCTGGAAGATGAGGAATTACCTTCGGGCTTCCAAGAAAGGCTGATTGGCAGGCTGCAGCAGACTGTTCCAGAAGAACAGAAAAAGCTGGAAGAGCAGAAAAAGCCGGAAGCACATGATATACAAAAGCTGCAGACAAGATATAGGCAAAGGGATGTTACGAGAAATACGATTATTAAATGGGCAGCTGGTTTGGCAGCGGTATTTGCCCTGACACTTTCTCTGCGTTTTATTCCGCTCTATGGGAACACCAGCCCTGCTCGCTTCGATGACAGCAAGACTCTTACCCTGGATCCTGACGAGCCGAAAATGGAATCAGCCTATGACGAGGAATTATCTCGCATACAAAACGATAACACTGGTACACGAGGTACTCAGCCGGAGAAAAGTTACAATGAAGGATTGTTAGACGGGAATATTGATGCTGATGCTGAAATACCTGTCACCATTTATTTATATATAGGTAACGAAGGGGAAGCGGAATCAAAGGTGGAGGAAATTGTTGCAGCAGCAGAGTCAGTTCAGATGCTTGTTACGGAAAAACAAAAAAACAAAGTAGTACTGCAGATTCCAGATGGCAATGAAGAACAGCTGACAGCCTTCTTTTCAGAGCTTTCTGACCTGGGAAGGCTGGAGTCGGAGAATGTCACAAAAGACAGCAATACATTGACGATTTTCATTAAGACATCAAACTGAATAAGTACACTAATAAATGAAAAATGAATAAAAGCGAAAGTATGAGGCTCCTTTATCATTTGAAGAGGGTCTTTTTTTGTGTTATCTGCATTTATAATTCCTGTTTCAGTTGAAAATTACTATAAATCATTTGTAATATTCTTTATATAGATGAATAAACCGTATGCAAGCTGAGAATACTATACATAGCATATTTTGGAAACCAGGAAAAAACAAAAGGAGGAAGCAAATATGGCTAGAGAGGATACAGCAGTTGCTGCAAAAAACGAACTGCAGCCTGAACTGATGTCTATTATGAAAGAAGAGGTTGGAAAAGCAAGAGAACGCAGAGTTCCAATCATACAGGCATTTGAAGAAATAGCCCGCAGATCAGGTTTGAAAGCCAACACTATTCGCAACTATTATTATCGTTATCTTCATGCCAATGAAGAAATGGTAAAAGCAGATGCAAAAACTACAAGGATGGAATCAGGTCAGGAAGATGACATCGGCAGACCTTTCACTGAATCTGAAACCCGAGATTTAATGCGTGAGATGCTGATCGGTCAGGACCGCGGTGAATCTGTCAGAGCTTGTGCAAATCGTTTGGGCAACGGCAGCAAGCGAATGCTGATTCGCTATCAGAATAAATACCGCAGTATAATAGCACGAGAGCCTGAATATGTGGAAAACATAATCAAAGAACTGACGGAAGAAGGCATAACAAGCTTCAATCCCTATACTCGCAGGAAGTTGTCCAAAACAGGAAAAGAACCGGTATCGATATCATTACAGGGTAGTGGAGGTCAATTGGTAGATTGGGTAAGCCAGTTTTTCTCCAATATTCATAACACCCAGGTAGTATCATTGCAAAGTTTGGTAAAGGGGCTTTTGGATCTTTCCAGTTTAGCTGTTGGCAATCAGGGTCTGGCTCATAGAATGGAGAAGTATAATCAGGAAATCCAGGAGCTTAACAGCCGTATCTTTGGTTTGGAAAAGAATCTGGACAAGAAACGCGGAGAAATTCAGCATCTGCAGGACAGGCTGTATAAGTTGGAAGAGGTTAACAAGGGATATATGGAATTGTCTGATGAAGAAAAGCTTTCAGGCTTATATGACTATCTATACAATCTCCAATCCTGTATGCAGTAACCAATATAAACATCAGCCTGCATGTAAGTAGTCAACTTAATTATGGAACAAGCTGTCTGCAACTAAAGATTTTGTATACCGGCATTGAATGAATCGTGCCGGTTTTTTCTTTTTGGAAAAAATATTTTAAATAATGAAGGATAGCTGTATGGATCTGTCGAATATATGTTCTAGTAGACTGTCAACACTAAAATCTTGTCATTCCGAGTTTACGAGGAATCTGGACAGGATAGATCCTTCGCAAATGCTCAGGATGACATTGAAAGGATTTTATAAGAGTCTAAGATG
>DIQU01000094.1:26753-26893 GCA_002426555.1 Firmicutes bacterium UBA5454 | reverse complement strand
GTATTGGAATTGCTGCTGTTTTATACGATTCCCAGAAGAAATACCAACGATATCGCTCATTCCCTAATCAACAGGTTTGGTTCTTTGTCCGGAGTCTTGGATGCCGGCTATGAGCATCTTACCAAGGAAGCAGGCTTAAG
>DIQU01000094.1:25975-26535 GCA_002426555.1 Firmicutes bacterium UBA5454 | reverse complement strand
TATGCCGCCGTTACCTTAACGACAAATGGGGTGACAAACCACAGCTGAACAGCACCAGCAAAGCAGGGGAATATGTAAAAACGCTCTTCCATGGGCGTCCGTATGAAGCATTTTATATCATCTGCCTTGATGCTCAAAACCAGGTGAACCATGCTGCATTGGTCCATGAAGGAACCATTGATTCTGCTCAAATCTATCCCCGCTTGATTGTAGAAGCAGCTCTCAGGCACAAGGCAGCCAGTGTAATACTGGCTCATAATCATCCCGGCGGCAGCCTGCAGCCATCATCTGCCGACCTGGATGCAACCAAAAAGATCAAATCTGCTTGCGAAACTATACAGGTATCAGTGGTAGATCACATTATTGTCGCAGGGGAAAAGTATTTCAGCTTTGCAGACCGAAGTCTGATTTAGTCAAAATGAAAGGATTCTATTAATGGGTAAGTTTCGATTTGTTCATGCTGCCGACATCCATTTAGGCAGTTTTTTACATATGGATGGCATGGAAGTTCATCCCAGGCTGCAGGAATTGAGCCGTACTGCTGCTTATCGTGCATTGGA
>DIQU01000094.1:25568-25789 GCA_002426555.1 Firmicutes bacterium UBA5454 | reverse complement strand
CAAATATGTCATATCGCTTTTCAATCCAAATCCAGATTTCTATTATTGGTTGGTGATATTTACGACAGGGAAGCCCGATCTGTTCGTGCCAACCGTTACTTTGTCGAATCATGTAAAAGACTGCAAAAACAGAATATTCAGGTTTTTATCACAGCCGGTAATCACGATCCCATAAAAGAATACGGCGAGCTCTTTCAGCTGCCGGATAATGTTCATATATT
>DIQU01000094.1:23970-25401 GCA_002426555.1 Firmicutes bacterium UBA5454 | reverse complement strand
GCTGCCGGATAATGTTCATATATTTCGAGCGGATCAACCGGAAATGGTGCTTGTCAAGGGAGAAGACGGAGAGCCCCTTGCTGCCGTTTCCGGACAGTCATATGGAGGAAGCCGTGAAAATTCTCCTCTGCATCAACATTATCCTGTATCCCGCGACAGGATATTTCGCATTGCCATGCTGCATACTCAGTTGGAATCCCCAAAAAGTTACTATATTCCTGCTTCTCTCAGTGATCTGACAGGGCATTCGGGCTTTGATTACTGGGCATTGGGTCACATCCATCAGCCTCGCATTCTAAATGAGGCAAATCCGGTAGTTGCCTACCCCGGTACACCTCAAGGGAGGGACTTTAGCGAACAGGGGCCTCGAGGCTGCTGGCTGGTTGAGGTAGATGATGTAAAAGGAATAAATATGGAATATGAAGTTACTTCACCAGTGGTATACCGTAATTTATTTGTAGATATCGGCTGCTCTGAATTACGTGATGTTGATAACCTGGATCAACTGGAGGAATACCTCATCTCTCAAGCTCATAAGACCATCCAGGAGGAAATCAACCGGCATAACAGTGAGGTTTGTTTAGAAGGCTGTATTATTCGCTGGGAAATTGCAGGTCGAGGCAGACTGCATCACTATTTGTCTGGTGATCCCCAGGGTTGTGAGCAGGAGATTATCCAGGCTTTACGAGATGCTCTTTCCAGTCAAACACCGTTTCTCTGGACGGATTCAGTTATCCTGCGCACATCCAATCCTATTGATGATGATATGCAAAGCCATAATCCATTACTGCAAGAGCTGATGGATCAGACGATCTTGTCTCTTAGGGAAGACCGCGAGCTTCGCGAAAAACTGACTTCCACTCTGGGGCAGGCCTGGACTACCAATATGGATTATGAGGATCAAGACGACGAAAGTCTGCCGTTGGATCAGCATACCTTTGAGAGCATTGTGGAGGATGCTGTACGTTTGATACTGGAAGGACTGGCAGAAGGAGGAGATGGCTGATGCAAATCAAACGACTGCATATTGGCGACTTTGGCATTATTCGAAACCAGACTCTTGAGGATATACATCCCGGCTTGGTGGTCATAGGCGGCCCCAACCGCTCAGGGAAGAGCACTTTCATGCAGATATTGCGGTTACTGGGCTATGGACTATCATCTGCCAGCACTTTACCCCCTGCAAATGTCGAATACATGATTGAGGCGGATATAAGGGATGAGAAAACCAGCACTGGATATCACATCCGCCTGGAAGGGCTGTCAGAGCCGGTATGTGTAATTGCTGGAAAAGGTGATAGAATTTCCATAAGCGAAATCTTCAAACTGGATGCCTTTACTTATAAAAACCTTTTTACTATCAGCTTGGACCAGCTTACCCGCATCCCTGAGGGAGTGTCTAAAAACGAATTTGATAAATTACAGGCAGCT
>DIQU01000094.1:23273-23711 GCA_002426555.1 Firmicutes bacterium UBA5454 | reverse complement strand
GCGTCTGCGCAATAAGGGTTTCAGACCCCATGTGCAATTTATCAGAGAAGGTGTCAATAAGAAAAAGAAAGCTCTGGGACAGGTGGAGGAATACCAGAAACAGCAGACTCTCTTGTTGGATCTAAACCAAAAAGAGCAGACGATGAGCAATGAATTAAGAGATAACCATGCCAGGCGTGATTTACTTGAAGCAGTCAAAGGAAATTATGACATGCTGGGAGAACTGGTCGAACTGGAACAGGTTCTGCAGCAGCATATGGGCACTAAGCTGTCCGATAGCCTGCCATTGAAAAACAGGTCCATCGTTGAAGCTTTATTTGAAAGCTGTCATGACTTGAAAGCCGAATGGGAACAGGAATATAAAGCACTGGCTGATGGTTTGCAAAAGCAGGAGGAAACCCACTCATTAATGGAATTATTACTGGAACATCGTATTCC
>DIQU01000094.1:0-23121 GCA_002426555.1 Firmicutes bacterium UBA5454 | reverse complement strand
TGGAACATCGTATTCCGCTTCAGGAGCATTATGAAAAGCTTTCGGGCTTGGAAGTCAGATGGGATCATTTAACGGATTTAAAATGGAACTTGGAGGAAAATCGGCAGGATATATTGGAGAGAATTCAACGTCTGCATAGAAGCTGGTCAATGAATGATTTGGAGAGAATACGGAATCTTCCTCTGGAATTCATGGAAGAAAGCCGATTGATGGAGCTGGTATCCTGCTTTCAGAAACTGGAAAATCAGTTGGAACGCACTGATTCCAAGCTGGAAGAAACACAAGCAACATTTGAAGGGCTTGAAAAACAACGGGAAGAGTGGGAAAATCATACTCCGCTGCCGGGGTTAAAGCTTTATTTTCTGGTTTCTGTATCGTTTATTCTATCAGGTTCGGCCTTGTCATTTCTTCATCTGCCTGCCGGACTTCTTGCAGGTTTTCTTGGAATCCTGGGTGTTGCTTTGCTTGCATTTTATAAGGGAATGGGCCATAAGGATGCACAGATTCGTTCGAAGGAAATTCAGGGCCGTTTGCATTCCTGCTCTGCTCAGTTGGACAAACTTCATATAAAAAGGAGAGAATTGGCTGAGGAATTGGCTAAGACGGAAGCTGAGCTTATTGATGTCAGCAATACACTGGGTCTGGAAGAATTGCCGTCTCCCGGCAGTCTGTTGGAATATTACCGAAGTCTCATGGGTATTCAAGAGGGAATACATCGGCTTGATAGACAGGAAAGTGATATCAGTGAACAGTCCGGTATTCTGGCAGCACAGTTTCATGAGATACATATTCTCATATCGCGATTTGAGAACCTCAACTGCCGTAATTATACCCAGGAGCAACTGAGCCCTGATATATGGATGGAGATTCAAAACTCTGTTGAAAAATGGCAGCATAAGCTGAAGATTGCCATTCACATGGATCATCTGTCTTCGGATATCAAAAGAACAGAAGCACGAATTTATCAATTGATTGGTATGGAAGAAGGAGAAAATAGCAAAGATGCTGAGAATGATAAAAATGATCTGGTAACTCTCGTGGAATCTTATTTTGAGTTGTGTGAATCCAGATCAGACTATCTTGAAAAGATAAACAGAAGAGCTGTAATATGGCAGAGCCTGGAGAGAGCAGCGGGCTCCAAACGAATTACTCAAGCCATGATTACTGATAATATATTGGATGCATCTTTGGAAGAACCCGTTCAGGTTCTGCTGAAGATATTTAATGAGTTTCCCGCTCGAGAATCCATTGAGCGTGAATATGAGGAACTGGTGCTGCAAATAAAAAAACAGGAAGAAGAGCTGGAATCCTGCAGGAAGGAAATACAGAAAACAAATATATTTTTGGATCAGTTAAGCTTGACGGAGCTGTTGGAACAAGCCCATGCCATGATTCACAAAGGGCGCAGCGGTCTATATCAGGAATCCTACCGCTATGCTGTATACAAAACTGCAGCCTGGATTTGTCGCGAAATTCGAAATGGGTTTTTGGAAAAAACTAAAGATGAACTTCTCCTGCAGTCGGAAGATATTTTAGAACAACTGACAGCTGGGGATTATCGACGGATATTACCCAAGGAAGATTTATCGGATTTTTCCTTTGTCCTTAAAAATGGTGGTGTTCAAGAAGACAGCTCTGTATTGAGCCGCGGCACTGCAGAGCAGGTTTTTCTGGCCATACGCCTGGGGAGAATCATAGACAGCGGCTCCGGTCTGCCGGTAATCATTGACGACTCTCTGGTTAATTTTGATGCAGCCCATCTCAATCGGGCACTTGCTGTAATAGCCCAACTGAGTAAAACACACCAGGTTTTTCTTATGACTTGTCATCCTCACTTGGTTGATTTACTGATGGATATGGATGTTACAGCTCAGTACTGGTTGTTGAATAATGGGCGATTTACTCCTGGTGATGGAGGCAATTTGAGTGAAACCCTTCATTTTTCCTGCTTATCGTGTTAAAATTATGGAAAGAGAGAAGGAGGGTTTGGCATGCAGAAGGTAAATACATTTGCCAAAGGGGAGACAATCCAGGGCTATTATATGTTGAAGTCGGTTTCACTTAAAACTTCAAATGCCAATAACAGATATTTTGACTTGACCATTGCCGATCAAACAGGTGAAGTAAATGGGAAGATATGGGACACCGAAATGGTCAGCAATATCGATATGGAAGATGGATTGCTGGTTAAGATAAAAGGATTGGTGAACGAGTGGCAGGGGCAGCTGCAGGTTAAAGTGGAGCGTATCCGAAAGGTCAATGCAGCAGATAAAGTTCGTATTGAAGATTTTATACCATCAGCTCCTTATTCTTATGAAGAAATGCTGGCTGATATCAGAAGCTATGCAAATCGGATTCAAGATCAAGGGATTCAGCAGATAACCAATACATTGCTTGATGAGAATAATGAAAAGCTCAAGCACTATCCTGCAGCAATGAAAAACCATCATTCCATACGCGGGGGACTGCTGTATCATATTACCACCATGCTGAAAATGGCAGAGCGGGTACTGGAGGTCTACAATCACCTAAACCCGGATTTGCTTTATGCAGGAGTCATTTTACACGATTTGGCAAAGATACAGGAAATGGATGCCAACGACTTAGGTGTTGTTTCTGCTTATACTACCGAGGGTATGCTCCTTGGGCACATAGTTCAGGGTATTAAGGATATTGAAAGGGTAGGAAGCCGGATTAATGCTGACAGAGAGACCATCGTGCTGTTGCAGCATATGCTTTTATCCCATCATTATGAGCCTGAATTTGGCAGCCCTAAAAGACCTATGATTCTAGAAGGGGAAATCCTTCACTATCTGGATATGATCGATGCCCGCATGTACGACATGCAAAAAGCTCTTGAGCCTGTTAAGCCTGGGGAGTTTTCCGATAAGGCCTGGCTTCTCAACAACCGCCAGATGTATCGGCCGTTGAAATGATAAGATATAAGATCCTTCACTACGTTCAGGATGACAACATGCCAAGTGTGTCATTCAGAGTGCAGCGAAGAATCCAGGTTCGTGTCATTCAGAGCGCAGCGAAGAATCTATTAGGAGTTGAAGTTATTGGACCAGGTACAATGGAATCTGGAAGTAAAACGCTTGCAAAAAGTTTACAATAAAATATTAAAGGAACTGACTCGCAGAGGAAAAGAAGTTAAAGACTATCGCAAGACAGTTCGGCAAACTGGGCGCACCATATGGGAAGAAGTCGATCATTCCTGGGAATATGGTGATGTTGATGCAGCAGTAGAGGTCAAGCAATATATGGATTCTCTAAAGCAGGTAAACCAAAACTATGAGATTGCTCTGCGACAGTATACCAAGCTTGAGCGTTTGGAGCTGTCTCCCTATTTTGGTCGGATTGATTTTACTGAAAAAGGAGTTAACGATGATGAGGAGATTTATATAGGTATCAGTTCTTTCTTCGATGAAAAAGGAAATATCCTGATCTATGATTGGCGGGCTCCCATAAGCGGAATTTTCTACGATTTTGAACCGGGTCCTGCCCATTACCTTTGTCCTGAAGGAATTATAAAAGGCAGGGTCTCGCTCAAACGTCAATATCGTATTACTAAAAATCAATTGGAGCTTATGCTGGATACTGATATTAATATAGGTGATGAAATATTACAGAATATCCTGAGTTCCAATACCGATGAAAAGATGCACAATATTGTTACTACTATACAGAAAGAACAAAACCGCATCATTCGGGATGAAAACCATCAATTGCTTATGGTTCAGGGAGTTGCAGGCAGCGGCAAGACCTCCATTGCCCTACATCGAATCGCCTGGCTGCTGTATCAAAATCGAGACTCCAACATGACTGCAGGTAATATTTTGATTTTTTCACCAAACACAGTATTCAATGATTATATCTCCAATGTTCTGCCTGAACTTGGGGAAGAGAACATGCAACAGACTACCTTTGGGGAATATTTGGAACAGATTACAGGTAGTGAGCTCGGTTTTGAAAGTGCAGCCAGCCACATGGAATATGTTTTAAGCATGCAAACGCAAAAAGGTCAAAGGATAAGATTTAGGAGCATAGCCTATAAGTCTACCATGCATTTTTACGAACTTCTCAATAATTATGTTACTTATCTGGAGCAAAATGCTGTCAATTTTGAAGATATTACCTTGGAAGCAAGGGTCTGTCATAATCCAAATGAAAGTCCTTGGGGAAATGAGGTTCTTATTCCAAAAGGTTACATCCGTGAAATGTATAATGTGGACTATGCTTCACTGCCTCTGGCAAGAAGAATCGAAAAATTGAAGCAGCGTTTATATTTTCTGATTCGAACCCCCTGGCAGGAAAGACGCCTGGAATTGGAAAAGAAAATAAGCGATAACCCGCAGTATAAGGGAAAAATAAAAGCATACAGCCGCTTGTTTGTTTATCAGGAGTTCAAGCCTGTAAGAAAACAAATCGAGACGATGCTTCAATTCGACAGTTATCAGGCTTTTTTGGATTTATTTGAGAACACCAGACTTTTTGCCGGCATGGCAGGTAATTATCTGCCTGAGCAATATGAGGATATTTGTGCTCATACAGCAGAGCAGATTCGCAAAAGGTTTCTAGGCTATGAAGACATCTCTGCCTACAGCTACTTAATGGGGGCACTGGCGGGAACCTCATCCATGAGCCAGATTCGCCATGTTGTGATAGACGAAGCTCAGGATTATACTCCTGTTCAATATGGCATATTCAGACAATTGTTCCCGCAAACTCGAATGACCCTTCTGGGGGATTTCAATCAGACCATTCATCCACTAAGGGATGATATTGGATATGAACAGGTGGCTGAAATATTGTCACCTGCCAGCAAAACTAAATTACAGCTGACAAAAGGATACCGGTCTACTACAGAAATTGTAAATTTCACCCGTCATATATTGAAGGGAAGCCAGATTGAGTCCATCCAGCGGGCAGGAGAAAAGCCTCAATTAATATTGGAATCAGATCCTGGCACTCAGGTGGAGAAGCTGATATCCGATATTCAGGAAATGCTTGGGGATGGCTTGGGATCTATTGGGATTATATGCAAAACCGCCAGGAAGAGTGAAATACTATATGATAAAATCCATCACCGCCTGAATGTCTATTTATTGACCAAGGATGATGTTAATTTCAGCCGAGGAATCATAGTACTGCCTGTGTACCTGGCAAAGGGCTTGGAATTTGACAGAGTGGTGCTATTTGGAGCAGACAGTGAGAACTATGGTCGGGAAGGGGATAGAAAGCTGTTCTACACTGCCTGTACTCGAGCCCTTCACAAACTGCATCTGTTCAGTAACACTGATATATCTCCTTTTATAAAGGAAATTCCAGAAGAGTTTTATGATGTAGTATAAAGAAAACCATTACAGAGTAAACCCCTACAGAGAGAACCCATATAAAAGAACCCTGCTGATACCACAGCAGGGTTTTATCATGTAAATATGACGTAAATATGACAGAAATTAATCTTTGGTTAAGTCGTTAATCAACAGCATCTTTTTCATCTTTTTTTGTCCATGTCTGATAATATATATATGTTACTATACTTAAATATGTTTACCTTTGCAGTATCTCAAATTCTGACTTCTGACACCTTTGGCTGCGGTACAACAAACTATCTTTCGATTTATGTTCCTGGCAGAGATATTGGACAATCTGATCAACATATATTACAGCATAGTGTTTATGACAGGTAATGGGGGCTTTAATGTGATACTTTCCGAATTGCGAAAACCAAGACAACAAAAGAGGTGTCAGCATATAATGTATGCTGCCAAGTTTATCATATTGATTCTAATTTTGAATCTCTCCTTACCCTTCTATGCAGGGAGCACAACCTCAGCTTTGGAAGGTATTGGCTTTCTCCACTATCATGAGGAGTCCAGTGAGCCGGTTTTTGTTCTTCCTTCACCGAAGCCTTCAAGGACGCCTGTGTTTACACCTTTACCGGCAAATACAAAAATACCAATTGAGACTGCAGCTACACCTTCACCGGTAAATACGAAAATACCGATTGAAACCTTGAAACCGTCTTCCACTCCAGAAGCTTCACAAAGCCCGGTTAATGATGACAAAGGCGATTTACCGGCTGTTTCTGATGTATTGACTCAGGAACTGCTGAACAAGGTATACAAACAGGAAGGGGAGAAAGTGGCTTATCTTACCTTTGATGATGGTCCCACTCCGCGTTTTACCAATCCCATTTTGGACATCTTGAAGGAAGAAAATATCAAAGCCACCTTTTTTACCATTGGAACCAGTGTGGAACATTATCCTGATACACTCAGGAGAATTTATGAAGAAGGGCATGGAATAGGAAATCATACATATTCTCATGTATTTAAAAATCTATATTCAGATCCAGATAATTTCCTTGAAGAGTTGTATAAGAATGAGAAGGTTTTGCAGGTTATTCTGGACACAGACAGACCCTTCCGCCTGGTTCGCTTTCCTGGAGGTTCTTTTGGCAAAAAAATGGAACCCTATCGTAAGGCAGTTAATGATGCAGGCTTTGTATATATTGACTGGAATTGTATTAGTGGCGATGCAGAATCTGTAAAAGCTAAGCCTCCCAAGGAACTGCTTGCGCGGCTGAAGGAAACTGCTTATGGTCATAGTAGTTTGGTTGTACTGATGCACGATGCTCCTAACAAGGAAAATACAGTAAAAGCTCTGCCTTCGATTATAGAATTCCTAAGGTCAGAAGGCTGCCGATTTGAGCTTCTGCCCGGCTCCCGTTAAGCCATCTTGTCTTATGAGACAGTTGATGTGAGGGCAATGTTTCAAGGTTTGATTTAACAAAGCCAGCAAGAAGTCGGTGGGAGCTGGTCACGGTATCTTTTTGGACATGCTGTTATTAATATTATGCGAGGAGAATTATTATGGATTCTAATGAACGATTGTTAAAAGTACTAAATGGCGAGCCTGTAGATAGAGTACCAATATCTACATATGAGCTATGCGGATATAATTCGCTGTCATTTGAAAATCAAGAACCATCATATAAGGGCTTGATGGATTATATTCGTAAGTATACAGACTGCATATGTATGTGGAACCCAGCTTCAAATGATAACGCAGCATTATCTTCTTATTCTATAGATGTAAAGCAAGACAGAAAAATGATCAGTGGTTTTACTATCACTAATGAAGTGATATATGCTCCTAAAGGGAAGTTAAGCCGAACTATAAAAGTATTTGACAATGTCTACACGCAATGGACTACTGAGCATTTATGCAAAGATATTAATGATGTAGATATCTACTTATCAATTCCATTTGAACCACTGTCATATGACTATAGTGATTTGGAAAGAGTAAAGAAAGAAGTTGGCAATCATGGTATTTTGATGTCTTCGCTGGCTGATCCCGTCTGTACTGCAATGGAATTAATGGAATTTGGTGATGCAACAGTCTGGGCGCTTACTGAAACGGATCATTTTGGGAAAACAATAAGGGAAATACATAACAGAACCATGGTTAACCTTGAGCAAATGCTGAAAGGCGGGGTAGTAGAATTATATCGTATTTGTGGACCGGAATATCTGACACCTCCTTATCTGCCGCCATCTTACTTCAAACAATTTGTAGTCCCGTATGTGAGGGAGATGACAGAAATGATTCAAAGCTATGATGGAAAAGTAAGGATACATTCTCATGGAAGAATCGGCAAGGTTTTAGATTATATAAAAGATATTGGAGCAGATGCTATAGATCCATGCGAAGGGCCGCCAGATGGAGACATACCTTTAAAAGAGGTAAAACGACTTGTGGGAGACCAGATGTGTATTTTCGGGAACATTCAGCTTAAATTGCTGGAAAATGGAACTACTGATCAAGTCCGCAGTTACGTGAAAGATTGTATGGAGGCAGCAAAAGAAGGCGGACATTATGTAATTATGCCTACTGCAGCCCCTATTAATGTCCCTCTCTCACCAAGAACGGAGGACAATTATAAAGCTTTCATCAGTGCTTCGTTGGAGTATGGCAGTTATAGTTAGTTAATATGAAATATCAAAAATAGCAGAAGAATATGATTTTGTTGCAGCTTATGATAGAATGACCATAGAATTTGAGTTGTAGTCGTCGGTTCAATTATTGATAGACACGATTCAAGAGTCTACAACAAAAAGAAAAGAGGTACAATTTAAATGATAAAAATAGGATTTATTGATTATTTTATGGATGAATGGCATGCGAATCAATATGTTAAATGGATTCATGACCCAGCCAGAGGCGGCAGGCATCAAGCAGCATATGCCTGGGCGCAAATTGACAGCCCGAACGGCGTTTCTACAACAAAATGGTGTAAAAACAACAGTGTACCCCAGGCTTCTTCCATTGAAGAGCTGGTAGAAAAATGTGACAGCATTGTGGTCTTATCCCCGGACAACCCGGAAATGCATGTCAGCTTGTCAGAAATACCATTGGCATCCGGCAAGCCCGTTTATATTGATAAGACATTTGCTCTGGATGTTTCTTCAGCGATTAAAATGTTCAGCCGGGCGGAAAAGTACAACACTCCTATGTACTCTACTTCCGCACTGCGGTATGCTTTAGAGCTTACCGATTATACAGGACCGGGAACCCTTGGAAAGGATATTACCCTGGTATCAGCCCATGGACCAGGCAAGTTCAGTAATTATTCCATCCATCAAATTGAAATGATCGTAAAAAGTATTGGCATAGGGGCAAAGCGGGCAATCTGCACCGTTCCAGGCAATACTCCCATGGTGACATATGATTATGGAGATGGAAGGCGTTCAACAGTGCACTGTATGCCTTGGACACAATTTGCTTTGGAGATTCAAGCCTCCAATGGGGAGGGAGTCAGCCTGCCCATCACAAGTGACTTCTGGCCGGCTTTCATTGACAAGCTGCTTGCTTTCTTTGATACAAAGCAACCAGCTGTACAAAAAGACGAAACCCTGGAAGCTGTCGCCATGGTGGAAGCTGGATTACATGCAATCGAAATTCCTGATCGCTGGTTTGAAGTGAAAAAATAGGTTAAGTCCCTCACAAGCGCCCTCTAATAGCGGGCGTTTTTGGTGTTTTAGTTTTTTGGTGGCTTTCATTAGAATTTTGTTTTTTTACTAGACAATTCATGATAGAATGGAAATTGGAATTCAGTCTTGGGATGGTATCAGGGAGGCATATACTTAATCTATGTGGAAAAGAATTCGCAAAACACTGCGTGAATGGGTTCAAATGATTGTATTATCTGTAGTTCTGGCGGTATTGATCAATTTATTTGTATTCCAGCCTGTTAAAATTGAAGGGGAATCCATGAAGCCCACCTTGCAGAACAACGACTATGTCATTTTGTCCAAGCTAGGCAGAACTTTTAATTGGGATTTAAAATACGGTGATATTGTTGTAATCGATCGGAGATTAGAACAAAAACGATCAATATTGTACGATATCCAGAACATGGGCATTTTTAGCCAGGTAGATGATCAGAGATTGATAATTAAGCGGATTATTGGTTTAGCGGGGGATACCATAGAAATTCAAGATGGCAGATTATTACGTAACGGTACAATTTTAGAAGAACCTTATTTGCTTGACGAAATAATGCTGGGTTCCAAGGATAGCTACTATGTACCGGAGGGTCATGTTTTTGTACTGGGGGACAATCGCAACAACAGTATGGACAGCAGAATAATTGGGTACATTCCAGTGGACAGCATACAAGGCACCATGGTATTGGATGTCAGCAAGCTGTTAAGATAATTCCTTATTATTGGGAATGACCGGGTTTTCTGGAGGAGGAAGCATTTTGAAACCCAGGTATTTTAACACACTCTTTATAGTGCGGGCTGCGGTTATTGCAGCTATATACACTGTTCTTACACTTGTCTTTGCACCAGTTTCCTATGGAGATGGCTTAATAGAGCTTAGAGTCTCAGAGATGTTGACAGTCCTCCCCTTTTACACCCCGGCTGCAATTCCTGGATTGTTCTTAGGTGTTGTTCTAGCTAACATGTTTAGCCCTATGGGTGCTGTTGACGTAATATTTGGCAGCTTGGCAACATTATTAGCAGCTTACTTGTCTTATAAAGCACCTAATAAATGGTTGGTACCCATTCCCCCTATTATAGTAAATGGATTGGTGATAGGTGTTATGCTGCATTGTGTTTACAATTTTCCATTGCTGCTGTCCATTCTTTCCATTACAGCAGGACAAGTTCTTTCCTGTTATGTTTTAGGGGAAATTCTCATGGTAATATTGGATAAAACAAAGCAACATTTGTTTCCTACGGATAAGGAGTGATTTTTTGATTAAAGTATTGCTTATAAATGGAAGTCCCAGACCTAAGGGTTGTACCTATACGGCATTGAATGAAATAATTAAGGTGCTGGACCTGGAAGGTATTGAAACAGAACTCTTCCAAGTGGGCAGTGACCCAATTCGCGGATGTACAGCTTGTAGAGGCTGCAGTAATATAGACAGGTGTATTTTTGATGATGATCCTGTTAACATTGTGATAGATAAGGCAAAAGAAGCAGATGGATTTGTGTTTGGTTCGCCTGTGCACTATGGAGCTGCATCCGGTCATATCAAGTCACTTTTGGACCGTGTGTTTTATTCTTCTAGAGACATCTTTGCAAACAAACCTGGAGCTGCCGTTGTCAGTTCCAGACGAGGCGGGGCTTCTGCCGCCCTTGACCAGCTGAACAAGTATTTTACCGGTTGCGGCATGCCTGTCGTTTCTTCCCAGTATTGGAACATGGTTCATGGAAACACCCCGGAAGAAGTAAGACAGGACCTGGAAGGTATGCAGACATGCAGAACCCTGGGAAGAAATATGGCATGGCTGTTAAAATCTATACAAGCAGGAAAAGAAGCCGGGATTCAGTATCCTGTTCGAGAACCAAGGGTTGTAACAAATTTTATTCGATGACCCGCAAAGACTGATATATTATTATCCTTAATAAGTTTGCTTTATTAGCAAACTTATTTGCTGAAACCCAGTCAGAGGGCATGTTTGATGGTTATCAAAAAGACAATGCCGTTATATTATATTCTGACTCCTGACTTCTGAATTCTGACTTCTTTTGTTGCGACTGGAAGCCGCGCTATGATATTATCTATGCATAGTGGATTAAGCACACAGGGGGTTGAGTATAATTGGGTATACGTTATCTTATCGGACGATCCGGCAGCGGTAAAACCATGCAGGTGTATCAGGAGATCGGTGATGCCCTGCGCAAAGGGGAAGAACGCCTTATACTCATGGTTCCGGAACAATTCACCCTTCAAGCAGAACGGGATCTGATTCACAAGCTGAATCTGCCTGGCATTCTGAATGTAGAGGTTCTCAGCTTTACTAGGCTGGCTCATAAGATATTCAACGAGGTTGGGGGCTTAACCCGAACTCATATCAATGAACAAGGCAAACACATGATTTTGCAGCGCTTGATGGAGAACCTGCGGGTACAGCTGACTGTTTACAAAACCGTTTCCAGGCAAAGCGGGTTTATAGATCAAATAAATCAACTGCTGTCTGATTTTAAAAAACACGATATAACACCTGAGCAGATTCGTCTTACGGCAGAACGGCTGAACAAATCCGGTCAAATATCGGGCTTGCTGATAGGCAAGTTGAATGATACTGCCCTGATATATGAAGCCTTTCAAAAATATTTGCAAGACAAGTATATGGATTCAGAAGATTCCATCAATGCACTGGTTGAACGAATGGATCAATCCCAGTATCTTTTAGGTGCGCGAATTTGGTTGGATGGCTTTGATTACTATCCGCCTCAAACCCTTCGGGTTCTGGAGAAGCTCATCCTTATAACGCGAGAGCTGACACTCACATTTGCTATGGATTTTGAGCAGGGGAGCAGGGATAAGGATATCTTTCAGGTTCATGTTAATTCTCTGCAAAAAGTCAGAAAAATTGCAAGCGAGTATCACTTTGACGAGAAATTTGTTCATTTGCCCGGCGCTTCAAAGAGCAGCAGGAAACCAGCTGAAGATACTCAAGTTGTATTCGCCCGGACTGAGCAAAGGAAAAATAGTGCTGGGCAAGCTGAAGATACCCAGTATAAAGCTCCCGAGCTGCGATATTTAGAGCATGAGCTTTATCAATATCCCTATCAGCCTTACAGCCAGGAAGTCAATCATGTTGAAGTGTTTGCCGGTAACAATCCGGAATCGGAAATCGAAAGGTTGGCTGCCCGAATCATTTCACTTTCCAGAGACAAGGGCTGGCGTTTCAATGAAATGACGGTGGTCTCCGGTGACCTTTCCATATACGGAAGCTATATCAAACGAATTTTTCTTGAATATGGTATCCCTTATTTCCTTGATGAAAAAAAACCTGTTATACAAAACCCTATTGTAAATCTGGTATTGACCAGCCTGCGGGTAGTAGATAGAGCTTATAGATACGAGGATGTATTCAAGCTGCTCAAAACCGGATTTTGCGGCCTGGAAAGAGGGCAGGTTGAGCTGCTTGAAAACTACTGCCTAGAATACGGTATCAAAGGCAAGCGGTGGAAGGAAAATTTCCTGTTGGGAGAGGACGATTATCCCCTGGAAGATTTGAATAACTACCGTGAGCAGTTCATTACGCCTTTCCTCAAGCTGGAAAATGAACTGAAAAGCAGTGACAACATCAAGCAAATGATAACTGCCTTATATATTCATCTGGAGGAAATTCACCTTCAACAACAATTGGAAGACTGGATTGAAGAGCTGCGTGAGCAGGGTAAATTGGAACAGGTAGATGAGAATACTCAGATATGGAACATTCTCCTGGATACCTTCGATCAGCTGGCAGAGATTCTAGGGGATCAAAAGGTTTCTCTGGATCAGTGTTACGGTATTTTGGAAGCTGGCTTTGCCTCTTTGGAGGTGGGCATTATCCCGACTACACTGGATCAGGTGTTGGTTGGAAGCATCCAACGCTCCAAGAGCCAAGATGTAAAAGCTCTGTTTGTTATTGGCTGCAATGATAGCATTATCCCGACTGGAAGTCAGGATGAAGGTTTGCTGGCTGCTGACGAGCGGGATTTTTTACTTCGTGAAGGGCTGGATTTAGGTGGCTATACTGAGCTGCTGGCTGCTAATGAAAAGTTTGGAATTTACACAGCTTTCAGCAAGCCCTCGGAGTTTCTTTGGATCAGTCATGCCCTGTCCGATACGGAAGGCAAGGCTTTAAGACCATCGATTCTGGTTGATCGCTTGAAAAAACTGTTTCCGAAGCTGCCCGTTTCCAGCAATTTGATAATAAATGAGCAAGGGCAGGAAACAATGGTATCCACACCGGAAAGCAGCTATAAATATATGGTGACTCATATGCGAAACAGTGCAGACGGCAAGGAGGATTCTCTGCTGTGGTGGCTGGTATATGACTGGTACAGTAATCAAAGTCAACAGGAAGCTTATCCCTGGAGCTTCTATATGAAAACACTGTTGGAAGGCTTGTTCCACCAAAACCAGGAAGCTTCTTTAGGCAGACAAAAGGCAGCTGCTCTTTACTCGCTGCCCCTGCGAGCCAGTGTATCGAGGCTTGAGCAATATGTGAAATGTCCCTATGCCCATTTTATTCATTATGGATTAAGACCTCGAGAGAGAAAGGAATATACGGTAGCAGCACCAGACCTGGGAGAACTTTTCCATCTTTCCATTGAAGGATTTACGACGCGGGTTGTCGAGGAACGGTTAGATTGGAGAACCCTGGAAGATGAGAAGTGTGGAACCATAATAGATGAAATTATGGACCAAATTTTACCGGAACACAACCATGGTATCTTGCTCAGCACTAACCGTTATCAATATCTTTCTAAGCGCTTGAAACGCATCAGCAAACGGGCTGTTTGGCTGTTGGCAGATCATATGCGGCGAAGTCGTTTTGAACCTGTAGGCAACGAAATCAGCTTTGGCTTAAAGGGAACCTATCCTCCCATTGAAATTCAACTGCCTGATGGGGAGCGTATGTTTTTGGAAGGACGCATTGATCGTGCAGATATCTATGAAACCGATGAAGACCTGTACGTAAATGTAATAGACTATAAATCCGGAGCTGAAAGCTTCGATTTGTCCGATGCCTGGTTTGGACTGAAGCTCCAGCTGCTGGTCTATTTGGAAGCCTTGTTGGAGCTGGAGCAGAGAAAAACTCATGGTAAGACCAGACCCGGAGGAATCTTCTACTTCCGAATAGATGATCCTCTAATCAACAGCGAGGATGGTATGGTAGAGAAAATACAAACGGAAATTCGAAAGAAGCTTAAGTTAAAAGGTCTTGTATTAAAAGATGTAAATCTAATACGAGCTATGGACGATCAAATCAGTGGTTGGTCGGATGTGATTCCTGTTTCAGTTCTCAAAGATGATTCCATCCATGCCAGTTCTTCCGTTCTGGGAGAAGAGGAATTTTTGGGTTTGCTGGGACATATCAGGAAGCTGATCGGAGAAATAGGCATGGATATGCTTGGGGGAAATATCCGAATCGCCCCCACCAAGAAAGGCAATGATACAGCTTGCAAATATTGTCCCTATGACGGCATCTGCCAATTCGACTATCAGCTGGAAGACAATGGATATCGCTTGATTCCCAAGCTTAAGACCGACGATGTTATTCAGCGTATCCATCAAGAGAAGGGGGAGAAGTGATATGCCAAAATGGACGGCGGAGCAACAGGCAGCTATAGACGCGCGAGGCTGCAACCTGCTGGTAGCAGCAGCAGCAGGCTCAGGCAAGACAGCAGTGCTGGTAGAACGAATCCTGCAGCTCATTATAAAAGATGGAGTTGATTTGGATCGCCTGCTGGTGGTGACCTTTACCAATGCAGCAGCTGGAGAGATGCGGGAACGAATTGCTTCTGCCCTGGTGAAAGCCATAGAGCTAAGCGGCGACAGTGAGCATTTAAGGCGTCAGTTAAACCTTTTGACCAAGGCTTCCATAAGTACATTGCACTCCTTTTGTATTCGTATCATTCGTAAATACTTCCATGTAATCGATCTTGATCCTGGCTTTCGCATTGGTGATGAAACAGAATGCAGTCTCCTTAAACTTGAGGTGATAGAAGATCTGTTTGAATCAGAATACGGAAAAGCTGAGGATGCCTTCTTGGGTTTGGTAGAGCGCTTCAGCGATAACAGGCAGGATGTTGCCTTACAGGAACTGGTACTGCGTCTGCACAGCTTTATTCAGAGTAAGCCTTTTCCACAGGAGTGGTTGGAGGAACGGGTGCAGGATTTTTCCATGAATATCCATCAGATGGAAGACAGCCCCTGGGCAAAGTCATTGCTGTCTGCTATTCAAATGGAGATACAGGGAATTATTGATCTATTGCAGGAAGCCCTCGGTCTATGCCAAAGACCTGATGGTCCTGCAGCTTATGGAGACAATATCCTGGATGATTTACGGCAGATGAACGCCCTTTTGATGTCAGCAGCTAAGGCAGGCTTGCAGGCATGCAGTGATGTGTATAAGCAAATCGGGTTTTCTCGTTTGAATACTTGCAGAAAAGGAGAAGCAGACGAGGACTTAAAGGATAGAGTTAAAGATCTGCGGAATCAGGCAAAAGAGGCATTTAAAAAATTAGGCGGTGGCAGCAGTATATTGACTAAGGGCTTGGAGCAGAGCGTAAGTCAGTTAAACGAGCTTTACCCCTATATGCAATGCCTTTGTGAGCTGGTTCTTGAGTTTGACCTCCGGTTCAAGGCGAAAAAACAGGAGAAGGGCATCATAGATTTTAATGATTTGGAGCATTATGCACTGGACATCCTGCAGCATGAGCAGGTGGCAGAAGAACTTCAAGATGCCTATGATTATGTTTTTATCGATGAATATCAGGACAGCAATCTTGTTCAAGATACCATCCTCGGTTATATTCGCGGCAGAGATAATATGTTTATGGTCGGGGATGTAAAGCAGAGCATATATCGATTCCGCCTTGCAGACCCGTCTATTTTCCTTGACAAGTATGGAAGCTATAAGACAGGTGAGGAGCAGCTGGACAGACGAATTGACTTGAACCGCAATTTCAGAAGCCGTCCTTACATACTTGATGGAGTAAATTACCTGTTTGAGCATCTTATGTCTACTCAGTTTGGGGAGCTGGAATATGATGATAAGGCTGCGCTCTATCCAGGGCTGGACGATGATCATCCAATTGAAAATCAACAAATCGAGCTTCACCTGGTTGAAAAGATTGTAGATGAAGAAGAAGAACTGGACCCTGATATTGAAGACTTAAGCGATGTGGAAGTAGAGGCTGCCATTGCCGCGGACAGGATTCAGAGGCTGATTGGTACGGAAATCTACGATGCCAAAAAGGAAGAATACAGAAAGATAGACTATTCCGATATTGTGGTATTGCTCCGAAGTACGAAGATGCAGGCTCCTGTTTATCAGGAAGTGTTCACAGCCAAAGGTATACCCGTTTATGCCGACAGCAATACCGGCTATTTTGAAGCTCAGGAAGTGAAAACCATTGTCGCTCTTTTAAAGGTAATCGATAACAAGCTACAGGATATACCATTGCTTACGGTAATGCGTTCTCCAATCGGCGGCTTTGATGCTGATGATATGATTCGCATTCGAACCAAGGGTAAAGGAAGAATGTTTTATCAAGCAGTTCATGAATATATGAACCAGCAGGAAGATGGTTTAACTCAGCGTTTAAAGGCATTTTACAAGAAATTGGAAGACTGGCAGAAGGCTGCCCGTTATCTGCCCATGGAGGACTTTATATGGAAGCTGTACAGTGAATCCGGTTATTTTGCCTATGTCAGTGCAATGCCGGGAGGCGCTCAAAGGCAAGCCAACTTACAGTTGCTTTTGGAGCGCGCACGTCAGTTCCAGCAAACCTCCATTAGGGGGCTGTTTCAGTTTATAAGGTTCATTGACAGCCTCCAAAGCAACAGTGGCGACATGGGTGTGGCAAAAACCCTGGGAGAAAATGAAAATGTCTTAATCATCACGAGCATACACAAGAGCAAAGGCCTGGAGTTTCCAATAGTAATGGTCTCCGGCTTGGGCAAGCGGTTCAATTTGAAAGATACAAATGAATCCATTCTCTTTCATAAGGATCTGGGATTAGGACCAAAATATGTGAACCCCGAAACCAGGCAGTCCTGTGATACCATAGCAAAAACCTCTATGAAACAAGTGATTCGCCTAGAGAGCCTGTCAGAGGAAATGAGGATTCTTTATGTAGCTATGACACGTGCCAAAGATCGCTTGATATTAACAGGTTCCGTCCGTGATTTATCTGGAACTGCCGGCAAATGGGCAAAACCAATCAGCCCTTACTCCTTGTCGAGGGGTTTAAATTACCTGGATTGGATTGGACCGATATTAATGCGTCATCCGGATTGCAGCGCACTAAGGAATTTACTTGATGACGATCTTGATCAACCTCTTTGGGAGCATGACTCCAGCTGGCAGGTAGAATTCCATGGTCGTGGAGAAGTAACTGCTTTTCATCGAGAAGAAGCTAAAACTCGCAATGAATTTCTAGCTCGCCTGAAGAATCCGGAAAAAACCATCAGCGAGATAATTCAAAAGGGTAAGAGAAAAACTGCAGCTGTTGTGGATGATTACAAAGAAACAACAGAAATTAGAGAACTTAAAATTAATGAAGAAGATGAAGTAGTAAAGGAAGCAATAAGGTTACGGGAAATGATAGATGAACGGTTTTCATGGGATTATCCCTATGGATATGCGATTAACATCCCTTCGAAGATGACTGTAACGGAAATAAGGAAGTTGGGAAGTGGAAACGAACCGTCGGTGCCTTCCCTTATCAATCCTTCCCCTTCTTTGCGTGCCAGACCGCGATTTCTGGAAGGCAGTAAAAGGTTTTCTGCCGCCGAAAAAGGTACCATTGTACACTTTATCCTGCAACACCTGAATCTGAATAAGGTGGTGACCAAAGATGATATTCTGCTGCAGATAGAGAATATGATTAAGTGCGAGTTGCTGACGGAAGAAGAAGCACAAGCTGCAAACATGAATCAGATTCTTGGATTCCTGAACAGTGAAATTGGTCACCGTATCCGAAATGCAAGCCGGGTTCATCGGGAAGTCCCCTTCAATTTACGAAAGAAGGCTCATGAATTGTTGGATGATTTGCAGCCTAACGAAGACACTCTATTAATACAAGGAGTCATAGACTGCTTCTTTGAGGAAGAAGGTGAATGGATTCTGGTAGACTACAAAACCGATTATGTGAATTCCGGTGAAAAACTGCTTCTGCTAAAGGAACGTTATAGAATCCAGCTGGATTTATACAGTGAAGCCTTGGAACAGATAACTGGAAAACCGGTTAAGGAACGAATTTTATATCTGCTCAGCATCAATCAGGCGGTTCAGATGCGGTGAACAGATTAGTATTTATCAATGGTTGATTTTATTTTTTTTCTTGATGTTATTGTTCTTCAATTTATTCATATAATTGCTGAACACTCGCGTCTTTAGACATGAGATGAAAGTAATTTGTCTTGCAATTCGTCCTAATTTGGCATACAATAGAACAAACGTTCTTTGAAAATTACATATGGTATCGGGTTGCAAAAGGTAATCATTTTTTGCGTAAAACCATATATGTCAGTTAGTCCTTCTGTAATAAAGGTATTCTTAAAGAACTATTTTTAGACGTAAGCTGATAGACTATTAAGTCTTACAGTGTAGAGGCGCCTTGGACACGCCTTGTTGCTTGCAACAGAATCTCGTGACTTTAGTCGTGAGAGGTTCAAGCGTCGTAACATAGATAATATATACTGTTCAACCCTCTCAAGTGAGACATCCTCTGGCGTAACATCCTCTGACAGTGATTTGAATGATGGATCATAAATAACATGATCTGACACTTCCAAAAACGCACTGCATTCGCCTGCCAATTGGAAAACATAAGGAGAAATGTCTTGAAGATAAAGACGTTCTGTACCTTTTTCTATATAGGATTCTTCATCTAATGAATCAACTATAAATATTCCATTCATCCCGGTCTGTGCCTGCGAAAGTACCCAATCTATAGCAATTCTGCCCGTTTCTTGAACATTCGTGTATGTCCTTTGACTCATTACTTTGATAGTATCTCCTTGTCTCAGCTCTCCTTTATATGTGTTGCTTACTTTGATTGAAAAAACCGCTATATAGGTAATGCTTTTTTCAAAATCTACCTGTACATATTGTATGTCTTTAATTTTTCCTTTAAAAATCAGTTCACCATTTATTAGTTCTTCTTCGCTCATTTGTGGTCTTTCAATAGTTGTGTTTTCTACAGTTGGTGACTTGTCAATATAATACGCAGAAACACCATCCGTAGATTTTGTAAGCTGAATAGAATCATCCATTGTATTATTACCTAGTTGAGGAGCTATCAACGATAAGAACAGCAAGAGAGTCAAGCTTGCTCCTATTAGAACATATCGATTTTTTTTTATTGACACTTTTGAATTTTTTTTATTCAACTCCACATACATTTTGGATTTTGTGTTGTTTATAAGCTCCCAGCTTGGCTCTATTTCAGAATCTATAGAACGATAATATTTTTCAAGCATTATAACCTGCCCCTTCTATTATTTCTTTTAGCAGCCTTCTTCCACGTGTTAGCTGCACCCTTACTGTTGATTCTTTCTTGTGAAGAATCTTACTGATCTGTGAAGTAGACATATCCTCATAATAGAACAAATGAATTACTATGCGATAGTCTTCGGGAAGATCCAATAAAAATTGTTCCAATTGGTTCACTTCATCTATTTCGGATACAACCATACACTCTTCCAAAGGCTGTGTATGTTTTCGAAACAATGAACCCCAAATATCCTTGCAGCAATTAATTGTTACACGAATAAACCAAGCTTTCTCGTGTTCTTTGCTCTCAAATGTTCGATGCTTTCTTATGTACCGTAAAAAAACTTCTTGAAAAACATCCTCCGCATCACTTTTGTTTCTTGTCCTCGCATATGCCAGCTTATAAACAGTACTGGAATATTCGTTGATGACTTCTTCCACGCAATCGTCCGTACGCAACGATTTGTGATCCATTCCGAAGCCCCCTTTCACTACTAATACTTTTAGAACAGCAAAAATGTTACATCCAAAAAATTATTTATGAAACAAGCACCGTTGTACTATAAATCGGTGCTTACTAATATAAAAATCTATATTTCGCATAATTCAACTGATACTATGTAATTTATAAATGATGCGTCATATACTTGCCATATAATTAAAATACTTACTCAGAGAAGTGAGAGGGGATATTAACGATAATCATAGGTCTCAAGTTAGTACTGGCTTTATAGGAGAAAATGCAAGGGATAATAATTGGTTTTTCCGTTGAGCCGCAAAATACTATACTAAATTACTGTTTTAGAATTATTTAAGCATGCTTATTTTTAGGGTAGGGTCACATAAAATGAACCAGAGAATTCCCCTGTAATTGCATCTACCTCAGCACGCACTGTTGCGCCTTGATCTTCATTACCAAATACAAGGATCCACTTGTCTGTATCTGCTGGAGAGCTCGCACTAGCGTATGTCGACCTGCGCTCGACTGTTTTAAGATCTGGCGTATGAACACCCTGCTTATCTTTAGCTCTTAGGACATACTGGTCAACAATTTTAAATGCCTCTTCTTCTGTTATAGCATTTAGGTTGATAGCATCTTCTTTTATTGTCTCTTTTTCCGCTGCTGAAGGGGATGATTCTTCGATAACAGTAGATGCAACTTCATCTATTTCAGATTCATCAGGTGTTGCCGCTAATACAGTTGAAAAAATAAAAGCATTCATGACAAGTACTCCACAAAGAATAGCAGCTGTTATGATGTTACCGAATAAAAACTTTTTATTTCTCATGAAAAGTTCTCTCCTTTTATAGATTTTTATCCCTTGCAATTAATACTATACGCAGGGATTATTGTCATTCTAGTATCAAGTTGTTAGAGAGTTGTAAAAAGTAACCCTTACTTTTGTTCCTATTCCTACTTGTGAACTTATCTCTATTTTCGCATTATGTAAATCAGCTATTTTTTTTACTATAGAAAGTCCTAAACCAGCCCCGCCACTTTCTTTTGAACGAGATTTATCTACACGATAAAATGGATCTAATATTTTCGAGAGCTCATCATTAGTCATCCCGCAACCGTAGTCAATGATCTCAAATACTGGATTTTTATTAGCAAAAACTTTAATTTCAATTGTCTCAGTTTCTTCCGAAGCTTTTATGGCATTCTCCACTAAATTTGTTAGCAGGGATAATATAAGCGATTCATTACCCCTTATTATTTCTAACTCATTTGATATTTTTAGACAAAGGTGTTTATGCTGCAATAAAGGCATTACTATGTTTTTTAACGCATCCAATAAATCTTTTACCTTTAACTCACTTAACTTCAGCTCATCATTGCTCAAAAAAGCCATATCAAGTAGCTGGGTTGACAAAATCGAAAGCTGCTTCGCTGAACGATGAATATAGCTTGCAGCCTTTATCCTCTCTTCTTCAGAACTCATTGCATTTTGTAAAAATTCACTATAACCTAAAATCGAAGTTAATGGTGTTTTCATTTCATGGGCTAGGTTGTCAATAAACTGCTGTCTTTTTTCAGCTTGTGATATCAATTCGCTGATTTTTTCTTCGATAGAATCTGCCATAGCATTAAATGTATTTGAAAGTTCACCTAACTCATCATTACGCTTTATATTCACCCGCTCGTTAAATGCTCCATTTGAGATTTTCTTAGTCGCCATATTTAGCCTCTTTATGGGGTTTGTATGGTTTTTAATAATAAAATAATACGCAATGCTTAAAGCCAAAATTACAATTACGCTTATTCTGGCAAAGAATTGACTTACTTTCCGTTTATATGCATCTACCAAGCTGATGTCTCGTACATAAACGAATGTTAAATTTTTAAAATCAGTTATTCCGGACGAAATAAACAGATACCTTTTATCCTCTACTTTCGTATTATAAATCTTTGTGCTACCGTTATTCTTCAATAGCTCAGCATCGATTGCAGGAGCGCTTGAATACACCAGTTTATCATCTTTATACAATGCCAAGGAAACATTTTGACTACTATAATATTCAGCTAATGGTTTAATTATAGAGCTTAGTATGATTAGATCCCTTGGGGCACCTGGTAGGGCTTTTTCATAATTTTTAATGCTGGTATTTATTGAAGATAAAATCACAGTTTGTTCTCGAATACTGCTCTCTTTCTCTCTCTGCAATGTAAATTCGTAAGAATAGCTAACAATGAAATAGGCTCCCACATTGAAAACAATAACAAAAAGAATTATAGAACTAATAAAGATTTTCTGCCAAAATTTCATCTCTCTATCTCCAACCGATAGCCATACTTATAAATTGTTTTTATATGGCTTTCCAAGTGTAGCTTTTTCCTAAGTTTTGTAATGTGTACATCAACTGTTCGAGTATCACCATAATAATCGTAGCCCCATGCTAATTCTATAAGTTTTTCACGAGATAAAGCTATATTGCGATTTTTAACAAGTGTTTCTAAGAGTTCAAATTCTCGATAAGTTAGATCAACAGGCTGCCCATTTACAGTCACGATGTGTTCATCTAAATAAATAATTGTACCAGCGATCTTAACCTCTTGCTCAGCTTTATTAGTTCGACGTAAAACGGCTTCAATACGGGCTAATAGCTCGACGGTTTCAAAGGGCTTCACAATATAATCATCCGCACCTAAATTCAGCCCCCTAATCTTATCTGACAAATTGACTTTCGCTGTAAGATAAATAACGGGAATATCACCAAATGTTTTTCGTTCCATAAGTGAAAAGCCATCAATGTATGGAAGCATAACATCAAGCAAAACCAAATGTGGGTGCTCGTTTTCCATAACTTTTATTGCATCATGTCCATTAAACGCTTGAACATACTCATATCCAACCAATTTTAAGTTCATTGCAATTAGATCATTTATTGCCTTGTCATCTTCAACTATTAAGATTTTAACCATTTAAACCACCCTATGATGAATTATAAACGATAATTGTTAGAGAGTTGTTAAATGCTTTTCACGCCAAGGATCCTATACTGGATAATTATTTACCTTTACGACGTATAATTCTACTAATACGTAATAGTCTATGCAATATTATACCATAGCGCGGCTTTC
>DIQU01000109.1 GCA_002426555.1 Firmicutes bacterium UBA5454 | reverse complement strand
GAAGGTGGCTTGCTGGTAATATCGTAAACCACTCGATTTACATGCTCTACTTTATTTACTATACGACTGGAAATTTTATTCATAACATCGTGAGGGATTCTCGCCCAGTCTGCTGTCATGGCATCAATACTGGTTACTGCACGAAGAGCAATTGTGTAATCATAGGTTCTTTCGTCTGCCTTAACACCAACACTGCGCATGCCAGTCAGAACAGCAAAGTACTGCCAGATTTCCTGGTCCAAACCTGCTTTGGCAATTTCATCTCGGAAAACAGCGTCCGCTTCCCTTAGAATATGGAGCTTTTCTTCTGTGATATCGCCAATAACTCTGATAGCAAGTCCCGGTCCTGGGAAGGGCTGACGCCAAACCAGTTCTTTTGGAATACCTAGTTCCTCTCCTAGCTCACGAACTTCATCTTTAAACAACTCTCTTAAGGGCTCTACGATTTCCTTGAAGTCAACATGATCTGGTAAACCACCTACATTGTGATGGCTTTTTACCAGAGCAGCACCAACGCCACTTTCTACCACATCAGGATAGATAGTGCCTTGAACCAGGTAATCAACTGCACCAATCTTTTTGGCTTCTTCTTCAAATACTCGGATAAATTCCTCCCCGATAATCTTCCTTTTTGTTTCAGGGTCGGTAACGCCTTTCAAGCGATTTAAGAATCTTTCCTGGACATTTACCCGTATTATATTCATTTGGTACTGTTCTTTAAAAGTCGTCTCTACATAGTCTCCTTCATCTTTGCGCAGTAAACCATGATCAACAAATATGCAGGTCAGATTGTCGCCTACCGCCTTATGCACCATAACAGCAGCTACAGAACTGTCAACACCGCCGGACAGAGCACATAGGACTTTCTTGCCTTTCATTTGCTCCTTCAGTGCAATAATTGATTCCTGAGCAAAATTTGCCATGGTCCAATTACCGGTACAGCCGCAAATGTCATATAAAAAGTTCTTTAATATTTGTTCGTCCAGATGAGCCTCATCCAGCTCCAATACGGGAACTTCCCATTCAAATCCCTCAGCACTGCCTTCAGATACGTCCTTGGTCTCACTGGCCGCACCTCGAGCGAATATAATCCCTATGGGATTTTTCTTTTGAATCCGTTTTACAGATGCATGACATGGAAGGATTTCACAATACACCTTCAAGCCTCTGACCTTTCTTGCAATATGATGAGTGTCTTGCCCCCCAAAGTCCAATATAATGACAATTTCTTTTGTCATCAATCCATTCCCCCTACACTCCCACACTGTAATTTGGAGCTTCCTTGGTGATGTAAATGTCATGAGGATGATTCTCTTTTAAGCCTGCCCCTGTTATTCTCATGAATTGAGTCTTGGTCCTCAAATCTTGTATAGTAGGAGTTCCACAATAGCCCATACCTGAACGCAAGCCTCCAATTAACTGATATACAGTATCTGCAAGAGCGCCTTTAAAAGGTACCCGACCTTCTACACCTTCGGGAACCGGCTTTAGAACATCTTCCTGGAAGTAACGATCCTTACTGCCTGCAGCCATAGCGCTCATAGACCCCATTCCTCTATAAACCTTGAACCTGCGGCCCTGATATATTTCGCTTTCTCCAGGGCTTTCCTCAGTTCCTGCCAACAAACTTCCAATCATAACTGCGCTGGCACCTGCTGCAATGGCCTTGGTAATATCTCCTGAGTATTTTATTCCCCCGTCTGCTATGATGGGAACTCCATATCTATCAGCTTCCTTTGCACAATCAAATATGGCAGTAATTTGAGGAACACCTATTCCTGCTACTACACGAGTAGTACATATTGACCCTGGACCAATGCCCACCTTGACACAATCAGCTCCTGCCTTTATTAAGTCACGGGTAGCTTCTGCAGTAGCTACATTTCCGGCTATAAGCTGTAAATCAGGATAGTGACTCTTGATTGTCTTAACCAATTCAATAACATTTTTCGAATGACCATGAGCGGTATCCACAGCTATGACATCTACCTTAGCTTGAACCAAAGCAGCTACCCTGTCTATGGTGTCCTTGGCAATACCTACAGCCGCGCCTGCAAGTAAACGACCACCGTCATCTTTTGCAGAATTGGGGTATTGAATAGCCTTTTCAATGTCCTTGATAGTTATTAAACCTTTTAACATCCCATTCTTATCCACAATGGGCAGCTTCTCGATTTTGTGCTGCCGAAGAATTTCCTGAGCTTCTGCCAGAGTAGTGCCTTCCGGACCGGTAACCAAATTTTCAGAGGTCATAACATTGCGGATCTTTTGAGTAAAATCAGTCTCAAATCGGATATCCCGATTAGTTATTATACCAATCAACTTACCATGATCTGTAATTGGAACACCTGAAATCCGATATTTCTTCATCAGTTCCATGGCATCTGACAATAAATGCTCTGCAGACAGATAGAAGGGATCTACAATAACACCATGCTCGGATCGTTTTACCTTATCAACCTGATCTGCATGTTCCTCTATCGTCATATTTTTATGAATGATGCCGATACCACCTTCCCGCGCGATAGCGATGGCAGATTTCGCCTCTGTTACTGTATCCATAGCTGCGCTCATCAATGGTATATTGAGCTTGATTTTTCTGGTCAACCATGTGCTGAGATTTACATCTTTGGGTAATACGTCCGACTGTTGTGGAATTAACAATACATCATCAAAGGTTAAACCTTCTTTTTGAATCCGATCTTTAATCACAAACACACCCTTTCCTTATTTTGTTGGTAATGAGTCCTTTTGCAGGTTCTTCAATTGATATAAAAGCTGATCAGTAATGTTTTCTGCATGAGTATTCAAGTAAATAAATATTAAAAATAAGTTTAACAAAACTAAGAAACAGTGTCAAGGCAGTGATTCCAATAATTGCCGAATTAAGCCGGCAAGGGGAAAATAGACAGGTGGAATAAAAATAGCAGGAAGAAGATTACCAATATTAAATTTGCGTACATTCAGCATGGACAATCCGATTCCAATAATTAAAATGCCGCCAATAGCAGTCATCTCTGCAACGACTACATCCGATAAATATGGGGATAGGAAGCCTGCGGCCAATGTTATGGCGCCTTGATATACAAACACAGAAAGTGCTGAAAACAATACTCCTACACCAAAGGTAGAAGCTAATACAATGGAGGTAATTCCATCCAGCATGGACTTTGCATAAAGTGTCAAATAATTTCCCATAAGACCTGCTTCCAGTGAGCCTACAATAGCCATAGCTCCTACACAGAATATTAAACTGGCGCTGACAAAGCCTTGAGACACAGTACTGTGTTCCCCGCCCTTTAATTTTTTTTGAGCAATCATCCCCAGGGCATCCAGCCTTTTTTCAATACCCAGAGCCTGTCCGATAAGACCGCCCAGCACCAGACTGATAATTACCAAAACCATATTTCTGGTTTCCAGAGAACTGATAATCCCGATTACTACAACAGCCAGACCAATGCCCTGCATTATAATATTACTGTATGCTTCAGATAATCCGTTTCGGAGCAGTATACCAATAATCAACCACAACAAGCATGCAGATGCTCCGGCTGTAAGAGCTGTAAATGGATGAATGGAATTGGTAAACCTGCCGATTACAGTTATTGCAGCGCTTAAAAGAGCTAAAACAGCCACACCGGTTAATAAAACCTTTCTGCTTATCCCTTTATAAATCAAAACACCCAGTAAACTGCCAATAAGTATGGCTGCTGTGTTGACAATGGTACCCCACAAATTAACTACTCCTTATTTCCCGATTTTCTTCTCTCTTGCATAATAAAACAGATATTGCTGAGCCAATCCGGCATATCGACCAAACTGCTTTGCTGCAATGGACTTTATTTCCTTTATGGGCACTGGATGTCCAATGTAGAAATATTCCATTACTCTTTTGACCCACACATCCACCGGAAACGCTTCAGCTTTCCCCATGGAATACAGCAGTATACAGTCTGCTACCTTGTCACCTACACCAGTGAATTTTTGTACCTCTTTATGAGCTTCCTCATATGGCAGTTCCCTTATCTCATAAGGCGAAACCAAACCGCGAGCCACCATATCCGCTGTGTTTTTAATATATCTTCCACGGTAACCGCAGCCGCATTCCTTTAGAGCAGAATCATCAGCAGCTGCTAGGGATTCGGGTGTCGGAAAGCTATAGTATGACTTTCCCTCCCATACAATCTCTTTGCCAAACCGTGCGGATAGTTTATCAATAATACCCTTGATTCTTGTGATATTATTATTAGCTGATATAATAAATGATATCAGTGTCTCCCAGGGATCCTGATTGAGAACCCGCATACCCCATCCATACGCGACTGCTTCTTTCATAACCGGATCTGATGACAAGTCCTTTTTTACTTGACCATAATCTCTGTCCAAATCAAAATAATTCCTCCAGAAACCATGGTAATCATCCAGGCTGCAGTTTTCAAGCACTAATATCTGTTTTTCTGTATCATAGCTTGCGCGGATAACCTTGCTGTCTACCACAGCTGTATATCCTTTTTCCCCTTGCTTCCATCGGAAAGCCTGTCCGCAATCAAAAACATGATCCGAAAAAAAGTCCGTTACCCCATGTACATGAACAGCTTTCCCGTATAAAACAGCCTCCAACCCTGCACCCCTTTGCTATTACAATGAGTTTACCTAACGTCTGTGTTTTCTCATAAATTCTATATATCGAAGCCAGTCATATCGGCTGTGAAAATGTGATCCTGTTCTAAGGTGAAAGCCATGCCCACATCATCAGATTGCCAGGATCTTCAGCTTTTCGTTCCCCATGCCTTTTCATTGGTATCTGTAAGCTCTGCCAATATATCCCGCCTTTGATTCCAATCATCTGCTGAATTTACCGGCGAACCATCTTGAAACTGAAGCAGAGGAGGCAGATTTCTGGATTCCAACAAATTATTTACTTTAAATTGATTCGTGTTAAATTCTCCCTTTCCTTCAATACAATTACTTTTCTTGCAGTAACATCAACCGCCAGGATATTCAGATCTGTGGCATATCCAACCTCAATCATTACATTTTCCTGTATTTCCTTCATAATCAAATGAATTGGGAGTCCATAGACCACTTCGATATCCAACTCTATGGAGATACCTTCATCCTGACTTTGAACAGCACATTTTTGTATTCTGTGAACTCCAGCTGTATTCTTTGCAGTATGGCCGGTCATGGCTTCGATGACGTAATCTGCTATAAAAAACCTGCCGAAATAACTATAGGTGGGGCGTACCACTGTTTTCTCCAAAGCTTCTATCTTCTTGCCTTTTCCTATGCGAAAGATTCGAAGCGGGTCTATGAAAAAACCGGAAAAATCTTTTCTGACCTGAAAAGTTGGGACGGGTATGATATGCTTTCCCTGTTCAACACGCTGTTTCCGAGCCCAGCTGATTTCGCTTTCACTGGCTACATCCTCAATTGGAATGATCTCTTCCACAGCAGGTAAATGAAGATTTTGTGTGATTCTTTCTATCATGGAAACAGAAGTTGCCAAAATTAAAATAGCAGGAGGGTCTTCTTCTCGTATGGCCTCCCTCACTTTGGCAGCGTGATCAGGATCCATGAATATTGCTCTGCGAACGGCAGAAAGCTTGGTGGATTCCCGTTTGGCTGAGGTACCTGCAATGATTCCGGCACCTTTGATGAACAATCCATCATCGATAATGCAGGATATGTCCTTTTCATTGGCTAGGCTGATCGCCTGATAGCTTTTCCCTGTACCGCTGGTGCCTACCAATCCATATGTTTTCAAAGGCCTTCTCCTCTCTTATTTTTGTTTGACTTGTGTGGAAACTTGTCCATCATTGAAATAGATGCATACATGGTTTAGGAAACAATTATCACAATCAGGCTTTCTTGCCTTGCAGACCCTGCGGCCATGATGAATCAGCCAATGATGAGCATCCGACCAGTCCTTTTTTGGTATGTTCCCCATTAATTGCTTTTCAGTGTTTAATACATCCTTGGCATAAGCCAGCCCCAGACGATTGGAGACACGAAATACATGGGTATCAACTGCAATAGCATCTTTACCGAAAGCATTGCTCATAACCACATTGGCAGTTTTCCTGCCTACACCCGGTAATTTGGTCAGAGATTCCATATTATCTGGAACCTGTCCCCCATATTCCGCCAATAAAATTCTACATGTTTGAAGGATGTTACGACTTTTGGTCTTGTAAAAGCCGCAGCTATAAATAATGACAGCTAACTCCTCTTCAGTCAAGCTGACCATTTCCTCGGGACCCGGGTACTTGGCAAACAGCCCCGGTGTGACCTTGTTCACCTGCCTGTCGGTGCATTGAGCTGCCAAAATAGTAGCTATCAGCAATTCAAAGGGATTGGTATGATCCAGTTCTGTCCCTGCAGAAGTATAGTTTTCTTTCAGTATTCGCAGTATTTCATTAATTCTAGCTTGCTCATTTTTTTTGCGTCTGCTTTTTACCTGCTGTTTTCTGCTGCTATTTTGATTCTGCAGGTTTTTCGCTTTTTCCATTGTATGCTCCTTCACAGCTGTATAGTGCTTTACAGTTTTCTTATACTGCAACTGAAATCCACATATCAACTTTTGAACATTATACTATACCAGCAAGTTGAAGTCCATAATCTTGCCTCGTAACAAATACTTAATATCATGTTTCGGGCAGACAGGGTCGTCTGCCCCTACAAATATCAGTAACCTGTAATCTCGTTTCTACCCGTATCCCGTATCCAATATCTGACTTCCAACCTCTGACTTCTGACTTCCAGAAATCTCAGGAAGCTGATACTGCTGTGTATAAAAGAACTTACTATTAACTTTTGGTGAAACGCTGCTGTCCAGTACCTGTTGATAGGCATCTAAAATATTTTGTGCAATAACAGGTTCCTGATCAAGGTTTCCCCAGTCGTAGAATACCACTTTTGCCGGTGTGGTTACATAAAGTATGTTTTGAATAGAATCCCATTCTTTTTGAGAATGCAG
>DIQU01000092.1:25910-28877 GCA_002426555.1 Firmicutes bacterium UBA5454 | reverse complement strand
AACATAGCCATAGTTCATAGCCATAGCACCTAGATCCTTCTTACGGATCTTTTTGCCGGAAGCTGCAAATTTAGCTACAGCTGCAGTAGGTGTTGACTTGGATGACTGTCCGCCGGTGTTGGAATAAACCTCTGTATCCAGAACCAGAATGTTAACATTTTCGCCGGAAGCCAGAACATGATCCAAGCCGCCATAACCAATATCATAAGCCCAACCGTCACCACCGATAATCCATTGGGAAGGTTTGGTCAGATAATCCTTTTTGTCAAGGATTTCAGAAATAATCTGATTACTCTTGTTACTTTCTTTCTCAATAGCTTCCAATACTTTTGCAGAAGCATCCTTGGATTTTTCACCATCATCACTATCATCCAGCCAAGCTTTAAAGGCATTTTTTGTGTCTTCCGATATATCTGAATCCAGACCTTCCTTCATGAAATCAGCAAGCTTCTCACGAATTTGTCTTACACCTACGAACATACCATAACCGAACTCGGCATTGTCTTCAAAGAGAGAGTTTGCCCAGGCAGGACCTTTTCCTTCTTTGTTTACTGTATAGGGGATGGAAGGTGCACTGGCTCCATAAATAGAGGAGCAGCCAGTAGCATTGGCAATCATCATACGGTCACCAAAGAGCTGGGTTAACAGTTTGATATAAGGGGTTTCACCGCAACCGGGGCACGCACCGTGGAATTCAAACAAGGGAGTAACAAACTGACTGCCCTTTAAGGTGTTCTTAGCCATAACCCCTTCTTTGTTGGTAATAGTGTCGGCAAAGACAGCGTTTTCATATTCCAAATCAATTTGCTCTTCAGCATCCTTCATAATAAGAGCTTTCCCAGGAGCGGGGCAGATATCAGCGCAGTTACCGCAGCCGGTGCAATCCAGGGGACTGACCTGTATACGATATTGCAAACCATCCATGCCCCTTCCAACGGGCTTTTTGGTTTTGAA
The DNA here is from genome assembly GCA_002426555.1 of Firmicutes bacterium UBA5454. Classification (GTDB taxonomy): domain Bacteria; phylum Bacillota; class Clostridia; order Caldicoprobacterales; family DTU083; genus UBA5454. The sequence continues at coordinate 27,923 of DIQU01000092.1, read as the reverse complement.
GCTGTCTGGTGCCTTTGCCAACTCTTCCTCATTTACTAAATAAGGCCGAATAACGGCATGGGGGCAGACCAAAGAACATTGATTGCATTGGATGCACTTTTCCAGCTGCCATTCAGGAACATTTACAGCAATGCCTCGTTTTTCAAAAGCTGTGGTGCCTGTGGGAAAGGTGCCATCATGCATATTGGCTTCTATAAAGGTGCTGACAGGCAGATCATCGCCTTTTCTTCTTTCCATAGGTCTTTGAATGTTCTTGATATAAGCTGGCTCATCGTTAACTGCATTGTTGTTATCATCTTTGGCATCAGCCCATTTTGCAGGTACATTTACCTCAACCAATGCTTCGATGCCCAGGTCTACAGCCTTATGGTTCATTTCTACGATCTTCGGACCTTTTCTGCCATAGGATGTTACTATGGAGTCCTTCAAATATCTGACAGCATCTTCCAGTGGGATTACATTGGCCAATTTGAAAAATGCAGACTGCATAATCATGTTAATCCTATTGCCCAAGCCCACATCAGAGGCAATTTTGATAGCATCAATAACATAAAATTTCAGCTTTTTGTCTGCAATTGTCTTCTTTAGCTCAGCAGGCAGCTTTTCATCCAGCTCATCTTCTGTCCAGGGGCAATTAAGAACGAAGGTGCCGCCTTCTTTGATTCCCTTAGTTACATCAGTCTGATTTATGAATGATCTGTTATGGCAGGCAATATAATCTGCAGAGTTTATTAGGTAAGGGGATTTAATCGGTGTTTTACCAAAACGCAAGTGAGAAACCGTAGTTCCACCAGATTTCTTACTGTCATAGTCAAAGTAACCCTGGGCATATAAGTCGGTGTGGTCACCAATGATCTTAATGGCAGACTTGTTGGCACCAACTGTACCATCGGAACCCAGACCCCAGAATTTACAAGAGATTGTGCCTTCAGGTGTGGTGTTGACTTCTTCTTTTATGTCTAAAGAAGTATTAGTTACATCATCTATGATACCGATTGTGAAATTATCTTTTGGTTGTGCACTTTCCAAGTTGCGGTATACTGCAATAATCTGGGAAGGCGTAGTGTCCTTGGAACCTAGTCCATAACGTCCGCCAACCACAACAGGTTTATTGTCTTGTTTGTAGAATACATGAAGTATATCCTGATAGAGGGGCTCACCCAAAGAACCGGGCTCTTTCGTTCTATCCAGTACAGCAATTTTCTTTACGGATTCAGGCAGAACCTTAAGGAAATGCTCTGCTGAGAAGGGACGATATAAACGAACACGAATGGTGCCTACTTTTTCACCCTTGCTCATAAGATAGTCTATGGTTTCGTCAATAGTATCACAGACAGAACCCATAGCGACTATAACATATTCAGCATCGGGTGCACCATAATAATCAAAGGGATGGTAGACTCGCCCTGTAATTTTTGTGATTTCCTCCATATAGTGAGATACTACTGCTGGTACATTATTTATATACTGATTAGCAGCCTCCCTGCCTTGGAAGTAAATGTCTGCATTTTGAGCGCTGCCCTTAACAGTCGGACGGTTGGGGTTAATGGAACGATTACGAAAGCTTTTTACTGCCTCAAAGTCTACTAGGCATTTTACATCATCATAATCAATTACTTCTATTTTCTGAACCTCATGTGAGGTGCGGAAACCGTCAAAGAAATGAAGGAAAGGTACACTGGACTTGATAGCTGATAAGTGAGCAACTGCTGCCAGGTCCATTGATTCCTGAACGCTTGAAGATGCCAGAAGGGCAAAGCCTGTTTGACGGCAAGCCATGACATCCTGGTGATCGCCAAAAATGGACAGTGCATGTGCTGCCAATGCCCTTGCACTTACATGAAAGACTGCCGGTAACAATTCTCCTGCCATTTTGTACATATTGGGAATCATCAACAAAAGACCTTGTGAAGCTGTATATGTAGTAGTCAGTGCCCCAGCGGCTAGTGAACCGTGTACTGTTCCGGCAGCACCTGCTTCGGACTGCATCTCAACAACCTTGACTTCCTGTCC
>DIQU01000092.1:16673-25670 GCA_002426555.1 Firmicutes bacterium UBA5454 | reverse complement strand
GAAGATGGAGTAATGGGATAAATAGCAGCAACTTCGGTAAAAGCATAGGACATATAAGATGCTGCCTGATTGCCGTCCATGGTTTTAATTTGTTTCGCCATAGCGATTCCTCCTCTTGGTAATTATTTACATAATATAATAAATTTAAATATCTAACCTTGCTGTAATTCCTGTATCCATCCTAGAATATTATCTGTTTCGACAGGATAATTAATGCATAAGGCATAGAAAACTTGACCTATTGATTAGGTCCGTGACTATTCTATCATTTTTTGTACCATATGTATAGGTGCTTTTTTTGATACAGGGATTGGTTCACAATTATCGTTACTATATTTTCCTGCTTCCTGGTTTAACTACAGGGATGTTTTCTTTGCACAGAGGGCATTCCTCTTCTTCATATGAGATTACTTCCATAGATAATAGACTTTCAGTTCTGACACCTAGATCCACTTTGCCTGCACTTCTATCAACTAGGAGAGCAGCTCCTACAATATTGACCCCCGTTCCTCTAACCAGATCTATAACCTCTTTTATAGACCCTCCTGTAGTTATGACATCCTCAACGATAAGCACATTATCTTCTGGCATAATGCAAAAACCTCTTCGTAATTCCAGGTTTTCATTTACTCTTTCTGCAAAAATCGCTTTAGCTTTTAATTGTCTTGCCATTTCATAAGCGACGATTATACCGCCCATAGCTGGCCCAATAACTACATCAATTTTCTCTCCTTGGAATCTTTCAGCCAAATCCTTGCAGAGAGTTTCAGTAAAATGAGGGTATTGAAGCACTTTGGCACATTGCATATATTGGTCGCTGTGACGTCCTGAGGTTAAACGAAAATGTCCTTTTAGAAGCGCTTCCGATTCAAGAAAGATATTCTCTATTTCCTTATTTGTCAGCATAATAAGCCTCCATCTCTTCTAATATTTTTTTAGCAGCCAAGGCTGGATCTGGCGCATTGGTTATGGGTCTTCCGACTACTAAATGTGTTGCACCTACCTTAAGAGCATCACTTGGTGTTGTTATTCTTTTTTGGTCGAATACATTGCTGCCTGCGGGTCTGATACCAGGTGTAACTATAAGAAATTCGCCTCCACAAAGGTCTTTGATTAAAGTTGCTTCTTTTGGAGAAGACACAACACCATCCAAGCCTGAGCTTTTAGCCAACTGTGCCCAGCTTCCAACTACTTCAACCGGCTCCTTATCCAAACCGATTTCTTTTAAGTCCTCTGTACCCAGACTGGTTAAAACTGTTACTGCGATTAAGCTGGGTTTTATTATGCCTAGTTTGCTGGCTTCATTTGCCACAGCCTCCGCAGCTGCTTCCATCATTTTGCTCCCTCCGGAAGCATGTACATTTAATAAATCCACGCCTAGCCTCGTTAAGACCCTGCTGGATTGAGCAACCGTGTTGGGAATGTCGTGCAATTTCAGGTCGCAGAATATCCTGCCGCCTCTATTTTTAATGACCTCTATAATCTTCGGTCCTAAACTGGTATACAGCTGTAAGCCAACCTTAAACATACCAACATAGGGATTTAGCTTATCAACCAAACTTTCCACTTCCTGCAGTGTATCCACATCCAATGCTACAATTAAGCGTTCTTTACAATTCACTTTCCCACTTCCCTTCTCTAAACTTTAATTACGCTAAAATTCTTCGCTGGCGCTCTGAATGATAAACGAATGTTTTATACTTTATGTGCCACTCCAATTAAGGAGCTTAGCTTTAAAACATTATGCTCCACACAATACTTTTCTAAATCACTTACCAAATCAACACTTGCAGAAGGATTTATGAAATTACCTGTCCCTACTGCTATGGCTGCAGCTCCAGCCATTATAAACTCCAGAGCATCCTCTACAGTAACAATTCCTCCCATACCAATTAAGGGAATGCTCACATTCTTGTAAACCTGCCAAACCATACGCAGAGCAACCGGTTTAATAGCAGGACCGGATAGCCCTCCAAAGGTGTTTCCCAAGTGAGGTTTCTGTTTTTTAATGTCAATAGCCATTCCCAAAAGGGTGTTAATCAGAGAAATGATGTCTGCACCAGCGTCTTCTACTGCAATTGCAATTTCTACAACACTGGTTACATTAGGTGACAGCTTTACGATTACCGGCAAATCCGTATTTTTCTTTACTTCCTTAACAACTCTTGCCGCTTGATAGGGATCTGTTCCAAATTCCATGCCACCTGCCTTTACATTAGGGCAAGAGATATTTACTTCTATGGCAGCGACTCCATCAATGGAAAGTTTTTTAGCTAATATACCGTATTCATCAACTGTATTTCCTGAAATGTTAACGATGAAATTTGTGTTAAATTTTTTTGTTTCCGGTAAAATATCTCGAATAAAACCATCTACCCCTGGGTTTTGCAGCCCTATGGCATTTAGCATACCTGCAGAAGTTTCAAAGATGCGTGGTGAAGGATTGCCAGTTCTAGGATATAGGGTTGTCCCCTTAACTATAATTCCACCCAGCCTTTCCAAATCCATGTATGGAACAAATTCCAGTCCATAGCCAAAAGTACCCGACGCAGTCAAAACTGGGTTCTTAAGCTTCAGCTTGCCTAAGTCAACACTTAAATCTGGTTTAGACATTTTCCCACACCACCTCTCTGCTATTAAAGACAGGCCCCTCTACGCAAACCCTTTGATATATTTCCTTACCATCAACAATCATCTTGCGTGAACAGCCTAAGCAGGCTCCTACCCCGCAGGCCATAAGGGATTCCATTGAAACTTGGCATGGAATTTCATATCTCTCAGCTAATTGTGCAACACTCTTTAGCATGACCTCTGGACCGCAGGCATACAGCATACCGTAATTCCTGGCAGCCAATTCCCTTTCCAGTGGAACAGTTACCAGACCTTTTTCACCAAAGCTGCCATCCAAGGTAGTGATTTGTAGATTGGAGCTATGTTTCTTGAATTCATCTATTCTAAGAATTTGTTCTTTTGAATTGTATCCCAGTATCATTGTAGAATTAAAAAACTGCCTTCTTACTTCTTTTGATAAAAATAATAATGGTGCAACCCCGATTCCGCCGCCAACTATTAAAAGCTTTTGGATAGAATAATCAGGCAATGTAAATCCCTTACCCAAAGGCCCTAAGATATCAACATACATTCCTTCTCTTTTCTCACTTAAGAGCTTTGTCCCTTTTCCTTTCACTTGATACAGAAGACTGATAGTACCCAGTTTTTTATCAGTATCATGAATGCTGATTGGCCTTTTTAACAGTGGCTCATAACTATCAGAAACCCGAACTTCTACAAATTGACCCATTACAGCATTCTTTGCAATCTCAATAGCATCAATTACCATGAGCATATGATTAGGGCTAATTTCTTTATGATAAATCAGCTTTCCATTGTGTTGAAACATTATATGACAACTCCATCTCGCATCACTATTTTTCCACTTACTATGGTACAGACTGGCCAACCGGTTAACTCCCAACCATCAAAGGGGGTATTCTTCCCTTTGGAATAAAAGTTTTCCTTTCGAACAACAGCCTTTTTCTGAGGATCTATTACACTTATATCTGCTTCCTTACCAACTTGTAGGCTGCCTAAAGGTATGTCCAAAATTTCTGCCGGCTTTATGGTCATTTTCGAAATCGCTTGCTCCAAGCTAAGAATACCTTTTAGAACTAATTCGCTATAAACAAGAGGCACAGCCGTCTCCAAGCCTACCAGGCCATTTGCTGCATATGCATATTCAACATCTTTATCCTCTCTTGCATGCGGCGCATGGTCTGTAGCGATTGCATCTATAGTATCATCTGCCAATCCTTCTAAAATTGCTTCTCTATCGGCTTTTGCCCTTAATGGTGGACTCACCTTGGTATTCGTACTATAGCCCTTTACCGCTTCATCTATAAGAGTAAAATGATGAGGTGTAACATCACAAGTTACCTTCAAACCTTTTCTCTTTGCTCGTCGTACCAATTCCACTGCTCTTGCAGTGCTTATATGGGTAATGTGCATCTTACTGTCTGTCAGCTCGGATAAAATAATATTTCTGGCCACCATTACATCCTCGGAAGCACCAGGAATACCTCGCAGACCTAATTCAGTTGATACAAAACCTTCATGCATGTATCCCTCGTTTGCCAGGCTTAAATCTTCACAGTGTTCCATGATGGTCAAATCAAACATTTTCGCATATTCCAAGGCTCGGCGCATAATCTCGGCACTTTCTACAGGCATCCCATCATCAGATAGAGCAACAGCCCCAACCCGCTTCAAGTCACCAAATTCAGTTATCTCTTCATTGTTGTTTGCCTTGGTGATATGGGCGATGGGAAACACCTTTACCCTGCCCTCTGAAGCTGCTTTTTGCTTGATATAGTTAACTACAGCCATATTGTCAGTGATTGGATTTGTGTTAGGCATGCAGGCAACTGCTGTAAACCCTCCAGCTGCAGCAGCTTGGGTACCGCTTGCTATGGTTTCCTTATGCTCATAACCGGGATCCCTTAAGTGTACATGCATATCGATTAAACCAGGCGTTACTATTTTTCCACTTGCGTCAATCACTTCATCTGCTTCTTTGGAAATAGTATCTTCTATGCTCATGATAGTACCGTTTTCTATAAAAATATCCTTCAAAGCATCTGTTTTACTTGCAGGATCAATTACTCTTCCGTTCTTAATTAATATTTTCATAAGCGCTCTTTCCCCCCAACATTAGGTATAAAATAGCCATACGAATGGCTACACCATTGGTTACTTGTTCATCTATAGAGGAATGTGTGGATTCATAGACATCAGTCATAATTTCTACCCCGCGATTCATAGGACCGGGGTGCATGACTAAAACATCCTCTTTTGCCAATGCCATTCTTTCATTTGTTAATCCAAACAGTTGTGAATATTCACGAAGTGAAGGTAATAAACCTTTTTTCTGTCTTTCTTTTTGCAGCCTCAGGACATTGACTACATCAACTCCTGCCAATGCTTTTTCTATATTATAATATTGCTTTACTCCCATTTTTTCAACTTCCGGCGGCATTAGTGTAGACGGACCTACTACCCTTACCTCAGCCCCGAACTTGCTCAGTCCCCAGATATTGGATCTTGCTACCCGGCTGTGCATGATGTCTCCTAATATTGCTACCTTCAAATTTGCCAAATTACCTTTCTTCTGCCTCATAGTAAATAGATCCAGCAAACCTTGAGTAGGATGCTCATGCATTCCATCGCCGGCATTGACAACTCCAGATTTGACATTCTTAGCTAATAGGTGCGGTGCGCCTGCAGCTGAATGCCTTATCACAATTAAGTCTGTTCCCATAGCCTCAAGGGTTCTCCCTGTATCAATGAGGGATTCTCCTTTTGCAACGCTGCTGTTAGCGATAGCCAGGTTTGAAGTATCCGCACTTAGATATTTGCCAGCCATCTCAAAAGAGCTTCTGGTACGGGTGCTGTTCTCATAGAATAAGGTAACCATGGACTTCCCCCGAAGGGTTGGCACTTTCTTGATGTCTCTGTAGATAATATCCTTCATAACCTCTGCTGTATCCAATATGCTTAGGATTTCATCTGCAGAGTGTTCTTCCAATCCAAGTAAATCTTTTGTTCTCCACATATTCTTATTATACACCTTCCTTTACAAGTATTTTTACCTATAGTTTATAAATAATAAAAAAACCTCCAAGGAGGTTCAGATAAGGTGTACAAGTATAGCTATAGCTTACCTAAAGCTCCTTTTGACATCACAGTGCCAATTTAAAGGAGTACTTTATTTAATTAGAGGTTTTATTACTTATACAAATTCATGGATTTCCACATTATCCATTCCATCGATTTCTTCAACATTAACAGCAATCAACTCTTTTCTGGAAGTTGGAATATTTTTACCTACAAAGTCGGCTCTGATTGGCAATTCTCGATGCCCTCTGTCGATTAGTATAGCAAGTTGAGTTAGCTTAGGGCGTCCTAAATCAACCAAAGCATCTAAAGCAGCTCTCACTGTTCTACCGGTATACAGGACATCATCGACCAGGATTATCTTTTTATTGTTGATGGAAAAAGGAACCTCTGTCTTGTGAACGATTGGTTGTACTGCCAAGGTAGTTAAATCATCCCTGTAGAGGGTAATATCAAGGATGCCAACGGGAACTGACACTCCTTCAATTTCTTTAATAATGGCAGCAAGCCTTTCTGCTAAAGGAACGCCTCTTCTGCGAATACCGATGACAGCTAAATCATCAATACCTGTATTCTTTTCAATAATTTCATGGGCTATTCTGGTGAGTGCCCTTCTCATCATTTCGGCATCCAATACCCTTGCTTTAAATACCGTATCTTTTAGATCTGCCACTGTATCGCCTCCTATAATAAACAAAACCTCTCGAATAAGAATTACACATATAATAAAAGCCTATCCATAATCAGGACAGGCTGAACACACATAATAGGTAACTTACAAAACAAGTCTGTTATTTGTGCCTTCCTGATTTCTCTGAACCAGTCTTAAAGGACATCTTGCTTAAATTGTAAACGAGTACCTTGTTATTGTCAATATTTTTTGCTTGTTTTAGCAGGTTTTTAGCAGGTTTTTTAGTGCGCTATTTTTTATTGTAATCCAGGGCTATTGTTAACCTACTTTATCCGCCGCAGAATAAACTCATCGTGTTTGCTAACCTCAGCTTCGATACGAGTTAGCTTGTCATCATTTTGCTTGTAGCCATCAAATAAGGCGTCAAGCTTTGCACCATGATCATTTTCAATATGTATGACCCTCTTTTTGATGTCAGCAACTTCACCTTTTAAGCCTTTGATGCCGCCTTTTACTTCCTGCATCTCGGTCTTCAAGCCTTGCACTTCACCTTTCAAACCTTTGATGCCGCCTTTTACTTCCTGCATCTCGTTTTGTAGATCCTGCACATTATTTGTGAGATTGCCTACTTGAGCCGCAACCAGCTCCAATAACTCCCTATCAGTCATTTGAAATCCTCCCCCATATTTTTTTCCTTGCTATACGATGAAGTAATAACTAAGTTGCTCACTCTTTAATTGTACTACAATATGCTAACGGGAACAAGTGTTCTTATGGAATTTTTTGGGAAAGTTTTTCATAACCTTTTCTAATCAATAAACCTGTGCCACATATCTCCTCAAGTTTTCAAGTCCAACTTCTATTCCCTTTAGCGGTTCCTCCATGCCTTCAAACTCAATGGATAAAACGCCGTTATAAGCTTTGTTCTTCATAATTTTCAAGCACTGGACAATAGGTACTACCCCATGACCTATGATAGAACCTCTTAGGTAATTTCCACCACGACTGGTGAACCATCCACTGCCTGGATCAGGCTCATTACCGGACTTAACATGGAAATCTTTTGCATGAACATGGAAGGCATACGGCATTAATCGACCTACCGCATGTTCTGGTGCTTCATCAACACAGAGGAAATTGCCCATGTCAACTAACAAGCCGAAATTAGGATGATCTACAGCTGTGACTAATCTCTCTACCCTATCACTGTCTTGGGCGAATTGTCCATGGTTTTCCACCATGGTTTTAATTCCCTTTTCTGCTGCGTATTCGCTTACTGCTCGGCAGCCTTTTGACATTCTGGGAAGTGCTGCATCAAAGCTGGGCACACCCTTGTAACCTTCTGCAAAACCCCAGGCAGCATCGTGTCGCATTCCAGGGCTTCCCAGAATCTGAGCTATATCTACTTCACCTTTAAGCCTCTCGATTTCTGCATCCAAATCACCGTTACATCCATTAAGAAAGTCACCTGCTATGGTATAATTGGCGATTTCAATACCAACTCGATCACATTCTTCCTTAACTTTAGGAGCAAAGCTAAGAGGGGTTTCCCCTTCCGGCAGAGTTAAGGTAGAAAACTCAATTACATCAAAGCCCATTTCCTTTACCTTTGCAATAATGTCCAGCTGAGACATAACACCGCTTCTGACTAATTTACTAAAACTATAAGAACTAACACCGATTTTCATAATTAACATCCTCCTCCAAATCTCATCAAATTTAGGTTATCCCATCCGAGAACCTCTGTCAAGAGTAGACAAGTGCAAAGACTTATGAAATAATAAAGTTTACCAGCCCAAATAAAGCAGCTGAAGAGTATTTGTCCGATGAATTTATAAATGATCCCATACTGAATATGGCAGATGATGTAATCGAAAGAACAAGCTTCTATATTGATGTAGCAGCAGTAACTGAAGAATATGATCATATTTATTCAGAGTTTAAAATGCAGTAAATAAAGATAAACGAAAATAAATACAATTAGTTGTTTCATCAAAAAAGCATGGGTTATATATATAAAGCTCTTATTAATAGAGCAAATTTGATAACCGTTATCCATGTGAACCCCTAATTTACATGGACTCCCCTTATTCATGACTGTTAGCTTGCACCTTGTCCTCCGTTAACATGGAGGACTTTTTGAAAGGAGAGGTAGATCTTTAAAGCTTGGTTATTGTAGTTTTAGGAAGTCTTAATTAAGACAACAAACAATATGAAAGATGGGTGACAATTTATGCAGAAAAAAATATACCTGGTGGTAACTGTTGTATTGGCTCTGGCTTTAATGGCAGCCTGCACATCTGGACAATCCAATGGAAACGGCAATTTTACAACGCCGGAAGGTCTGGCAGACGGTGTATACACGGGTCGAACTGAAAAAGACGAACGCGGGAGCTTTGGTGAGGCTAAGATTACCATTGCAGATGGAAAAATAACTGAAGCCGAATATGTTGAGTACTTGGATGAAGGAAAACCGAAGAGCAAAGAAAATGGTTATGAGTATGAAACTGCAATAGAAGCTTTTGAAAAATTGGCAAAAGAACTCATTGAGAGGCAGGATATAAATAAGATCGATGATTATTCCGGTGCTACCAGCACAAGCAATAATTTTCGTACAGCAGTAAAACAGGCTTTAAACAGTAAACCGTCAAACTAACAAGAAAGAGAACATATGGGTATGATAACGAACACTTAAA
>DIQU01000092.1:11960-16465 GCA_002426555.1 Firmicutes bacterium UBA5454 | reverse complement strand
AAACAAAAGAAGGCAAAAACGCCTTCTTTTTGCATTATTCAGTATTCAGCTTTAGAATCATTCAGTAGCTTGACAAACAAATTATGAATCTCAGGATATTTTCTCTTGATGTTCAGTGGCTTAATATTATTATCAGTAAAAGCATGGACTGTGCTGCCATTGGCAAGCATTACTCCATCTTCCTCTCGAATTACCTCATATTCCATAATCAGCCTGACACCTGCATATTTGCTTATCCAGGCACGAATACATATCAGATCATCATATTTTGCTCCTCGAAGGTAGTTACAGTGAGTTTCCAGCAAGGGGAGCATAACACCGTTTTCCTCCATGTCTCTATAACTTAAACCTGCATTGCGCATGAATTCTGTTCTTGCCACCTCAAACCATGTGTAGTAATTGGAATGGTGAACTACACCCATCTGATCAGTTTCCTTATAACGAACCCGAAATTTAACCTCTGTGATATTCATACAGCCATCTCCATTCTCTTTGCTCAGAGCTCACATGACTCCCCGTTCAATCTAACACCTTTGCTCTTATAATATCATAAGGATTAGTGGAATGGTAAGAATCGATAGAATTGTAGATATGCTGATCAACCTGGACGCCAGCGCGGCATCTCCCCCAAATTTCTCAGCATATATTGCTGTATTGGCTGCAGCAGGCATGGCTGTCAGGATAACAGAAACCTGTAGCACCTTTCCCGGCAAAGGAAACAAGCTTAAGATCCCATATACCAGGAGAGGCAAAATTATCAGCCGTACTGCAGAACCCACATATATTTCCTTTCCACGAAACAATTGATTAAATGGTACATTTGCCAACAAGCATCCAACTATCAGCATGGATAATGGGGAGGTCATAGAGCCTACCATTGAAATTGCTTCAGAAATTGGTTTGGGCAATTGAATTTGAAGGAGGAAAAGCAGCATACCTGCAGCTACGGATATGATGATGGGATGAGTCAGTATCTTTTTAAAGGTACCTTTTTCGTTTTTATCTGTGAACACCATGGTTCCGTAGGATAAGGCCAGTACATTAAAAGGAATCACATATAATGCACCATAAAACACCCCTTCACTCCCAAAAACACTTTCCAGAACGGGAAATCCAACAAAACCGCAATTGGAAAAAACGGTGATATATTTTAGAACATCCCGCGTTCTTTTGGGAAAACGGATATAGATAAACCTTCCTACCAACATGGAAAACAAGTGGATAAACGCGGACGCCGCAAGAACTAAAATCGCATTTTTCAACATTGCTGCCGAGTATTCAAAATTAAATGAAGAGATAATTAACAGAGGTTGAATTACCTGTAATAACAAATTGGACAGCTTTCCAGTCATGTCATCTGTTATTATATTTCTTCTTTTTGCATAAAGCCCTATTATAATTATCAAAAACAAGACAATAACCTGATTTACAATCACTGCTATATTCATGCTTAACCCCCGCAATAATATTCGGACAATTCTTACACATCAAAAAGTATTATAGCACAAAAGCAAGCAATAAATCAGACATGAATATTTTGTAAAAAGCAGGTACAGGTCTAAGTTGCTATTCACAGCCAGCAAGAAGAATAATGAATATATTTAAATCCTATTGCTATATATTTTCTCATAGAAAAAAAGATGGGATGATAAGCAGAGCCATGGATACATTTATTAACAAAAAATTTTGAATAGCAAGAGGAAAGGTATCTTGTTTACTCTGATACTTTGAAAATATGGAAATATTTTTCCTAACCGGTATGCAGGTGAAAAGAACCGGTATGACAGTAATTGGAAGGATGCGAAAAATCAAGAGCAGTAAGATATCAAGAAAAGCAATGTAGTATAAACTTTGGAATAGTATAAGCGATTTCTTCTTGCCAATGTACAGTGGCAAGGTATAACGCTGATTCTCCAGATCATCTTCCATATCACATATATTGTTGGCCAGCATAATATTAGATATGCCCAAGGCAGCGGGCAGTGAAAGCAAAAGCAATACCAATAGTTCGCTGAGATTTAGTTTTAAATTCAGTACACTAGCTTGCAAGCTAAGTTGTATGAAATTATTCTCTACTACATGGATATGCACTGATAGAAACAGTATCACAAAGCCCATAAAAAAGCCGGAGAAGATCTCTCCCAAGGGCATTCGAGATATGGGAACAGGACCAAAGGTATACAAAATACCTACTGTAAAAGAAATAATGCCAATGATTAAAACTACAGGAGAAGTTTTAAGGTAAAGCAAGATGCCCAGCCCAATTGCCAGCCCCAACAATACAAATATGGTGGTAAGTACAAAAGATTCTGATAATTTGTAAAAAACAATTGCATTGTGCTTTTCATAACCAAATCCTTCAGTTTTCTTTGCTTTTCTATAATCCATACAGTTATTGATTGCAGTTGTTGCCATATCAAAACACAGTAGTGAAAAAAGCATCAATAAAAAATTGGTCCAGTTAAATTGTCGGTATCTATAAAAAGCAAAAATTGACCCCAACAGAAGAGGGGACATACTAGCTGCTTTTGTTTGAATTTCTACCAGCTTTAAAAACCCTTTTATTTCCACCTAATATTCGCCTTCTCTTACACCTAATTCCATAGTCCAATTTTCGCACACTATTCATGCATCAGGATGAAGCAAATTAAATAGCAAAAGCTCTGAATAGCTGCTTTTAAAGCTAAGCAAAAAACAGATTATGTATTAAAGTATTGACTGATTGGCACATAAATAAGCATTATTTGACCTTCACCAGAACTTGGATATAATCTCAGATACTTCTGTTGGAGAGCCTACCTTGCGAAAATGATGCCATTCTGCTGGATACTGGTCTCGGTACCGCTTATGCAAAAACCGGTCATCCAGTAAAAGAACAAAACCCCTGTCGGTTTCCGTCCGGATTACCCTGCCCGCTGCCTGCATTACTCTATTTAACCCAGGCAACTGATATGCATATTCAAAACCCCTGCCATTTCGTTCACTGTAGTATCTGGAAATCAAGTCACGCTCAGCTGACAATTGAGGCAGCCCAACTCCTACAATGATAGCTCCTGAAAGACGGCTTCCTGGTAGGTCAACTCCTTCAGCAAAAATCCCGCCCATAACTGCAAAGGCAATCATGGTTTCAGATGGCCTTTCTACAAAGGCACTTAGGAATTCTTCCCTTGCTTCATCATCCATAGCTCTTTGTTGTACTAAAGTTTTATATTCAGACCAGCTATCCTGGTAAATATCGAAAACCTGCCCTAAATATTGAAAGGATGGGAAAAACACAAGATAATTTCCAGTTTTATGGTCTACAGCTGCTTTTATGTATTGAGCCACTGCTTCACAGCTGTAAGCCCGATCCCGATAGCGAGTGGAAATGTTGCCCGCTATAAGCAAACAGAAGTTTTCTGCCGGAAAGGGTGAAGTCAGACATAAAGCCCTATCTTCTGCTTCTGCTCCCAGAACATCCTGATAGAAATCCAGTGGTTGCAGGGTTCCTGAATAAAATATAGCAGCCCTGTTTTTTTCATAGGTTTTTCGAAGTCGTTGTGATGGGTCTGCACAAAGAAGCTTAATGCGAACCTCAGTTCCCTGACGGATTACATGAACAAGATAGCCTAGTTCAAGCATTGCAGCAGCAGCCAAAAAGGATCGGCAATCAAAGAATAAATCTGTTAATTGCTGCGGGGCACTTTTATAGTTTATTAAAAGATAGGTTTCCAGCTCATGAGTAAAGATTTTTAGCAGATCAATAAAGTCAGCCGGTAAGTCAATGGTTCGAGCATCATAACTCTTTTCAAAGCTTTTACGGAGTTCAATAAACCATTTGTTAATGGCAGTATAGGCCTTGTATAAATCCGGCGCCTGATGTTTCCAATCACTTCTGTACTTCATAAGAGCCTGCTTGGACAACTCTGCAGAAAACATGTCCCGTGCCCTTTCGCCTAAATTATGGGCTTCGTCTACTAAAAGAATGTAGTCGCCTCCAAAATCAAAAAAACGGCGCAGGTAAGCTCTCGGATCAAAGACATGGTTGTAATCACAAATAACACAGTCTGCCCATAAGGCAATATCCAAGGCATATTCAAAAGGGCATACTTTATGTTTTTCAGCATATACCAAAACAATCTCCCTGGTAATGAGAATTTCAGTTGTTAAAATATCCATTAAAGCAGTATTCACTCTGGAATAGTGACCCTTGGCATAAGGACAATCCACGGGATTACAGGAAGCTGTTTCAAGCATGCATATCTTATCTTTTGCAGTTAAAGTGATACACAGAAAATGAAGTCCGACATCACGCAATAAGGCAATTGTCTCCTCTGCTGCTTGACGTGTTACCGTCTTGGCTGTTAGATAAAAGATTTTTTCACCCATACCTTCCCCCATGGCCTTTACAGATGGAAACAGAACAGATATGGTCTTGCCTATTCCCGTAGGCGCTTGAACAAAGAGAAGCTTCTTATCCCGAATTCCTCGATAAGTTTCTGCTGCTAATTTTCTCTGTCCTTTTC
>DIQU01000092.1:7344-11721 GCA_002426555.1 Firmicutes bacterium UBA5454 | reverse complement strand
TGAGTCATTTGCATCCATTGTGCATATTCTTCAACCAGATATGTAAAATACTCTTCCAATTCTTTGTAGCCGAAATCTCTGTGGAGCTGATTGATTTCATTGGTTTTTGTATTACAGTAAGTTAATTGAATGGTTATAGAAGCTGCCTGTGTCTGACTTAGAAACATCCAGCCATAACATTTTGCCTGCGCCCAGTGCAGATAGCTGTATTCTTCATCAATGAGTTCCAATGGCACAGATGTACTTTTAATCTCATCTATTATAATTTTTTCACCATCTTGAAGGATTCCGTCAGCAATACCTTCCACTAAAATGCTGAATTCTTCAAATTCAGTCTCCAAGGAAAGACGAACCTCTGCTTGGTAGTCTTCCCCGGTCTCTGCCTGCAGTTTTCGATGAATTTTAGTCCCCTGCTGCAATTGCCGGGTACTTGACATAGCAATGTGTATATCTCCGGATCGAAGGAGAAACTCAATCATATTTCGTACGGATATTCGAATCTGAGCTTTACTCACTTTACAACTCTCCATCACAGAAGGTAATTACTTAATTAAGGGTTTATCCTTACTTGACATGCCTGTAGCAAAAGCTTTCCAAGTGTTACCAGGCAGGTGATGCAGTATGGAAGCTTCCCCTGATCCCACCTTTGCTACTATATTATAACAGTTCCTATAAGCTCGTACAAATCTACCAACCTATTATCCAGCTCTATTACTACCTGTTTATCTCCTATCAACATGTGAATACATTAAAGCCTGCCATCTTGCTTTTTACAATTGAGTTTCTTGTAATCTTTTTTGTAATTTTTCACAGTTTGCTGATACTGAACTTGCATTTTTACCAGCCTTGTTATATAATTTTACCAAACTTGACATGATTACTATGAGACCATTTTTCATATAAGTTATTTTTAGAACAGGAGGTAAATGAATATGGCCTTTTCTGTTGCTTTGCAGGTATACTCGGTAAGAGACTATGCTGAAAAAGATCTGAAAGGAACCTTGCAGAAGATTAAGGAAGTGGGATATGACGGAGTTGAATTTGCCGGCTTATATGGCCACACAGTTGCAGAAGTAAAGAGTATGGTGGAGGAAATTGGTTTAAACCCCATTTCAGCACATGTTCCTTTAGACGAAATGCTATCAGATCCTAACAAGGTGATTGCCGGATATGCCGAAATTGGATGCAAGTATATTGCAGTTCCCCATCTTGATGTTGACCGTCGACCGGGTACGGAAATGTTTATGCAAACCATAAAAGATATAGAAGGCTTGGGTGAGACTGCCAAGAAGCATGGCATCCAGCTGCTCTACCACAATCATGATTTTGAATTCAAAAAGATAAACGGAGAATATGCACTGGATGTACTGTACCAAACAGTTCCATCTGACCTGCTGCAAACTCAAATCGATACCTGCTGGGTCAATATAGCAGGAGAAGATCCTGCTGACTATGTCAGAAAGTATTCCGGAAGAGCACCTGTTGTCCACTTAAAAGACTTTGTTATGAGTGGAAAGGAAAAGCCGGAGCAAATGTACGTGCTCCTCGGTACTGATTCCGAGAAAGCTGTCGAACAGGAGGAAGAAACCTTTGGATTCCGCCCGATAGGATACGGAGTGCAAAACTTTCCGGCTATATTAACTGCTTCTGAAGAAGCAGGAGCAGAATGGCTCGTTGTAGAGCAAGACAGACCTTCAATGGGCAAAACTGCTATGGAGTGCGCTGAGCTTAGCCGCAAGTATTTAAATAGCCTGGGCGTATAGTTCAACTTTTTATGTAAAATAGAAAATTACCAATAAATTCAATAAACAAGAACGGTTTACCAGTATACGGTAACCGTTCTTGTTTATTCCCCAACCTTTTGTGCTGTAAAATCTCATAAAATACTTTTTGTATTAGCAAAATGCCAGCAAACTGTTTATTTGCTCTCTTTTATTCAATAACCACTCTGCGTCTCTGGGGTATTCTGAGAAAGTAATCGGTTGCTCCAATCCTTCATCTAAAAGCACCAATACCTTATCTCTGCCAATCTGTTCTTCCAGACGATTAAGTGCTCGTATATCCTGCAGAGCTTCATAGAACACTTCAAAACGAAGAGAATCCAGTGGTCCGTCTTCTCCGGGGTAAACCACAAATGGATCTCCTGAGGGAAATGCTTTACCACAATCTGTGACCACAAACGGATCGATGGGACGGATGGAATATTGGCTGTAGTAAAAATTGTATCCCCATTGCAGAAAGCCTTCAATCTGGAACTTATACAGCTGGATTCCCAGAATTCGATTGCGGGCAGACGGCATGCTGAAGAAGCGGTTGGATACCTTGTTCCACTGACTAACGCAATAATAGGTCCATATGCCTGGAACATTATTCTCGAGGAAAGGCTCTATATGATTGGATGCAGGAATTGGCTTTTTAACCAAGCCCTTTTCATAAAAGGCATAACTGGACAGGGCATCCATTATGGGAAATCCCTTTAAATGCTTACTCAGTATCCTTGAAGCATTCTCATAATAGGGAATAGCCTCTTCCGAAGGCTCGTCGGAAACATGGAAGTAACTTACTTTATCCATTTTGTTTTCATGAATAAATTCTACCAGAGCAGGCAAAAACTGATCCAGGAAAGTTTCATATTCAGGTCCCGTGGAATCAGTGTCCCAGCCAAAGATGCGCTTCTCTTCACCGTCTACTTCAGCTATGATTTTCGGCGCATGCTTTGCACCCCATTGCGTAAATAAATGAGAGAACTCAAAATACCTTATACCCGATTCCTGACTTAGAGCAACCCACCTTTTCAGACGTTCAAAACCAAACTCATACTGCTCACCTTTTTTAACAACATCCACCAACTGAACCGTAGGTCTTTCCCCACCGATCTGTGTATCCAATGGTGGCGTAAAGATAGGTGTCAATATCATGTTAATACCATGGGCTGCAGCATTTTTCATGAATTGCCCTATTCGCAGCCAGTGCTCTTCACTGAAAATTTCATCCTCGTACCAGGTTGCAAGGCAATCTGTATGGAACCACATGGTATGAATTAATGTCTGCTCCGGTAAGGCACAGTCCAGAATTGTTAAGTTGAAGATTTCTACAGCCAGCTCTTTGCCGTCTGCTCCAACAAAAACAAAAGGTATGGAATACTGCCCGGGTGTTAATGATTTTCTGTCCTGATTCACTGTTATCCAAACGGATTGCCACTCCTTGCCTGCTGTTAAAGAGTTGGAAACCGGCTTTAGAAGATCAGGATACAAGCCCGGTTCTGTCCGCAGAAGGTATTCATCATGATCTTCACGGCAGGGCAAATCTGAGTTGATAGAAATGACCTGTCGTATGGAGAAGGCTGCAGCCAGTTCTCCATCTGTTCCAATCTTTAAGTTGCAGCTTAAACTGTCTGGAGATGCCTCAGGATGAATCCGATATGCAATTTGAAAAGAATATACTTCATTATTCAGCATGGAACCTTTGTCCCACACAGAAGCATATAGTTCCTCATCCAAGAAAACCTTTTCCAGAGAACTTATCAACCTGGTTTCCAGAATTTCTTTAGTCACCGGTAATTACCTCCTTTATGTAAATTCCAAAGTACCGAATTTTTCCGGCTTATGAAACTGTATCTCACCTGTCGGCTGCCAGGCAGAGTGCTCGTCAGAACCATCTTCGGGGCGATCAATGCGGTATAAGTTCATACGCCATTTGTCCCCCGGCTGCGGCGGGTTATTAGGCGCAGTTACAAACTCCGACATGGGGACTGCCATTTCCGCTGTCCAGTAATTTTCTTCCCGATTATCGTATATTGCACATTTCGTGGTCTTTTTAACCTTTGCAAAGGTAATTATTTTTCCATCAAGATTGTTATATATGAAATAATGCAGCAAAGTGTTCAATGGACTAAGCTCTATTTCAATATATGTTTTTTGATCTGAATCGTCATCCAGAAAGATTTCCACTACTTCCTCATCATATATTGGATCATTGTAATTTGTCATCTTTGCATTAATGTAGTCATCTTCACAATAAAAAGCCGCATAAAGATTTTCTTCATCCCAAAGGAGCTTAGCCCAGCTTTTTTGCTTTGGAATTTCACCTATAACTGTTCCTGCTAAAGAAACCTTTTGAGCTTGCTCCCATTCGTGTTTGTTAAGATTTCCATCTATCACAATGGGTTTTACTGTTTTCTTGCACTTATAAATCTCCATTTATCCACCGCCTGTTTATATTTTTTACTAAATCCAACATCTGACTTCTGATTTCTAACCTCTAACTTCTGAATACTGACTTCTAACTACTAACTTCCAACTAGTCGTCTGCCCCTACAACAATTATACATGCTCAAATTGCAAAATCAAGCAATAAACAAACATACTGCAATAACTG
>DIQU01000092.1:3046-7177 GCA_002426555.1 Firmicutes bacterium UBA5454 | reverse complement strand
CTGCAATAACTGCAATAACGAACAAAGCAGTTACCCGGTATGCGACTTGTCAATTCCAATTTACCGTGCTATAATAAGCAAAACATATATAATCGCTAGGGGAGCTACTGCTGAGAGGATTTTTTACTAAATCCGACCCTTCGAACCTGTAGGACAATACCTGCGTAGGGAAGCTTGCAACTTTTATCACAATAATTAAGTTACAAACATGAAAAGCTTCTTTTCATGTTTTTTTATTTCCTTCCAAACAAGGTTTTTCCAATTTGTATATGTTACCAATAAACCAGGAGGAATTTATTATGTTTCCACTTTTATCCAACGTATTCAACGAAATTGCTGATTATTTAGCTTATATGTTCAGCAAATTTGCAGAACTATCCCCAAGTGCTATAGCTATCGTAGCCGCATTGGCTATCACCGGTATCGGAGGCATATTCTTTCTTAGAAAAAGCAAAGATGTTCGTTTTTCTACAAAGATGCTGGTATATGCCAGCATGAGCATTGCCTTAGCGTTTGTACTTTCCTATATTCGCTTGTATAAAATGCCTCAAGGTGGAAGCGTTACACCAGGCAGTATGCTCCCTATTTTGCTATTCGCCTATATATTCGGGCCCATACCAGGCATTCTAACTGGGATAGCTTACGGCTTTCTCCAATTTATTCAAGATTCTTATTTAGTTCACTGGGCACAACTTTTATTTGACTACCCCATTGCTTTTGGTATGCTTGGATTAGCCGGCATAAATCGTAAGAATTTTGTACTAAGCAGCTCCATTGCCATATTTGGCAGGTTTGTGATGCATTTCCTATCAGGTATCATTTTCTTTGCTGACTCTGCAGGAGACCAGCATGTAGTATTATATTCACTGGGGTACAACGGAACTTATTTAGTTGCAGAATATGTAATATGCATTGTAATCGCTATGCTGCCACCTATGAAAGACTTGGTAAACCGACTTCAAAGAACCGCCGATCTGGAAATGAACCGTTAATATTTTGCACGCTGGTACTGCTCCGGTCACGAGATGTTCAGTGTTTCCACAAAAGCAGCAGAAGCAGGAGACAGGGGAACACGTTTTAAAAAACAATATCCAACGCTTCGGGCAGGAATTGACTCCCTCATAGGCACTTCATGAAGAATACCGCTTTTAAGATAAGCCTGAGAGAATTCTCTTATGACACAAGCCAAGCCTAGATTGATTTTCGCAAATTCCAGCAGTAACTCGTGGGAACCTAATTCAATTTCCGGAATCACAGGAATATCCTGTGTTTGGAACCATTTCTCCACATATTGCCTGGAGTTTGATTTTGTTTCTAAAAGAATCAAAGGGTAAGTGGTAATTTCCTCGGCGCTTAGGGGGGCTTTAATCTGATCCAGGAAGGCTCCCCCGCAAACAAAAATATCATGTACCGCTAAACATTCTTTTATCACAAAATCAGGTTCGTCCACAGGTAAATTGACAATTCCCAAATCAATCTCCCCGGAGTGTATCATTTCACACAGTTCCGGAGTGGTACGATTGATTATTCGCAGTTTAATATCCGGATGTTTCTTATGGAAGGCTTCCAAGTAAGGCAACAAGTAATAACGGGAAACTGTGTCGCCTACTCCTATCCATAATTCACCTACTAATAGTTCTCGTGTTTCAAACAACTTTTTTTCTCCTGAATGGATCAGATTCAGAGCAGCACTGACATGCTCATATAACAACTGTCCTTCATTGGTCAGATGGACTCCTCTGGGGGTTCTGGCAAACAAGCGTAACCCCAGGGCTTCTTCCAACTGCGATATGGACTGACTTACAGCCGGTTGCGTCATGTAAAGTTCCCTGGCTGCTCCGGAAAAGCTTTTACTCTCTGCAACCTGACAAAATATTCGATAGAGATCCAATTTTACTGCCATTATAAGCTCCCCTTATATCCATTATTACATTTAGTTATTTTACTTATACCATTAATGGATGTATATTACAAGTGGGATACTGATTTAAAAAAGCATTTTGATTGTGATTATCTTATAGAAGAGAAACTGTCTTAAACAGCAAAATATATGGTACCTAAGCAAAGGAGAGAAGGTATTATGGAAAGAATGGTAGGAACCGTTGTCAGGGGAATTCGCACTCCTATAATTAATAAAGGAGACAATCTTGAAGAGCTTGTGCCTGAATGCATTTTTAAGGCTTCTCAATCAGAAGGCTTCGCCATACAAGACAAGGACATTGTGGCCATCACAGAATCAGTTGTAGGTCGTGCTCAGGGTAATTATGCAAGTATTGATGCTATAGCAACAGATATTTCGTCAAAGTATGGAGACGATACAATTGGCGTGATTTTTCCCATCTTAAGCCGCAATCGCTTTGGAATCTGCCTTCGCGGGATTGCCATGGGTGCTGCCAAAAAGATTGTACTGATGCTGAGTTACCCCGCCGATGAAGTAGGAAACCATCTGGTAGATATGGATGAGTTGGATGTGAAGGGAGTAAACCCTTGGTCTGACGTACTGAACAAGCAGCAGTTCCGTCAGCTTTTTGGGTACAGCAAGCATTCCTTTACCGGTGTGGATTACATCGAATATTATCAGTCCCTGATAGAAGAAACGGGTAAGGAATATGAAATTATCTTTTCCAATAATCCGCTTACCATATTGGAATATACGAAGAGTGTTCTCACTTGCGACATTCATACCAGAGAAAGAACCCAGCGTATTTTGAAAGCCAATGGAGCAGAAAGGGTTTATGGTCTTGAAGACATTTTAACTACCCCCATTAACAATAGTGGATATAACACAGAATATGGCCTTCTTGGAGCCAATAAAGCAACTGAAGATGAAGTAAAGCTGTTCCCGCGTGATTGCCAGGCTTTGGTGGAACGATTGCAGGCTATTTTCAAAGAGAAGACCGGAAAGACTATAGAAGTTATGGTATATGGAGACGGCGCTTTTAAAGATCCTGTAGGCAAAATATGGGAACTGGCAGATCCTGTGGTTTCTCCAGGCTATACAAAGGGTTTGGAGGGTACACCTAATGAAGTCAAGTTAAAATACCTGGCAGATAATGAATTTGGACATCTAAAAGGCGAAGAGCAGAGAAATGCCATTGCAGGCTATATTGAGAATAAGGACTTTGATTTAACGGGCAGCATGGCATCCCAGGGTACCACACCCAGGCGGCTGACCGACCTTATTGGTTCCCTCTGCGACCTTACCTCGGGCAGTGGTGATAAAGGTACTCCTGTGGTATATGTGCAGGGTTATTTTGATAATTTCACCAAGTAGAATACATTTTTCTTCTAGCTAGTAGAAGGAATCCAAGCCTACATCCAGTAAGGGATAGTTTATAGAATCTACATCCTTAAAATGCCACCATTCGGTACGAATGCCTTTAAAACCGCAATTGACCATAACCTGGGTCATGTAATCCATATTCTTTTTCGCTTCTGCTGTATGGTGGTCGTAATCCCTGGCTGCTTTCTCTGTAAAATCATCAAAGCCAGTAGGCATTTCCAATTCGTTTCCTTCTCCATCAACCAACGTTATATCTACTGCTGCTCCTCTGTTATGATTGGAACCTCTGCTGGGATCTGCCACATATCCGGGTATGGGAGAATGATCCCACATAATCTGTTGAACTGACAAAGGACGGTAAGCATCCCAAATTTTAAGAGTATATCCATCCTCTTTGAATATTTCACTGGCTCGAATAAGCTTTATTGCTGTTTCCCTTCTTAGTAAAGCTCTGCTGTTATCCGGATAGGCTTGGTATTTCATGAAATTATCTTCTGTCGCATATCGAAGATCTACTATTACACCAGGATCCATTGTCAGAATATCCACCAGGTTGTTTTCTACTTCTACTCGATAAGCGGCTTCTCTTTGCTTAATTTTTTGCTGCAGTGATAAGTTCATTAACTTTATTTCTTCATACTGATCTTTTAAAGCATTCCTGGAGACTTCCAAGGCTTTAATTTCTTCCTGCAGCTTTTTATTTCGGTCCTCTATTTGATCTATTAATTGTTTGCTATCAAGATCCTCTCTGGATTCTATTGGCTGTACTTTGCTTATGTAGTAAATAAAGCTTATGGTATAAACTAATAATAGGAAAAGCAACGCTACAGTAAGGATGCGACGTTTTT
>DIQU01000092.1:856-2858 GCA_002426555.1 Firmicutes bacterium UBA5454 | reverse complement strand
GTTTTTCACCAGAATTCCTCCCTCGTGGTGTACTTTATTGTGTATTCCATCAAGATTTTAAGTCAGCGAACAGTTCTCCCAAGTCATCATAGCCCTTAATGCTTGGATCTCTCGCTATCCTTTCTGCTTCCAGCATAGCTGCTGCAGTTTCAGCATTTGGCTTATTTAGCGAAATTATTATTACAAACCTTTCACATTCATCGCCCGTAGGGAATTCAAAACAGCAATTACCGTTACCCCTACATCTGCAAATATAGCTGCCCACAATGTAGTAATACCCAAAGCACTTAAAATAAGCACTGCTATCTTCACAGCAATAGCCAGATAAATGTTTTGCCAGGCAATACCTAATGTTTTCTTTGCAATTCGAATAGCTGTTACTATTTTAGATGGCTCATCAGTCATGATAACCACATCGGCTGCTTCTATGGCTGCATCTGAACCCAAACCACCCATAGCGATTCCAACGTCTGCCCTGGCTAGCACAGGTGCATCATTAATACCGTCACCTACATAAGCTAGTTTAGTTTTTGGTGAAGATTGGGATAATAGGTCTTCCAGCTTTTCTACCTTGTCTTCCGGTAACAATTTTGCATAGTAATTGTCCAACCCTAGTTCTTCTGAAACCTTGCGGGCTGTTATTTCATTATCCCCTGTCAACATGATGGTCTGCTCTATGCCTGCCTTTTTTAGGTCTCTAATAGCCTTAGTAGAGTCTTCCTTAATCTCATCCGCGATTTCAATAAACCCTGCATATTCGCCATTAACAGCCACATGAACAACAGTACCAATCCACTCTCCGGAAGGATATGAAATGGAACTTAAGTCCATTAATTTATAATTCCCTGCTAAAATTTCCTTATCATCCACTACCGCTCGGACTCCGTGACCAGTGATTTCTTCCATATCAGTAATTCTAGAGGAATCTATTTCCTGACCATAAGCCTGCCTTAAAGATAGAGAAATGGGATGATTGGAGAAATGCTCAGCCAAAGCTGCTAACTCCAAAAGCTCTTCCTTAGTAAATTTTTGAGAACTGTCCCCAGTTTGGACCGGCTGAATTTCCTGTACACGAAATACGCCTTTAGTTAGAGTACCTGTCTTGTCAAATACAATACGATCAGCCTGAGCTAAAATTTCCAGATAGTTGCCACCCTTGACCAAAATTCCCTTGGAAGATGCTCCACCGATTCCTCCAAAGAAGCTGAGAGGTACGGAAATAACCAAAGCACATGGACACGATACTACTAAAAAAGACAAAGACCGATAGAACCAATCCGAAAAAGTTGCTCCATCTATGTGCAAAGGAGGTAAGAACGCAAGAAATACAGCAATGATAACCACCACTGGAGTATAGTATCGGGCAAATCTAGTGATAAACCTCTCAGAGGTTGACTTTTTACTGGAAGCATTTTCTACCAGATCTAGAATTCGGCTTACTGTAGACTCCCCATATTCCTTGGTTACTTCTACAGTTAACACAGTGTTTAGGTTAATACAACCGCTTAATAACTCGTTTCCTGCTTGGACCTCTCTGGGAACATATTCACCTGTCAGGGCTGATGTGTCTAGAAATGACTGACCTTCCAGAATTATGCCATCTAAAGGAACCCTTTCACCTGCCTTGATCATAATGATATCCCCAGGCCTTACCTCATCAGGATCCATTAAAATGAGATTATCATCTATTTTTACATTGGCGAACTCCGGACGGATATCCATCAGCTCTGTAATTGACCTTCTTGACTTATCCACAGCATAATCCTGAAACAATTCTCCTATTTGATAAAAGAGCATTACCGCTACACCCTCAGGGTATTCCTTAATTATAAAAGCCCCGATGGCTGCAATACCCATCAGAAAGTTTTCATCAAACACATTACCCCTGGTTATGTTACGGATTGCTTTCCAAATTATATTCCAGCCGACGATTGCATAGCTGACCAAGAACAATGAAAGGTATATCCACTTTTGATCAGGACCAATCAATGCTGCCACAATC
>DIQU01000092.1:425-589 GCA_002426555.1 Firmicutes bacterium UBA5454 | reverse complement strand
TTCTAGTTTGCTAATACTGTCAGGCCTTTTTCATAACCACATCTGGTTCAAATTTTTTAACAATTCTCTCAGCTTCCTGAAGTATGGAAGGCATTTTATCCTTATCACCTTCAATTATTATCTTTGCAGTCATAAAGTTGACACTTGCCTCCTTGACTCCCTCC
>DIQU01000092.1:0-230 GCA_002426555.1 Firmicutes bacterium UBA5454 | reverse complement strand
AATTTGCGCATCCTAAACCTTGTAATCTAAATCTTTTCGTCATTATATTTCCTCCCCAATATCGCTTTAATCTTCTTATTTTTATCTATAGTTGCATGAGTACTTGAGCATTCGTTCAAGCGTGTTTCCAAAAAAATATAGGAAATTTATCTTATAGATATCTATTTCTCACGAATGTGGATCATGCCTTGATCCATAATTTGTTGTACATGCTCATCATCCAGAGAATA
>DIQU01000093.1 GCA_002426555.1 Firmicutes bacterium UBA5454 | reverse complement strand
TATGTTGAATTTCTTTCCACTTTGTGATAATATTTTTTTGCAGAATACGAAGAAAGATGGTGTCGTTGCAGGAAAGAGAGAAAGAGAGGTCATAATAAATGAGAGTAATTGCTGTTATCTTAATTATTGTCGGCCTGATTATAGCTGCTTATCCCTTAGCCGATAAAGCATATACCTTATATTTGGAGTATAAGTTCATGGAAGAATATATTGTATCATTAACCCAGGATGATGTTTCCTCTGACACTTCAGATGATTTTGGCCAGCTGCAACAGGTTTTTGAAGAGGAGCTGGATGAAAGCATCGAAGATACAGCCCCGCCCATAAACAATGTTTCACCAACACCATCATTACAGGAAACAAATGACAGTATAAAGCAGGAGAGCCCAAGTCCTACCAAAAAACCAAAGAAAAAATCTTCCTCCAAGTTCAAAACCATAGGCAGGATAGAGATCCCGAAAATTGATGTAAATATTCCCATACTTGAGGGAACGAGCAAGGCCAATCTTAAAGTGGGAGCAGGGCATCTTACAGGCACATCCGAATTAGGCAGCATAGGAAATGCAGCGCTGGCTGCACATAGAAGTCATACCTATGGCAGAATGTTCAATCGCCTGGATGAGGTAGAAATTGGTGATAAAATCAAAATTACCACTAACGACGACAGCTTTGAATATACTGTTTACGAAATCCTTGTAGTTGAACCCAATGACATTTCCGTATTATACCGCAGCAGAGAAGATAGTGTCCTTACATTAATAACCTGTACTCCATTGTATACTGCCACTCACCGTCTGATAGTTCATGCTGTAATACGCTAGAATCGGCATGCCCTTGCCCATGCAACATGCTGAACCCACAATAAACGCATTTTGTTCATCAAGCTGATCTCATCTGCATTTTTGCATGTCTTATGAGGGTGAGTCATATCATATTCACTATAAAAACGGTACATATTACCATCCGCCTTTCAAGTTGGCTTGATTCATTATATGACATGGATTTTTTTATGTTTATTTTTTGTGAAAATCTAGCTATTATCCTGATTGTAAGATTATTCTATCCGCAAAGACTCGTTACATATTAATCAATCATTTTAAGGAAAGGATATAGCTACAAAAAATTTATAGGATTTGAAAGTGCATGAATAAGTATCCAAGGCAACAGCGTTCCTGTCTTTCGATAAGCGTATGCCATTAATAAACCATGTAAGAAGACATCTCCCATTTTAGACAGGCACAAGTTTATGCTGCCGGCACATATCCAGAAGTACAAATATGGGAAATATAGCATGCAATAGACCGCTGCACCCATCACCAACGCTGTAGAGGGGTTCTTAACAGCGCTGGCGGCAGAACGATAGACTATACCCCTGTGAAAAAACGCTTCTGACAAAGCTGGATAGAAAACAGTATATACTAGATTCCATACCCAATTTTCCTCCAATCCATTCTTGATAAATAAAATTACGACTGGAACAAAAATGGGCAGCGCAGCTTGAGAACCTCTTAGAAAAAACTGCCCTTTAAATGTATAGCCTAATAGACGAAATAAAACATATGGTATTAAAACATAAAACAAGCCAGCCAGTATGATATTTTCTACTTGGTAGGATGAAATAAAATCAAATGCATTTGAAATGTTTAGCGACAACTGCTCTAAAAACGAAAGGAAGCTATCATAACCCGGCACATATGAAAATAAAGGATGCCCAGTTATAATATTTATACGTTGCAGGCTGTCAACGACGAAAATTAGAAGAAAAAGAGTATATAAAAGTGAGATCAGCAAGCCTCTTTTAGCTGCAGCAGCTTCCTGCTTATAGTTCTTTTTATTACCGGTTACCATTCTCCTTTTTTGCAGATCATCATTACTTTCGGATGCCAGGTTTATGGTATACATCCCCAGCCAGTATACAAGAATACCAACTATACCATTTTTGATACCTATAAAATATGAATCTCCATAAAATAGATTGCTGGTGATTTTTAATGTGATATAGATGATAATAAGAATACGGAAATGCCTAGGATAAAGTAATTCCTGGAAGAAAATTTTGTTCTTTTCTTTGATATATGCAACCACTCTCAGACCTCCTGGATCTCCTATTGCCAACAATCCGTTAGTTAACCTCCGCTGAGT
Source organism: Firmicutes bacterium UBA5454 (assembly GCA_002426555.1). GTDB lineage: Bacteria > Bacillota > Clostridia > Caldicoprobacterales > DTU083 > UBA5454. The sequence continues at coordinate 6,051 of DIQU01000093.1, read as the reverse complement.
CCCGCTCTGTTTTCTTCATTATGTATCTTACTCCATCCTTATCATGATAATGACAAGTAACTCCATTATATGGACAGCATAACTTTGATAAATGTTTCACTTTAACCAAAATAAAAGACCTGCTTATTTATTACCACTAAAGCAAGTCTTATAATCATGAATCTAAAATTTAATACAGTGTATATACATAATTACAGCTTGGACAGCTGTAAGTCAATTAAATTATCAATATCAGCACCAGGTGCTACCATGGGATATACCTTTTCGTCCCTGTTGATGTCACACTCAACCAACACAGGTTCATTAAGAGCAAGAGCTTCCTTTAGAACTTCCTCCACCTGCTCATTGGCAGTAACACAATAATTCTTAATTCCATAGGCATCTGCCAGCTTAAGGAAATCCACATCAGGACCAAGTGTAGTATATGAATACCGTCCCTGAAAGAATAAATCCTGCCATTGACGAACCATGCCAAGAGTGTGATTGTTTAATACCAGTTGGACAATAGGTACCTTATACTTGGAAACAGTAGCCAATTCGGTGGAATTCATTTTAAAACTCCCGTCTCCTGCAATATTAATAACTTTGCGGTCCGGTTTCCCCATAGCAGCACCTATAGATGCTCCCAGCCCAAATCCCATGGTGCCAAGTCCGCCGGAAGTGATAAAAGTCCGGGGCTCAGAGTACTTGTAATATTGTGCTGCCCACATCTGATTCTGACCCACCTCTGTGGTGATAATAGCCTTTCCCCCGGTCAGTTCATATAATTTTTCAATGACATATTGTGGACTAAGTGCACCCTTCCCCTTATATTTCAGCGGATAGGTCTGCTTCCATTCTTTAATCTGCTTATTCCATCCATTTTCCGCTTTCTCACATACCCTTTCAGTAAGCTCTGTCAGTATATTCTTAACATCGCCACATAGAGGAATGTGAGCTGCAATATTTTTGCTGATTTCTGCAGGATCTATATCAATATGAATTATGCGGGCATCTTTTGCAAAGTTCTCGGCCTTGCTAGTGACGCGATCGCTGAAACGAGCCCCTACGGCTATAAGGCAATCACTTTGAGACACCGCATAATTGGCATATCGGGTTCCATGCATTCCAACCATTCCCAAAAAATCGGGATGATCTCCGGGAAAGCTTCCCATTCCCATTAGAGAGGCACAAACAGGCGCTTTGATTTTTTCTGCAAACTCCAAAAGCTCTTTACCGGCACCGGATATGTTTATTCCGCCCCCTGCGTATATAACCGGATGAGAACACCCATTGATTATTTCCTCCGCCTTTCGAAAATTCTCTGGATTATTTTCTGCCTGCTCCATCCATTTGTGTCGGGTTTTCCACTCCATGGGTCGGTGATCATCAGGTTGAAAGTCAACATCCGCTGTTTGGACATCTTTTGGGATATCAATCAGAACTGGTCCCGGACGCCCGCTTGTTGCGATATCGAAACCTTCTCTTATGATGTGGGGCAGCCGATCCGGATCTTTCACAATATAATTATGTTTGGTAATCGGCATGGTGATACCGGCAATATCTACTTCTTGGAAGGAATCTCTTCCTAAAAGGTTGCTGGACACCTGACCGCTGAAGACTACCAAGGGTACTGAATCCATGTATGCAGTGGCAATTCCGGTTACCGTATTGGTGGCTCCCGGTCCCGAGGTAACCAATACAACGCCTGGTCTGCCGGTAGCCCGGGCATATCCATCAGCTGCATGGGTGGCACCTTGTTCATGTGCTGTTAAAATATGCGTAATCTCCTTAGTACTAAACAGAGCATCGTATATGGGCAGAACCGCTCCCCCCGGATACCCAAAAATCAAGTCTACTCCCTGTTCCTTTAAACATTCTATCAAAATCTGCGCTCCTGTCAGCTTCAATTTGCCCGCCTCCCATAAGTATCAAATAATATTTTTTAATAAACCTTTCCCTCTGAATGAGACAAAAGGTTTAACATTCGTAAGCGCCTAACAATACAATAGTGCTGCTTGAAATACATCATTCACAACAAAGGGCAGCAATTGCATGAGCATAAATCTTAGTGTGAAGAATCAAATCCTCAATGGAGATATATTCATCTTTTTCGTGGAAAACTTCAGGTCTTCCTGGAAATTGAGCTCCAAAAGCAACTGCATTTTTAATCGCTCGGGCATAAGTCCCTCCGCCAATGGCCATGACCGTTGCAGCTTGTCCCGTTTGCTCCGTATATACCTGTTTTAATGTTTCTATTAAAAAACCTTCCTCCGGAACATGAAGAGGCGGTTGATGACCTTCAAATTCCACCTTTACCCCGGTGCCTTCCAATGCTTTTGTAATATTATCCGTAATTTGCCAATAAGAGAATGATACCGGATAACGGATGTTGATTACAGCTTCTCCTTGAGCTTCATCAAGAAAAATCATACCCAGGTTCAAACTTAATTTACCGGACAACTCATCGTCAAGATTAAGGTTTAACCCTGTACCTGTGGTATCCGTTCCAATCTGATTGTTCAGGAAGAGCAAAAACTGTTCCATTTCACTGCTGCCCAAGCCCAGGGTACATAAAAAAGCCAACATATGGGCTATGGCATTACGCCCTTTATCAGGTGTACTGCCATGGGCGGAAACACCTTTGGCTGTTACTTCGATTCCCTTATCCTCACAAAAACCGGCGCTAAGCTCATAATCAGTGAACTGTTGCATACTGTGAAGATGGGCTAGAATTTTATCCTGGTCTCCAGAGGGGGAAAAACAGCAGCTGCATTCATCCGGTACCATATTGGGACGATGTCCCCCTGACAGGCTTTTGATTTTTACAGCAGGACAGTCAGAGGCAGGAAAAGATTTTTTTAATTTAAATGTCAGGATCCCCTTTTCTACATTTATGATGGGATAACTCCCATCAGGCGTAATTCCAAAGTCAGGCATAGCCTCTCTTTGAAAGTATAGCTCCATGTCCTTCCAGCCACTTTCTTCATCTGTGCCAAATATGAGACGTACCCTTCTCTTCATCCTTAACCCGGATTCCATTACAGCCTTCATAGCGTAAAGGGCGCCAATAACAGGTCCTTTATCATCGATTGTGCCTCTGCCATATATCTTCCCATCTACAATTCTTGCTTCATAGGGAGGATAAGTCCAACCACTGCCTTCAGGTACTACATCCAAATGTCCCAATATCCCCATGGTTTCCTGACCTTCCCCAAACCCAGCATGCCCGGCATATCCATCAATGTTCTTCACTTGAAAACCCAGCTTTTCTGCCAAAGCCAAAGTATTGTTCAAAGCCTTGTCGATTTCTTCACCGAAAGGTTTGCCGGGCATCTCCTGCTCTTTCACACTGGGTATACGTACAATATCCTGTACAGAAGAAATAATATCATCTCTGCTGGCATCAATAAATTCATTTAATTTCATATATTACAGCTCCTTTTAATTAGCTTCACCAAGATTTTAATCCTTGCCTTTAAACATTCTTAGCCTTCCCCTTTCATTGAATTTTCTTTTATGATATAACTTTAGTAGAACATAATTACTATCAGGAGGTTATAAAGATGAATTTGTTTATAGGAACAGCAGAAGAATGCGATCAAAAGGGTGCACATAAAATCATCCAACAAATCAAAGAAAAACCAAATACTGTTTTAGGGCTGGCAACCGGTTCCACCCCCATAGGGATGTATCGAAATTTGGTAAAAAGCTATCGTGCCAACGAGGTCAGCTTCTCCCAGGTTAGAACATATAACTTGGATGAATATGTAGGTATCCCACAAGATCATCCCTGCAGCTACTATTATTTCATGCAGGAAAACCTGTTTAAGGACATCGATATTCCAGCAGAAAATGTCTCTCTTCCCAATGGAAACGCTGAAGATCTGGCAGCGGAATGCAAGAGCTACGAAGAGCGAATTACTGCTGCCGGCGGAATCGATCTGCAGGTTCTTGGTATCGGTCACAACGGTCACATTGGCTTTAATGAACCGGGTACTCCTTTTGGTTCGGTAACTCAGTTAATCGATTTAACACAGAGCACCATTCAAGCCAACTCTCGTTTCTTTGAAAACGAGGATCAGGTACCTCGTCAAGCTTTGTCTATGGGTATCAAAACCATCATGCAGGCCAGAAAGATTCTTCTTTTTGCCAAGGGAGGAGAGAAGGCGGAGATTATGAAGAAAGCCTTACAGGGACCGGTTACTCCGGAAGTTCCAGCATCCATCCTGCAACTCCACCCCAACCTCTTTGTATTTGTGGATAAGGCAGCAGGAGCTAAATTATAAGACATCCTGTTCTAAACTTTACTTAAGCATTACAAAGGTCTTGCTTATGCTTATACTACTCCAATATTGCCCCTGTATTGGCTGATGTCACCATTCTGGCATATCGACCCAGATAACCACGGGTGATTTTCGGCTCAGGGGCTGTCCATTTTCCCAATCTGTATTGCAATTCGCTTTCCTCCAGCAAAACATCCAATTTACCTTCTGGAATATTTATGGATATGATATCCCCTTCTTCAACAATGGCAATAGGGCCACCTGCCATAGCTTCCGGAGAAACATGCCCTATGGAGGCGCCTCTGGTTGCACCGGAGAATCGTCCATCTGTAAGCAAGGCTGCATCCTTATCCAATCCCATACCTGCAATTGCTGCAGTAGGAGACAGCATCTCTTTCATACCCGGACCGCCTTTTGGTCCTTCATAACGGATTACAATTACATCCTTTTTCTGAATCTTTCCATTTAAGATTGCATCATAGGCAGCTTCCTCCGAGTCAAACACCCGGGCAGGGCCTTGATGCACCATCATTTCAGATGCTACTGCAGAGCGCTTTACAACAGCCCCATCTGGCGCCAGATTCCCTCTTAATACAGCAATGCCGCCTGTTTCACTATAAGGGTTGTCTATGGGACGAATAACATTCCGGTCAAAAATTTGCGCCTGGTCTGCTATCTCACCTATTGTATTTCCGTATACCGTAGGCAGATCCAAGTGAAGCAAGCTTTTAGATGCCAGCTCCTTTATTACCCCTTGAACGCCACCAGCTTGATACAGGTCCTCCATATGATAAGGTCCTGCAGGACTTAACTTGCATAAGTTGGGTGTTCGGGAGCTGATGGTATTGACAATATCCAAGTTGATGTCAACTCCGGCTTCATTGGCAATTGCAGGCAGGTGCAGTACGGAGTTGGTGGAACAGCCAAGAGCCATATCCATAGTCAAGGCGTTTTCAAAGGCTTGTATTGTCATTATATCGCGAGGGCAGAGTCCTTTTTCCAGTACATCCATGACTTTCATGCCAGCTTCCTTCGCAAGACGGATTCGCTCTCCATAAACAGCAGGAATTGTCCCATTCCCCGGTAAACCCATGCCCAGAGCTTCAGTAAGGCAATTCATGGAATTGGCTGTAAACATACCGGAGCAGGCTCCACAACCAGGGCAGGCGTAGTTTTCCATTTCATAAAGCTCATCTTCTGACATGGTTCCGGCATGAACAGAACCCACCGCTTCAAACATCATCGTTAAGTCCAGAACCTTCCCCTTCCTGCGACCGGCCAGCATAGGTCCGCCACTGACAAAAACTGCGGGAATGTTTACCCTGGCAGCTGCCATTAACATACCGGGCACAATTTTATCACAATTGGGAATCAAAACCATGGCATCAAAGGCATTGGCCTCTGCCATGGACTCTATGCTGTCTGCAACCAATTCCCGGGACGGCAGTGAATAATTCATTCCCCTGTGGTTCATGGCAATACCGTCACAAACCCCGATGCACGGCACTTCTATGGGGGTTCCCCCTGATATGCGAATCCCTGTTTTAACTGCTTCCGCTATTTGATCTAAATGCATGTGACCGGGTATGGAATCATTTTTAGCATTGACCACTCCGATGATTGGACGACTGAGCTCCTCTTCACTAAAGCCCATTCCTTTAAACAAGGAACGATGAGGTGCTCGATCCACGCCCTTGGTCACTCTATTGCTAATCATTGGTAGTACCTCCTTGTGTTGGTTACGGGATGCGGGATACGAGTTACGAGTTACGGGTTACGGGTTACG
>DIQU01000006.1:4171-10529 GCA_002426555.1 Firmicutes bacterium UBA5454 | reverse complement strand
ATCAAAGCGGGGAACTTAATCGCTGAGGCAGTTGATCAGGGTGCATGTGTACATATTCATGACTCAGGGCATATCATTGACTCTGAATTAATTTACCGAGGAGGTGGGCTGATTCTATACAAGCCTTTCAAATATAACCTTGATGTTACTAATCCAGTTCGCAAACGTGACCGCTCCGATATGGATACCTCTATGGAAGGATTGGCAGCCTATGCACTCAAAGCTTCCGGAGCCAGGCCGGGAGATGTCTTTATTCTAGGCTCGGTGTCCGGCAGAACCTTCAGAGTGGTAGACTTGGCATATGAAGCAAAAAAATTAGGTATGAAAATCATTGTTGTAACATCCATGTCCTATGCAACATCAGTTGACAGCCCTCACTCCAGTGGTCAAAAACTTTATGAAATGGCTGATATAGTTATTGACAACTGTGCTCCTGCTGCAGAAGCGATGATGGAGGTAGAAGGTCTGGAAGCCCGTCTATGTGCTGCTTCCGGTCTATCCGCAGCGTTTATACTTTGGAGCATAACCACAGTGGTGGTGGAAGAATTGATGAAACGCGGCAAGACGCCCGGTGTCCTAAAGAGCGCCAACTTCCCCGGCGGAAATGATTATAACAAAAACTATATTGAAACACGCTATGAAAAGGAAGGACTGTAGTTTGTGTAACTACAGTTCTTCGCCCAATAGTCCGTTTAATTGTTCTACTGCTTTCGCTTTGTAGCGTTGGGCTGTTTTATAGCTTATGCCCATTTTCCTGGCTGTGTCCTTCAGGGTGAGCTTCTGATAGCAGTAAAGTTTGATTACTTCCCTGTGCTTGGCTTCCAATTCATTCAGCGCATCTTCAATAATTGATGACTGTTCCCCTTTAAGCAGATCCTCCTGAGGATTTGCGCTATCGTCTATTACAAGTTCCAATGGATTATGACCTTCCTTGTCAACTGCAGCGATGTGGGAGCCATGTGTACGCTCACTGCGGCATATGTTGTGGATATCAAATTTCAATTTGGTTTTGATGTAAGCCAGGAAGGGGATTCCCCTCTGCTCATTATAATCACGTACCCCTTCCAGGATAGAAAGGGATGCCTCTTGAACAAGGTCTTCCCAACTTGGCACATTGCCAAAGAAATTACGCTTTATACATGCGTAAATGAGCGGCTTCAAACGAGAAAGCAATTCTTCTGATGCCTCCGGACTGCCGGTCTTGGCTTGACGAACAAGATCATTGATTTTACTCCGCGCCTCCAACTTTGTCTTCTCTTTTTCTGACATATTTACTGCCTCCTTCTAATATTTTTTGGCAGACAGCAAATCAGAATCAAGCATGGAACAATAAAAAAGGAAATAAAAAAAACAGCATAATGATATATGCTGTTTCCTGAAAAAACTTATTTCCTATAACTATGAGTTCATCTGCTTGGATTTTGACAAGATGCTTGCCACAATATCAGTATAGAATGGCAGTACTGCTGAATCCATTCCACTTTCATGCCAATATGCTTTCTTTCATTTCCCTGTGGATTCTTACTCCATCATCTCATTCCTATTAATTAATTACCACCATTAATTAATTCCACTTTCAAACGAATTATAATTATCTGCTTCGTTTTCTTTATTCTTGGATGAGGAAGATTGCATTTCCTGAAAGAGTGATTGCATATATCCCCATAAAATACCGCCTAATATATCTATGGCCTTTTTGCGATAGCGATAATAGGTAGAGCTGGACATCAGCAGTTTATCTTGAATTTCATCTTAATGTAGGGGTTCTTTTTCGATGTAGGTTGTATATAATATTTCAAAATACCTTTCCCCGTTTGTCGGGTAGCTCTTCAGCTTTAGCATTGCCTTGTCAATGACATCAACAATCAGCTTCGATTCCTGAAGGCTGAACAGCCTTTCTTCTACAGCTGTTCGACTGTGCTTGTTATCATATTCGTCAAGCTCCATGGAAAGAAGGCGGAAGATATTCGATAAATGACGCCCGCCCATATAATAGACGGTATTTTCCACATTCTCAAAGCTTTCTTCCGATCGCCAGATAAGGTTGCGATAGTTCTCCAGAAGCAATTCCGTATTGTGATACACCCTTGTAGGGCTCAATGTCTTGTTTTTCATTTCATTCACCTCGTTATCATTAGTTTTAATTGATTCTGTAAAATTTTCTGCAAAATTTTACTTGCATTTCCAGAGCAGCTTCGATATAATAAACAAGAACAGGTGTTCGGGTATTTAGATTATAGCAAAGGGTTTTCCATTTGTCAAACGTTTTTAGAAAATTTATTAAATAATTTCCAAACGGAAAATTCAACAGACAGATTCCGCATTGCATAATTCATGTAGAAGGAGAAGGGTGGCGGCTTAGATGCAGTTTGGTGAACAGCTTAATATGCTGCGAAGAATAAAAGGAATTACCCAAAAAGAACTGGCAGACCTGTCAGGGTTCAGCAACGGAGAAATATCCAAAATAGAATCAGGTGATCGAAAAAAACCATCACCAGCCTTACTTAAGGCAATAGCACCTCACTTGGATATCTCTTATGAGGCTTTAATGAAGGAAGCAGGCTACCTTGAGGAAATGGTAAATCACAAGGGTTATACAGAGCACATATTCATGGATGAAGAAGGGAAGCTGGCTGATATAGTAAAAAAGGCAAAGGAGATGCAGGAGAGCGACGGCGATTGGGCTAATATTGCCTACCGGGTCTCACGGGAGCTTTCCCGGGAAGATATGGATGCCATTAAAGCCATTGCCAACTCCCTTCTGAGAAAATCAAGTGAAAAAACATGACAGCCATAAGCTATAATATGAAGAAAGCTCCTATGCCCATTCACAGATCCGAATTTATTGACTTGCGTTTAAGGCAATTTATCGATGAGAATCGAATTTACAAATGGCCTTTGGATTGTGTGGTTTTATTGCGTCAAATCAAAGAGTCAGGCAGATATGGAATTCAGAAGATAGCTGTTCTCAATGATCTGTCTGAAGGAGTGGATGCAGTCACTCAATATCAATCAGGAACCAGACAGTATTCCATTTGGTTCAACCGGAAAAAGCTCCGTTATCCCTTTCAAAAATCCTTCGATCGACGTCTTAACTTTACAGCTGCCCATGAAATTGGTCATATTGTATTGGAGCATCTGTTGCTTTCCAAGGATTCCAAGACAGACACCGAAACCCACATAGAGGATTTGGAAGCCGATGAGTTCGCTGCACGACTTCTTATGCCCCGGGAATTGGTCTGTTCCTTCAACTATTATTCACTTGAGACAGTGGCATCCTGGCTGAACGTTTCAAACAGCGCTTTGACAACCAGGCTGCATTGTTTGAACAGAGCCGACCTCATTTTGTCGCGCAAGATAAAAAGCTGCACACAATGCGGTAATATCCGTTTTTCTTCTTTTGCATCCCATTGCGGCGTTTGCAGCCGGGTTCTTCGTAAAGGAGAGCTTGGAGTTCGCCGTATATATTACCCGGATGAGATAGCTATGGATTCTTGTAAACGTTCACTTGTCTGTCCAAATTGTCATAATACATTAAACAGCATTAAAGGAAAAAACTGCTCCTTCTGTCAAACAAGCATATTTAATCTATGCAGCAATGGCTGTGCTTGTTCCTATGCCAACCTCGCTTATGCCCGTTTCTGTGAAATATGCGGCAAGCCAACATGCTATCAACAAGACGGCTTCTTTTCGAACTGGCAAAGTTTGTATGAAAGTTATTGTATTGCAAAATCCACCCTTCGATAGTATGATTGTATAGGAAACTGTAATATTTTTCTTAATAAGTTTGTTTTTCTAGCAAACTTATTTGTTGAAACCCGGTTAGGGAGCATGTTTAATGGTAATCAACCGTGGACATCAAAAAAAGGTGTCCTTTTTTCATTTCCTGTTGAATTCTATTTAGTGTAAGGCAAAACGGATATCCAGCCTTGACAGTTCAACAGGAAGGAGGTGCAATCCATGGCATTGGAAAACAGACCTTACAGCACCAGGGTTCAAATTCAGTTTGACCTTGGTACTGACGAAAATGAGAAGAAGCTTACTGCTTCCAAGTCTCTCAGCAATATCAAAACGAACAGCTCTGACCAGGACATTTATGATGTGGCAATCGGATTAGCTGATTTGCAGACTTACCCGGTTAATTACGTCCGCAAGGTATCCCAGGCTGATTTAGTAGATGTAGTATAAACCTACGCGGAATTTGACCCAAACAGGGAGAAGGAGGTGAGAATAGAATGGAGACTATGTTGGAAATGATCTTCCTAACCGGTGCAGGAAGGACTTATAAACTGACCTTGAACAACCCCAAAGAGGACTTGACGCCATCCGAAGTCCAGGATGCCATGAATTTGGTAATCAGCAAGAATCTCTTTGACGTAACAGGCGGGGTAGCTGAAATCGACAAGGCTCAGGTCATAACAACCCAGACAGAACCTATTGTATTCGTTTAGCATAAATAAAGGGGGGCAAATTCCGCTCCCCTGTTTTCACTGTAGAGTTTGACAGATAAAGTAAATTGATTTCGGAAGGAGGGAGAAGGATTGGAACCAATATTGGGAATGATTGCTGATATAGGATTCCCCATTGTTATTTCAGTTTATCTGTTGGTACGAATCGAAAAAAAGATGGAATCCCTTACGGTATCCATCCAATCATTAACCAATGCCATCAATAAAATGAAATAACTCCATTAATATGACGTCAACTATTGAATTTGGTTGACGTCATTTTTAATTATTTTCACTCTACACTTGCGGCGATATCATCCAGAACCAGGGTTTTCAGTCGATCCACCAGCATGAAGGCCACCTGGTTTATGCTTTGTGATCCGGCAACCAGCACCAAGTCCCCAGGTTGTACCCTTTCAACCAAAAAATTGGCAATATCCTCGAAGCTGCTGATGCATGTGGAAGCTGTTCCGTATCTTTCTTTTACTGCTTCTGCCAGCATTTCGCTTGATACACCCCAGGCATTGGCTTCACGGTCCGAATAAATGTCATTCATTATTAAAAAGTCGCATATTCCCAAGGCTTCTGCAAATTCATCAAAGAAGTAATATACCCTGGAATAGGTGTGAGGCTGAAATACAACCCACAGCTTGCGGTGCTCGTAATTTCGGCAAGCTTCAATTGTTATCTTCACTTCTGTTGGGTGATGGGCGTAATCTTCAAAAACTCTAACTCCGTTTACATAACCTCGTTGTTCAAAACGGCGTTTTGCTCCGCGAAAACACATGAAGCCTTGCTGCATGCTGTCCTTTGAAATGCCGATATAATCACCGCATATAATAGATGCAAGGGCGTTTTGTATATTGTGAAGTCCTGGAATAATCAGCTTGAAATGCCCATAGAACTTTCCATGTTTATAGATATCGAAGCTGGGTAAGCCCATCGAATTATATTGTATATTGATTACTCGGAAATCGTTACCCGGGTTGAACCCAAAGGTGATCACCTGACATTTGCACCTATCTTTTATAAAAGACAGTTCTTTATCGTCACCGTTTAGAATTAATAAACCATCTTCAGGCACAATTTGAGCAAATTTTAAAAAAGAAGCGCGGATCTGCTCAATTCCTCCTGTGAAATAATCCAGATGGTCTTCTTCAACATTTAGAATGATTGCTATTCGATGTCTGGAGTATAGAAAGCTGTCGACAAACTCACAGGCTTCCGTAACAAAATAATCACTGCTGCCTACTCTGAAATTGCTGTCAATTTCGGGGATGGTGCCACCAACGCTGATGGTCGGATCAAGATGGGCGTGAAGCAGCATCATGGAAATCATGGACGAAGTTGTGGTTTTTCCATGGGTGCCTGATACAGCTATAGTGTTGGGATAAATTGTTGTCAGGTAACCCAGGAACTCTTTTCGCTGCATGATAGGCAGTCCCCGTCTAGCTGCTTCTACCATTTCAGGATTATTGTTGTTTATGGCTGCAGTATATACAACAAGGTCACAGTCGCTGGGTATATTTTCACCGCTATGCCCAATAGATATATGATGACCTCCTTTTTCGAACTCTTCGGTATAAGCACAGGGACGCATGTCAGAGCCGGAAATTTGAAAGCCCTTATTGAGCGCAATATGCGCTAATCCACTCATGCTTGTACCACCAATGCCGATAAAATGAATTTTTTTAATCTTGTTTTGATCAATTATTTTCATTATTTTAAACCCCATTCCATTGAACAGAATAAACATATATACAATGAGATCAATCTATTGCCTTATTTTCCAATTATTTTTCCGAGAATTCGTTTCATAAAAGATTTTTTATCAGCACTTGTCGATGTCGGGGTATGCTGTTGAACAGCTGGTGCAGTTTTAGCTTTCTGAGTGTGCTGTTGAACAGCTG
>DIQU01000006.1:0-3878 GCA_002426555.1 Firmicutes bacterium UBA5454 | reverse complement strand
GCTTACGTTGATTCCAGGATTGATTTTGCCTTTTTGCTCCGCCCTTTTGATAGGGTTTTTTCTGAGAGCGTTTTTTTCTTGATGCTGATTGCTTACCAGGTTGACCTCGTAATGCATGGGCTTGTATCCATGCATTAGATTGCTCCTTTTGCTCAGCCAGTTCCTGATCAGTGGGAAGCTTCGCCTCCGGGATCATGGTTCCTATACGCTCTTCAATTGCATATAGTGTCATAATATCTTCCCCAGTAACCAGCGATATGGCTTGTCCATCATGACCTGCCCGGCCTGTACGTCCAATTCGGTGTATATAGCTGTCAAGTTCCAGCGGTACATCGTAATTTATAACCAAAGACAAATCTTCTATGTGTATTCCTCTTGCGGCAACATCCGTGGCAACCAGAATATGGTATGTTCCTTTTTTAAATTGCTGAATGTTGGTCATCCGCTTGTTTTGGGGGATGTCTCCGTGCAAAGCACGTGCTGCATAACCTTTTCGAGTAAGAAAGCTTTGAACCTGATCCACAGCTGCCTTGGTATTACAAAAAATCAGGCAGGTTTCCGGTTGTTGCATCAATAATATACGATTCAGCTGTGTGCGTTTTTCATTTCTTTCCACACGATAATACTTTTGATCAATGGTATCTACAGTAAGGGTCTCGGATTCAATTTGAATGGTAAGCGGATCTTTCATAAACTGCCTGCATAAACGGGTGATTTCAGGCGGAATGGTTGCAGAAAACAGAAGCGTTACCCGATTTCGGGGCAAGGTGCGAATAATCCGCCGAACCTGATCAATGAATCCCATATCCATCATGCGATCCACTTCGTCCAGTACCAGATATTTAATATTCCTTGTTTTTAGATTGTTCTGCTGTATGTGGTCATATACACGACCGGGAGTGCCTGTAACAAAGGTAACATTTTCACTTAGGGCACGCATCTCGGTTTTGAAATTGTGCCTACCATATACAACAGTGGAAGAGTGGGGGACATACTTTGCCATTTTTTTAAGGTCATGGTCTACCTGAACCGCCAATTCTCTTGTAGGTTCCAAGATAAGGCATTGAGGGCCTGAATCAGCCGGATTGGTCAGTTGAAGCACGGACATGCCAAAAACAGCAGTTTTTCCGCTGCCTGTTTTGGACATGACGATAACGTCTTTTCCGTTTAAAACATGGGGTATTGCTCTTATCTGGACCTCGGTAGGTTCATCAAACTCCATATCCTTCAAGGCTCTCAGCAGGGGCTCGCTTAAACCCATTTCCTTAAAACTACTTATCATGCATTTCTCCTATCTTTATCTTTATATATACTCAATTCATGCATTTCTCCTATCGCTATAAACTAAATTATCAATGAATCAGCTGGAATGTAACATATAAACAATAACATATTGACCCTTGTAATGCAAGAGTACAGCGAGCTGTAACTATTTGCCATGGGTATGCTGTGATAAAAGAAAATGCTGCAAAAGGCAGAAAAAGAAAAATGCTGCAAACAATTTTGATTGCAGCATTTTGAATTCTTTTATTATGTTACGAGTTACGAGTTACGGGTAGTACGAAAGGCTGATTGTTACGGGTTACGAGTTACGAGTAGTATGGTCATGCTTCGTTTTCTACATGTATCCCGCATCCCGTATCCCGTATCCCGCATCTAATATCCCGCATCCCGTATCTCGTAACAAACTCAAAGCGTTAACCCTATAGCTAAGCCCAGACATCGCAACTACTAGCATCCCGCATCCCGTATCTCGTAACAAACTCCAGAGTCATACCCAAGATCCTAGTACGCTTTCAGTCTCTCCTCAAGAGCATCCAGCTGTGCAGTCATTTCCTCTGGAAGCTTATCACCAAGTGTAGCATAATATTCTCTGATAGAGGCAACTTCGTTTAGCCATTGTTCTTTATTTACAGTGAGCAGTTTTTTCATATCAGCATCACTTACGTCTAGTCCATCAGTATCGATAGCGTCAACTGTGGGCATGTTACCAATAGGGGTCTTTACTGCTTTTCCCATGCCCAGATCTCTTTCAACAATCCATTTCAATACACGGCTGTTTTCACCGAAACCAGGCCACAGCCAATTGCCGTCTTCGTCCTTTCGGAACCAGTTTACATAGTATAATCTTGGCAGTTTATCGGCATCTGTTTTGGTTCCAATATCCATCCAGTGCTGTAAATAGTCGTTAATATTATAACCGCAGAACGGCAGCATCGCGAAAGGATCTCGACGAACCTGACCAATTTTATCAGAAATTGTTGCAGCTGTAATTTCAGAACCCATTATGGAGCCCATGAATATACCATGATTCCAGTCGAAACTTTCATGAACCAGTGGAATTGTACTGGGGCGGCGCCCACCTATTAACATGGCAGAAACAGGTACCCCTGCAGGATCTTCCCACTCAGGAGCTATGGCAGGACATTGGCTTGCAGGTGCTGTAAAACGCGCGTTTGGATGAGCTGCCTTTTCTTTTGAATCAGGTGTCCAGTCATTACCTCTCCAATCGATAAGATGATCAGGAGCATCATAACCGATGCCTTCCCACCAAACATCACCATCATCAGTTAGTGCAACATTTGTGAATACTGTATTCCTGGACATACTGTGCATAGCGTTGGGGTTTGAATCCATGGATGTTCCCGGTGCAACTCCAAAGAAACCAGCTTCAGGGTTAATAGCATATAAACGGCCATCTTCTCCAAACTTCATCCATGCGATATCATCACCGATTGTTTCGACCTTCCAATCGGGTATAGTAGGAATCAACATTGCCAGGTTGGTCTTCCCGCATGCACTTGGGAAAGCGCCTGTAACATATCTCTTATTGCCTTTTGGATCAGTAAGACCTAGTATAAGCATATGCTCAGCCAGCCAACCCTCTTCCCGTGCCTGGACGGAAGCTATTCGAAGTGCAAAGCATTTTTTCCCTAAAAGAGCATTTCCACCGTAGCCGGAACCATAGGACCAGATTTCTTTATCTTCGGGGAAGTGACTGATGTATTTCTGTTCCATTGGTGCGCAAGGCCACGCCACATCTTCCTGACCTTCTTCCAAAGGAGCTCCCACTGAATGCAGACATTTAACAAACTCTCCGTCTTCACCTAAAAAATCAAGAACAGCACTGCCCATTCGGGTCATTATTCGCATATTCACAACAACATAAGGGCTGTCGGTTATTTCTACACCTATTTTTGAAATCGGTGACCCAATAGGCCCCATGGAGAACGGCATTACATACATAGTTCTGCCTTTCATGCTGCCGGTATATAATTCTGTCATAGTTGCTTTGAGTTCGGCAGGATCTACCCAATTGTTTGTAGGACCTGCATCTTCCTGCTTTTTAGAAGCTATAAAGGTTCTGTCTTCGACTCGAGCAACATCAGATGGATGGCTGCGGAATAAATAGGATCCGGGTCTCTTTTCGGGATTTAGACGTGTAGCCGCCCCAGATTCAACCATTTCATCAAAGAGACGGTCATTTTCTTCTTCCGAACCGTCACACCAGTAGACTCGATCAGGCTGGCACATTTCAGCAACTTCATCTACCCATGCCTGTAATTTCTTGTGTTTGATCATTTCTTCACCACTTTCTTCAAATTGCTTTAATAAAATTCTAATGCAAATCATGAGGATTACATTAAAAAAGATACACACATTACAAAGATGCCACAGTTGTTTAAAGATTATCATTCCATATTTAACCAATACCTATGGGTGTTTTCATAAATGAATAATCTGGTTGGCAAAGTTTAATATTGATAAACTTTTGTTGTGAAAATATTGCCAATAAAACAACAATATTATATCTTATGCGGGGTATTTTTTCAAGTCATATTCGGAAAGAGCTTTTTGCTTTGTACCCATTTTTAATA
>DIQU01000062.1:23378-31666 GCA_002426555.1 Firmicutes bacterium UBA5454 | reverse complement strand
GTGATAAACCCCTTAATCATTATAGCATAGAACCAGATTATTGATTGTAGATTGTTTAAATACTTTACAGAAGTTTCACCATTTATATTTCCTGAAAATCTTAATAGGACAGCTGCAAAATAAGATAAATAAATAATAATACCATCCAGTACTGCTAAAAAGGCCCTTCTTAACTTAGTGGTCATCATGTATATCATGCCCCCTTTCTGACATAGCTTCGCCATACACCCCACTCACATGCGATATTACCTGCTGTAAATCTATAACCTCATTTTAAAAAGCCTTGCGCCGAAACAGCAAAGGCTTCTATCCTGATTTTATTGGCGGCTCTCTGATGAATAAAACATCATTCAGCACCGATATCGGGTTCTCATAGAGCAACACCTGGGAATATTTACTGCCAAACCACTTTTCCAGTTGAGTTACTGCCTTTTTGAATCGAGGAGACCTTGTCCTGGGTGAGTGTGCATCTGTGGCAATCAGATGAGCCATGTTGTGCCCTAACAAAATCCGAGCACATTTCCTTATCTTTCTGCCATACAAGCCGGTAATGCTACTGGTATTGACTTGACCCAAAGCTCCCATTTCAATTAAAGAATGAAGCAGGTTGGGGTCTTTAATAATACAATGGTTACGCTCCGGATGGGCAATAATCGGGGTAATTCCCTTCAACCTCAAAGCATATATTACATCCTCCGTATATTGCGGGATATCCAGCATGGGAAGCTCTACCAATAAATATCGGCTGCCGTTGATGCAAAGGCTTTCCAATCCCTCCAATTGAGCAAGGAAAGGGCTTATCAGGACTTCAGCACCCATAACAATATCCAAGTCAATATCTTCCGCCTTGATGAATTCCTGCACCTGTTTATGCTTTTCTTCCCACGAAGCCAGGTATTCTGCTACAGTCTGCTGTTCCTCCATATAGTGATGAGTGGCAGCTATTAGGTCAATATTCTCTTCTTTTGCTATGTACAACATGGACAAGGTTTCATCCATGGTTGCAGGACCGTCATCCATATCCGGAAACAGGTGACAATGAAGATCAAGCACTATGCTGAGCCCTTCTCTTTTTATTCCTCCCCTTTTTGCCTTTCCCATCGCTGTCACTGCCATAATAGTAATAGTAACTCCCATAGCCAACCAAGGTATCAAGAGGAATATCGTTAATAACCGACCCAAGGATTTTAGCTCCTACCTTCTCCAAATCTGTCTTTGCACGTATGACCATCTCCCGGGCTATATCACCATAACCGACCACATATACCACACCATCCGTGTATTTGGACAACACTAAAGCATCGGAGACCGGCATTATTGGCGGGGCATCCAGAATAATCATGTCATATATTTCGGCTGCCTGCTGCAAAAATGCCTGCATCCTTGTGGAACCAAGAAGTTCGGACGGATTGGGCGGTTTGGGTCCGGCGCTTATTATATGGAGGTTGGAAATACCTCCACTGTTGACTATTGAGCTTGGCTCAGCCTCCCCCACCAGGATATTGGTCAGCCCTTTTTCATTCAGAAGATGAAAAATCCGGTGAACGATTGAACTTCGCAGATCACAGTCTATGAGCAGCACCTTTTTATTGGACTGGGCTATGGAAACCGCCAGATTGGCTGCAGTTGAGGATTTGCCCTCGCCCTTTGAAGTACTGGTTACCATTAACACTTTCAAGTTATTGTCCACGTTGGAAAACTGGATATTGGTGCGCAGTGTTTTATAGGCTTCCGTAACAGGAGCTCTGGTTGCTGCACCTGTTGCCAGCCTTGGAGAACGGTCAGCTGATTTCTTTTTGGATTTTTTAGTATCAAAGTTGGGGATTCTTCCTATTACAGGCAGTTTCAGGAACTCCTCAGCATCTTCCTGTGTTTTGATGGTGTTGTCCAGATATTCTATGAGATATATAATCCCCAGACCAACCATGAGACCGAGAAATGCTGCAATAATGCAGTTTCTCACTGTGGTTGGACGTATTGGAATCTGGGAAACCCTTGCGGTATCAATGACCTGGACGTTTTCCATATTCAGAAGTTTATTTACTTCACTAATAAATACTTCAGCTGTGGAATCAGCGATGTCCCTTGCCTGCTCGGGTATGAGATCTTCCACCGTAATGCGCAGAATTTCCGTATTGCCTTCTGCACTGACGTTAATTTTGGACTTCAATGTGTTCACGCTAATATTCAGACCAAGATCACTGACCACGTTTTCCAAAACCCGGTTGCTTTTTATAATGACACTGTAGGTGTCAACCAGATTTCTGGACAGGTTTACATCACTGAGCTGAATCTCGTTTACATTTGAATTTTGATTTTGCTTGCTGACAATGAGAGTAGTAGATGAGGCATATACATCATCTAAAAAGAAGACACTGATTATGCCGGAAGCTGAAGCAAACAATAAAATTGTGAGAACAATGATCCGAAAATGTTTTCGTATGATATGTATAATATCCCTGATATCCAGTTCTTCCATTTGCCCCTCATTCCCATTCCTATGTATTAACCCTGATATCAAACTATGATGCAATTACTTCAGAGCTCATACATATTGCTTACTATTGTACAATATAAAATGATAGGCAAATACAGTAAACAATCAATTTAAATTCTTGTTGAGCAATTTATGCCTATATACATTTAATATTCTACAATATGCGACAGCATTTGTCAACTAAAAACCAACCTGGAAGGGTTGGCTTTGATGGTAAAAATGCTATTATGTACACTGCATATTGTCGTATGTTTTACAGCTGAAACAGCTTCTTCAAATTACCGGATGTAACTTTATCCATGTCCTCTTCGCTCAAGCCTGCATACGTCAGCCTGACAAATTGCGGATCTGCATACTGGAAGGGCAAAACTGAGCCAAATACAATATGATCGATACCTGCATCCTGAACCAGGGCATTAAAAGCACTCGTTGGAGCCCTCAGTACGAATACATCCAACCGAGCGAAATCATAATAGACCCTGCCCTTTCTTTCCTTGGAAACCTTTTTCAGCTGCCGGGCTATCATATGAGAAGGACCGTTGCTTATGATGAAGTCAGTATCCGGGCATAGAGCTAGTAACTTTTCAACCTGGTCATATTTCAAGTTGTCATTGGTATCCATCCAGTGACGCTGTCTTACATTGACAATGGAACAAGGCAGGTGCACAGGAATGTTCATCTTTCCTGCGAGCTTAACCAATTCCACTGATTCGGGTTCTGTTAGAGCATAGCGGTGGTAATATGGATACAGCTCCAAGCCCTTCATACCCATGTTTTCAACACAGTATATTAAATCCTTTTCCCATGCGCTGTACTTTGGGTTTATAACTGCAAAAGGAATAAAGCGATCCTGAGCCTTATTGACCTGAATTTCTTCTATCAACTCCCGGTTCCCTTCCTGAGTGTCCTTATAAAACACGGCGTTCAAGGAGGAGACAGCTGCCATATCTATTCCGTATTCATCCATTTTAGGCAACAGACCTGCGGCTGTATTGTTTCTCAGTTGTCTGAAAGGCCAATGACCTATATAGGTATTGATATCAATCAACATTAGTATGCACCCCTTTCCAGGTATCTTGAAAATCTGGTGTTGTTGAGTATTTCAATTTTGTCTTTCTCCGAGATGTTCGCTGCCAGTATTTTTCCGATACCCTGGGAAAAGGATCCGTCGGTGCCGAATAAAACCCTTTCAGCCCCTAGATAAGATACGGTTTGTTCTATGATACCCTCATCATATACGCTGCCGCTGATATCGGTATAGATGTTGGGACAGTCAGCGATTGCTTTCAGTGACCACTGCCAGTCGCCTCCGCCTCCTATATGGGCCATGATGATAACCGCCTCGGGGTATTTTTCAGCCACTTTCGCAAAATGAGTTCCGTCGGATATGAACGGCTGATCAATGGGCAGGCTCATTTGTTTGCCGGCATGCTCCAGAATTGGGATGTCCAGCTCGATGCATTTTTCTATTACCGGGTGAAGAACGGGATCCGAAATGAAATACTGGTTATACAGCTTGATGCCTATCATACCCAGTTCATTTACGCATCTTTCGATTTCAGCCACAGCTTCCCTGCTGTAGCCAGGGTTCACAAAAGCCATTCCCTTAATGATATTCGGATGCCTGTCCACGGCTTCTGCAATGATGTTATTTTTGCGGCGTATTACATCCGGATCAGGTGAACCGCCAGACACAGGCAGAGAACATACAAGCACATCCATGTAAGCCCTGCGAGCAGATTCTACAAGCAAGTCACTTTGCTGCGCGTCGAACTTTCCGTCATCATCATCCCATACATGCTCGTGCCAGTTGACAACCTTGTTTTCCTTAAACAGCTTCATTTTTTCTTCTCTTAGTTTTTTCGTATAGTCGATCAATTGAATACCTCCCGCCGTTGTCTTTCAGTAAAGTTTAATAGCTGCTGAGCCAAGTGAATTGCTTAATGTGTCCATGAACCATATTTTACACCGTTAGTTTCTAGTTGAATTATATTACATAACTGTAACAATCTCAATGCTAATTGATTCTTTCAACGCACTGATTCATTCAACGGTATTACAGATTATAGAAGAAGTGTGGAAGCCAATGCTGGTTTGGTATATAATGTCGGTGTAAGAAAGACCTTACGAAAGGGAGGCCCTTGCTTATGATTATTGACATTCATACTCATATATGGGCAGGCCGATATGAGTCGGATAAACAGGAACTTATGAAAGCAGCAGAACTGTACGATATTTATAGAATTTACGTATCCGCACTGAAATCCTATTATCCCGATGAAGCAGAGATTTCTGAATTAAATTTCGAGGTTGCAAAATTTATTAAGGAACAACCGGATATCATTGGAGGATTCTGCTATATAAATCCATCCAACAAAGATGCATTGGATGTCCTGAAAAAAGGCATAGAAGAGCAAGATATGGAAGGTATGAAGCTGTGGGTAGCTGCATACTGCGATGATCCGAAAGTCTTTCCGCTGGTAGAGAAATGTATAGGCTACAACATCCCGATTCTTATACATGCTTTCCATAAAGCCGTTGGCCAGCTGGATAATGAATCCATTGGTTCCCACGTGGCCAATCTAGCACGGCGTTATCCAGAAGCAAAGCTGTTGATGGCTCATCTTGGTGGAAATGCATACAATGGCATAAAATCCATTCGAAGCTGTCCCAATGTATGGGTTGACATTTCAGGCTCTATATTCCGACGGGATGATGTAGACTATACAAAAAAATTGATTGGTACTGATCGGATTGTGTTTGGAACAGATATGCCAGGGTCCTATTTTACAAACTTTGGTCAGATTGAAGATGCGGACCTGACTTCAGAGGAAAAACAACTTGTCTATTCGGGAAACACATTGAAAATACTTGATCGAAAGGGGAGAATTCTGTGAGCACTGTAGACGTAAATTGCCTGGTCGGACATTGGCCCTTCAGGAAGTTATATAAAAACACTTTCGAAGAAGTACAAAAAATTCATAAGGCGAATGGCATAACAAGTGGATATGTTTCATCCCTGGACAGCATCTTCTACAATGACCCCTTTGAAGGCGATGAAGATTTGCACGAGATAATAAAGGGCAGCAACTACCATCATGTTCTCACCATCAATCCCATGCTGCCCGAGTTCGTACAGGATGTGAAAGACGGCATAAAAAAGTTTGGTATAAAGGGAGTAAGAATTTATCCCGGGTATCATGGATATTCGTTAGCTAACAGCAAGCTTAAGGAATTATGCCATGTATTAGCTGACTATAATATTCCATTGTTCTTGACTATAAGGATGGAAGATGAGCGCTCGGATTATCTTGTGAGACCAAATAAGGTTCATATGGATGAAGTTGGTTCTTTTATTGGCAGAGTGCCGGATAACAAAATAATCCTGTTGACTGCGTTCTCCAATGAGCTGATAAGCATAAAGGAAGCCATAAATAATCACAGGTATGTAAGATTCGATACTTCCGGCCTAAAAGGACCACTGTTTGCCGTTGAAAAGATGCTGGAAGTATTCCCTCCAGAGAAAATGGTTTATGGTTCACTTTATCCTCTGTATTCTTTCAGTTGTACATACCTGACACTTAAACATGCTCAAATAGACGAGAATATAAAGCAGGAGATATTGAGTTGTTTATTTCTCACGTTCACCTGATTCCTATGTTATTCTCCGCATTCTCCCTGCTTATTTTTTTATGTGCTTCTCGAGAAATCTTTCCTGATTCCGCTGCTTCATCCAACCAATGAGACAGCTGCATGAAGGGCGCAGTCTTATTCTCAGGAGCGCATATATCCGTGCCGAAATAGAGTCTGTCCTGGAACTCTTCGAGGAAGTCGTACCCAAACTCCGGATCCCTGGTGACAGCGTTATGACCGCTTCCAGCTGACATATCGGCATGCAGGTTAGGATACTTTCGCATCAGTTCAACAAGTCTGCCCTCTTTTGGTATCTTACCTGTTGGATAGTTGTTTCTGTTTTCTTCTGTCGTATTATTTCCTATTTCTGCCCAGAATGGCTGTGAATGTCCTATGAAGATTAGATCAGGAAATTTTGCCAGGGCCTTCTCCAACCTCGGTAAGCCCAAATCATCTACGAGGCCATAGTATCCTCCAACTTGAGGCGCGATGTGGAATAAAAGCGGCATATCATTTTTCTGGCAATGATGGAACAGGTTCTCTGCAAATGGGTCGTCAAAGTAGAAATTTGCTGTCACCTCTCCCAAACCTTTAGCCCCTCTGTCTTTGTAATACGATATAAAGTAAGACAAATCAAAATCCGGTGAGTTACCCCCCATTCGTGGATGGATGTTACAGAACCAATCGAAGCTGTCTGAATATTTTTCTACAATAGCCATAACTTCCTCATTGGATTGGAGTTGATACCCGCATTCTACTGCACCACCGGGCAATATTACACCTTTTTCAACATCTATAGGCTTATACATCTCTATAAGCTCTTCAGGTGATGCATAGGTGGTATCAGCCCCTTTACGCGTTATTCCTTTAAACATTCTTGTATGCACGTGCATGTCTATTTTTTTCACTTTGAGCACTCCTTTTTTGTTCGCGAGGAATCTTGGATTAAGATCCTTCACTGCGTTCTGGATGACAACCATAGTGCCATTCCGAGTTTATCGAGGAATCTTGGCTGCATTGGAGTCTTAAATTTACGCCAAGTTACTTATTGCGGACTGCAGGACTTCACCATCCATAGCCTCTCCATTTAGATAAGCACGAATCTCATTTACGGCATACTTGGCAATTTGATTTAATCCATTAGTTACAGCTCCTGCAATATGAGGTGTCATAACTACATTGGGTAAGCTTCGGAAAGGGTGGTCTTCGGTTGGTGGTTCTGGATCTGTAACATCGATGCAGGCGAACAGCCTTCCCTTTTTCAACTCAGCCACCAGGGCCTGCTCATCGATGAGTGATCCTCGAGCTGTATTGATAAGAACTGCATCGTCCTTCATCAAGGCAAGTGTTTCTGAATTGAACATGTGATAGGTTTCAGGAATGGATGGTGCATGAATGGATACCACATCGGACTCCTTCAACAACTCATTTAAGTCAGTTTTTTCAGCTCCCATGGCTGCAGCCTTTTTCTCGTTTACAAAGGGATCATAAAGAAGAACTCTGACATCAAAGTTCTTCATAAGTTTGATGTAATGAGCACCTGCACGACCTGCGCTTATTACTCCAACAGTGATGCTGTATACTTCCCTGACATCATTTCTGCCTTCTGTCCATTTACCCTGCTTGGTATTTTGGGCCAATTTCCACATGTTTTTCATGGATGCAATCGTAAAGCCCAATGCCGTTTCTGCTACACCAATTCCTAATGCTTGTGCGCATCCGGAAACCCTAATCCCCCGCTTCCATATTTCATCACTGACGATTCCCTTGACACTTCCAGCTGCATGAATGATCAGCTTTGCATTAGGTGCCTGATCGAGTATCTCTTTATTCAGTTGAGGACATCCCCAGGAAGTTATAATGATATTGGCATCCTTAACTAATTCCTTTGCTCTTTCCGTGTCTGGGTCTTTTTCATCCGGATTGCAGCTAACTTCACCGAATTTACTGAGCTGATCCAGATCATCATTTTTGAAAATTTTCTTTCGCTGGTTTGCATTCATGAGCAATATAATTTTTTTCATTGGAATTTCCTCCCTTGTGTAGGCGGTTGGTGTAACCCGTATCCCGTATCCCGTAACTCGTAACTCGTAACTCGTAACCCGTATCCCGTAACTCGTATCCCGTAACCCGTATCCCGTAACTCGTAACCCGTAAC
>DIQU01000062.1:21736-23216 GCA_002426555.1 Firmicutes bacterium UBA5454 | reverse complement strand
CCGTAACCCGTATCCCGTAACTCGTATCCCGTAACTCGTAACCCGTAACTCGTAACCCGTATCCCGTAACAATACCTCGAAGTCAATCCCTATGTCATACCCGGGACATATAATAATCACTTATTTCAAATGTGCCGCCACTATACTTGTAGAAATCATCATCCAGCTGGAATAAACCATTTTGCATCTTAACCCAGGATCCTTGTGAATATGGGAGATAGGATTCCATGGCATCCCAATTCGTGTAATTCTGTGACCCGTTAGTCTCCAAAACCCCTATACTCATACCTGGTAAGGGTTCCAAGCGGGCTGCTACATTTTTGTTCCAGTCCACCATAACGGGATTAACAGTTAAATCTGCACAGAAGCAAGGTATTCCTTGAGATACAGCTGTCTTTACCATCAGAAGGCTCATGCTTAAGGTCTTGGCTATAGGTTTTAGGGCAATTGCCTGATAGCCCATTTGTATCCGCTCTTGTACGTCACGATTTGAGTGGGCACTTTCATCAGCTGCCAGCCTAACAGGAATATCCCGGACATCAATGTGCTTGTCTTGTTCAAAAGGTTCTTCCAGCAAAACAATGCTGTCCAATGCTCCAATTTTATCTGCGTGATCCAGCAGCTCCATTACCTGATCCTTGTTATCGTATCGACCGTTAGCATCAAGATAATAAGCAATATTTTCATTAGATGTATAAGGTGTATAAATATCCTTAACAGCCTGGTGAATTTCGGTTATTCGATTTTTATCCCATTCCAGCATTTTTCGCGGATCCTTGTCCTTATCCGGGTCAGAGCCAATTTTAATCTTTAGTATGGGGTATCCATTATGGGCAAACTCCGCCACATCCTCTATGGGAACTCCATATGTGATCAGGGGAATTCCAGCCAGTTTATCCTGCTTGTGGGAAAGAGAACTTTTATAGATATCCGGAATCATGTCATCAAAGCTCTGAAAGCTATTCTCCTTGTAGTACAACATCCATGCTGCCAAATCAACAGGAACCAACGCATTCAAAACAAAGGTTTCCTTAAGATCATCCATGCCGGTAACACGTTTGGCAAACTTATAAACTTCTGGCAGCACCTGGTTTAACAAATCTATAGGAGTATCATATTCCATACCTTCAATTATTTTTAGAGCATAGCTTGTTAGAAGAAACATTATACTGTCTCCCCCGACACTGCCATACTCACTTAACACCTGGGGGTCAGACCACAGCACACTCTGCACTCCCAGTCCGAGACCTTGGTTTCCGTTCTCATTTTCCAGAAACGCAATGCTTTGCCACAGTTCACTTATGGACTGCCCCTTAAATCCAAA
This sequence comes from Firmicutes bacterium UBA5454, assembly GCA_002426555.1. GTDB lineage: Bacteria > Bacillota > Clostridia > Caldicoprobacterales > DTU083 > UBA5454. Next base: position 21,892 of record DIQU01000062.1, on the reverse strand, counting down.
AGGTGCAAGTAAAGGCTCTCGTTCGAAATTTCCTTTGCATCCCTTGATTTTTATCTTAGAATCCCTCATTTCAGATAATATTTACTGAACTCGGTTGCGTAATTTATAGAGTCTATAGAATTGCCCTGTCTCTATTATACAGCTTTTTAGTATTAT
>DIQU01000062.1:17013-21638 GCA_002426555.1 Firmicutes bacterium UBA5454 | reverse complement strand
GTTTTTATGAAGCAAAATAAAAAAATTATTTCCACTCGCTTAAAATAAAGAATTTATTATAGTTTCTTAATCCTGCCGATGAAGCGATCATACAGTTTTTCATTGGCTTCATCTCCGCCAGTTTCGTTTCCACTCATCCATATCGGAGGTACAATCCCCTCTTCCACCAAAGCCTTTACTGTCTCCGCTACAAGGGAGTTTAGCAGGAAGGCATTGGCAAATGTGGACATTGCAGCAACTCTTTGATTCAGACCTTCAATTTCAACTACAGCATCGCCAACAACTACTTTACTATCCAATACTAAATCAGCCAGCTCAAACAGGTTTTTCTTGGATGGATGTCTGGCAGGGTGATCCGGAGGTGTATTGCTGGCATGTTCTACCGAGGTTACTGCAATAATTTTTGCTCCCCTGCGTTTCGCTTCCAGAGCAGCATCGATTAAAGCTGAGTTTATTCCATATGCATTGATCAGAATAAGTAAATCGTCTTTCTGCAAATTATAATCTTCAATTACTATTTTCCCGTAGCCCGGGGTTCTTTCTATGGCCATAGAGCGCAAAGCACCATTGCTCAGCAAAGTGCCCTCATCCAAAATAGCACTCACATGCATGAGTCCGCCTGCTCTGAAAAATATTTCCTGTGAGCCTAAATTCGAGTGCCCGCCCGGTCCGTAGGCATAGATTAATTTGTCCTGTTTGATTTGTTCTTTTAACATTTCTGCTGCTTTTAAGATGTTTTCATATTCTTCATTCTTAAGAATTTCCAGGTGCTGCACAATCTTGTTGAAATACTGTTCCACTACTGTAGTTTTCATTTGCGATCCTCATTTCTTCGTTATTATAGCTTTTCTTCCTGCTATGGCTTTCTCCTGCTATTGTTAGCAATTTTGGAGTTTAGTATTATTATAGCCTGCACTTATAGGAGATTCTTTGCATATTTCATCAGAAGCTTGATTTATCTAACAAAATCAATATTGGAGTGATTAAAAAATACCAAGCAGCTCACCGGTATCAAAGGAAATATTCAGTGATATGGTCACTTTGGGATTAACATATATTGTTAATGTGGCAGTCGCTTCACTTGCAGCTGTTGCCGGTGTAAATGACAAATTAAATTGAACTCCTTCTTTGAACAGCAGGCTGATAAGCGAATTTAACTGGCACAGCTTCAGACTATTACTGTTCACAACACTTCGGAAGAGATCCATAGATAGTATTTGCATCAATTCTTTCACGTTTATCTCCTCCTGATTACCTGTTATCGCTCCATTCTTATGCATCATGATTTTGCATGCCTAATAGAACTATGCAAATCTGCTGATTCGAATAGAGTGGAATTTATACATATTATGAAAGAATTTAGTATACGGTGCAAATGCTAAAACATTAATCAGGATAAATTCTGTTAAGTTCAACCTTCAGTTTTGGTATGTCTTTTTCTATTGTAATCCATACGTCTCCCATTTTCAAAGTCTGGTATTTATGAGCTGCAACATCTCTCATTCCAGCAATTGATTTCCAAGGTACAAAATCAAAGTTCTCCTTAAATTCATCAGTAAGATTTTTTACCAATTCACCAATGTTGATAAGAGTCATACAGCAAGCTCGTTTTGTTTTCTCATCATCTAAAAAACTCTCTAAATTTAATTCTTTAACTAATTCTTCCAAAACATTGATTTCTGAAAGTATCTTCATCGTGATTTGATGATCTCTATTGCTCATAGATATCAATAACCTTATCAATGGTAATAAATGAGTCTTCTTCTATTGGGGCATGAATCAGGTCTACTCTTTTCTGTAATCTTTCTTCTATTTCGCTTTTAATATCATGCTGTAAAATAAGAGATACGTAAGGATTTGAGAACTCCACAAGTAGATCAACGTCACTGTCATTATCTGCTGTGCCATTAGCATATGATCCAAATATGGATATTTTTTTGATAGGGTACTTTATTGCTATGTCCCTAATTGTATCCTTTATTTCATTAATAATCATTTTCCTAGAACACCTCCATAGCTTATTTCTATCTCTTTATTACATTATATCAAACAAGCTCCATGAATGAAACCGTCATTTGAGCAAGTCGTTCTCCCTCACCGGGTACCAGTGGCAGTCTGCTGTATATGAAGCATGAGCTGTATCCTGCATATCTCCTGTTTATGATATCTTCCTCTGTAGGAATGTATCTCATAGTAGAATTGCAGTTACCCAGGGTTATGACATGATAATCCGACAGCGAATTTTTAATGATCGTCCCCAACTCAGTAAAAGCCTCGCCCGGAAAGCCAACAAAGAGGATTTTATCTATTTTGAATATTTGAACAATAACACTCTCGATATATGGATTTTCTGCAGTATTTAAATATTTCCTCATCGTTTCTGCCCATATCTTGGCTAATTCCTCATTTGTTCCTTTTTTGAACAAATTGTATTCTTCATCTATTTTTGCATCATCATAGGGCTGGAGTTTGAGATCTATTTTAATTTCATAAGCGCCTATTTCCAAATTATTAATCGATATATCGTTTATCACTGTATCAGCTGTCATTGTATCGTTTACTGTTGTCTCATCGCTGACTTGCTGCAAAAATGCATTTACTATCCGTTTTCCGTAGGCATCAATTGTATCCTCGGTTCCAGATCCCCATTTATCCAAATTGGAGACCGGATCTATATCTCCACAAAATCCATTTAAGAATAATCCGTCATATCCATGATCGGATAAGTTTTTAATGACTCTACCAGGATAATCGGCTGAGACATGTTTTTGCGGACCAAGAGTAACTGGATGACAAGCATAATTAACAATCGCCAGGGGGTCGCCCTCGACAAAGTTGAATACCAATCCCCTTATATTATTATCGACCGGACCGCCCTTAAACACCCTGTTGAATCCTATAGGCTCAATAGGAATCTTTAGATATTTTATCTCTTTCACTTCTCTAGGGTGTTTGCTCGCTTCGCAGCCTGCTTGTATTAACAGACCAGGTAAAGAAGCCATGTAAGAGTCATCCATTTCCCCGCAGGCGATTAAGGTTCCTGTTGCAGGTCCGGTGTGAGTGTGGGTGCATAATATCATTATTGACTTCCTGTCCAGGTTCAGTCTCCTGGAAAGCTGTTCTTTTACGCCGTCTGTAATCTTTTGTGTCAAGCCGATTAGATCACAATTGATCAACAGCAACGTTTTCTCACCTTGTTGGATAGACACCGCCCTCGCGTATAAGGGATCCGTGACTCCTTCAGCTCTCCGTCCTGGAAAATAACCATATCCACAGAGTTCCACGCCGACAGGTGGTGTGATATCGATTGATGCATATCCGATCTTCATAGTAGACTCCCTCTCTTGTAATAACAGCTGATCTTTCCCATAGCCTCCAGAATATCATCCATATCTCTTTTTGAACCTAACAGCATGCTGCCCTGCATCCAGAGGGCTTCTTCATTACAGGCTTTCTCTGTATTCTCAAGATGTATGGAGGAATAATCCGTGTTGCTGCCGGTGGACTTTCTGAAATTTGGTGTACTGAATGCATTCATTTTATAAAGCGGCACATAACCTCTGCTGCAGGGAATTCCTTCCGCTGTCATAGCAGAGATGAATCTTTCTCTTTTTACCCCCTTCAAATTCTCGCTGATGTACTTCATTATATACAAATGATAGGTGTTTCGGGTTATCTTATCGTCTGTATCCAGAAATTTTATAAAATCAAACTGCTTCAGCCCAGCGTTCAGGTATTCGGCATTTTCCATGCGTCTTTCAATCTGTTCTTCCAGTTTGTCCAGTTGAACAGTCAGTACAGCAGCCTGCCATTCCGGTAATCTGCTGTTGGCACCCATGAGCATCAGCCCGCTTAATTCACCAGCCTGCTCATAAGCCCTCCCGGAGTTATGGTAATGCCAAAATTTCTTGAAAAACTCAAAGTCATCAGTCATAATTGCTCCGCCTTCACCACAGGACACATTCTTGCTGGCTTGAAAGCTGAAAGAAGATGCATGACCGATAGAGCCGAGTTTTTTACCCTTCCACTGGGAGCCATGAGCCTGTGCACAATCTTCTATAACATATATTCCATGCTTCTTCGCTATTTCCATTATCCTGTCCATATCACAGGGTCTGCCGCCTGCATGCACAGCGATAACTGCTTTCGTGTTTGCTGTGATATTGGCTTCCACACTTGCTGGATCAATATTATAAGTACCGTTTTCGATATCTGCAAAAACAGGAGTTGCTCCGGCAATGGCGACTGCAGAAGCTGTTGAGATGAAGGTATATGGAGGAACTATTACCTCATCGCCATATCCGATATCCAAGCCTCGAAGGATTAATTCCAGGCTGACGGTTCCATTATTAACACAGATTCCATGTTTTACGCCTATATATTGTGCGAACTTTTCTGCGAAAGCCAGAGCTTCTTTTCCCAGAGTACCCCATTGCTCAGCTTTCAGCACCTTTTCAAGCTGAAGCATCTCCGCCTCTCCGCCTTGAGGCCATTGGGGAAAGGGTGCTGTTCGCACCGGGCTGCCACCGTTTATTGCTAAATTAGCCATTGTTTTCTCTCCTTCCTGATTGGTGATCAATTTTGATTCCACCTGTAACATTAAAGATCCTTCACTGCGTTCAGGA
>DIQU01000062.1:10842-16750 GCA_002426555.1 Firmicutes bacterium UBA5454 | reverse complement strand
GCATCCATATCCTCTTTTTCGCCCAGTAGAACAGCATGATACAGCCAGGCTCCTTCTTCATATGCAGCCAGGTCGTTGACAGGTCTGCTGATATCCTTATATGAAATCGTGGAACCGGTGGTCTTCTTAAATGCCTCTGTATTTAAAAACTCCATCCTGTATATGGGCAGGGAATATCCTGTTGCGCATTTTTCAAGTCCTTCCGCCATAAGTGCCTTTATGAACAGATCTCTGTGCAAGCCCTTGCATCTTTCCTTTTTATACTTGAATATATAAAGATGATAGGAATTTCGGGTAATCCTCGGGTCGTCATACAATGTTTCTATAAATTCAAGTTCCTGAAGCCTGGCAGTTAGATATTTGGCATTAGCCATTCTCTTTTCCGTATCCTTATCCAATCGATTCAACTGCTCGTTCAGGATTGCTGCCTGCCACTCGGACATTCTGGCATCCGTGCCAAGAATGGGGTGATTGTACCCGCTGTCATTACCATGCTCTCTGCCGCAATGATGGATGCTCCATACTGTATGAAAGAGATCCTCCTGATTGGTTGTAACTGCACCACCTTCGCCGCAGCTTAGATTTTTGCTGGCTTGAAAGCTGAAAGCCCCTGCATCTCCAATGGCTCCAACTCTCTTCCCTTTCCATTCAGAACCGTGAGCCTGTGCTGCATCCTCAATGACATAAAGACCATGCTTTCTTGCGATTTTAAGGATTTCGTCCATATCACAAGGTCTGCCGCCTATATGGACAGCAATAATCGCCCTGGTATTGGTTGTGATCTGTTCTTCGATGCTTTGTGGATCCAGGTTATAGGTGTTTTTATCAATATCGGCAAATACGGGAACAGCTCCGACAAAAGTTACTGCTGATGCTGTTGCAACAAATGTATAAGGCGGTATGATCACCTCGTCCCCTCTTCCGATGTTCAAACTACGCAGGATCAATTCCAGGCTGATTGTGCCATTCGACGAGGCCACTGCATACTTTGCGTCACAATATGCAGCATAACGTTTGGTAAACTCCGTCACTTCCGGTCCTAATACTCCCCATTTCCCTGAATACAAAACCTTTTTTAGTTGTTTCGCCTCACCAAGCCCTGCCTGGGGCCAAGAGGGACAAGGTTTCTCTATGAGAGCTTTGCCGCCTTTTATCGCCAGCTTGGACATTTTGCATCCTCCTTCCATATTATTAGTAACAGCTAGTACCTTGTAACATTTTTACTCTACGTAAGATTCCTCGATAAACTCGGAATGACAAGGTTTAAGTGTTACAGCTTAAGAAATACTTTCCAGCCATCTGTTTCTGAGTGTAATACCCGCACCGATATTCGCATCTTTTATCGATCTGTTGGATAGAATCAATTCTGGAACAACGTGTTTTTCCGGCAGCATCTGTGAAAGCCTTGTGTTCAGGTTTTCCAGAAAGCCTTCACGATTCAGCCCTGCATACTCGCATTCCAATATGATTGCATGGGGATCTATGAACCAAATCACATTATAGAGGGCTGATGCAACATACTTACAGAATTTTTCAAATTCCTCGTTGAATTTGTCCGGATTGCCCTGCACTTCACGTTCAAAAGCTCCCAAGGAAATTCGCTCTTCAAAATTTGCGTTGTCATCTGCGAGAACCTGCCCTATATCACCTGCAAATGAGTAAGCGCCTCTTAACACGTTTCCATTTATGGATATGGCTCCGCCTACCCCTTCACCGATGTATATGTAAAATACTGTTTTGTTTCTGTATTCGGGAACCATCACTATATTGGCCAGAGCAGCGAATTTCACGTCTTCATCAATGAAAATATCACAGTCCTCCGGTTTGCCATCAAGAAGTATGCTGCTGATGACAGATTTCAGGGGTATGTACATAAGCTCTTTAATACGCTTGCTTATTACCATATCATCAGTAACATCATATGGCCCGGGTACAGAAACCCCTATGCCGATAATTTCCTGAGCCTCAGAATGAACATCCAAATATTCCTTCATCGAAGACAGAAAACTCACTAAATTAGCTTTGTAACTGTCCTTTTGATTGTAACTCCAATTATTGCATGTATAGTGTACTGATAAATCAAGATTTAGTACGACAAAGGAGAATTTCAAGGAAGTGAGATCCATGATAACAATCTTCCTTGAACTACTGTTAATAGAGAGCAGCTCCGCCTTTCTTCCTACCATGGATGTCTGCTCTCTGCTGTCATGCAGGATTATATCGAAACGATCCAGGTGATCTACGATATTGCTTACCGTCATCAGACTCAAGTTTGACAATTTGGCAATCTCACTTCGCGCTATCCTGCCCTCTTTGACAATAATATCGAATATTGTCTTAATATTTTGAGATCTTATTGAATTTAGAGTGATTTTTTTCAAAATCTTGACTCCTTTTCTATGCTGCCCGCAGATACTGCATAAACTTGAACTGCGCACAAAAGAATACTTGCGACATTCCGTTTGACAGTATCTCTACCAGTATTTACAAGCATTTGATCAGTTTGGAATACTTCTCAATTAATTCTTTGTTGTTGTCAAAGTCTCCTACATTACTGCTGATATATATCTCTGGTTTCACATTTTTGTCCAGCATGATCTCTACTGCCTCACAGATAATGGATTGCAGTATCAAGACACCAATGACTGTCGATGTGGGACCCACACTGCCGATTTTTTCAAATTCTATGGATGCATCACCGATACAGCCGCAATTGTCAATCACAACATCAGCCAGTTCAAATAAACGCTTGCCGTTGGAATGCCTGGATGCTGCACTTTTGGAATGCTTCAAACTGGTTACAGCCAGTACCTTCAGCCCTCTTTTTTCAGCCTCAATAGCCATTTCAATCGTTACGGCATTTCTGCCGGAATTGGATGCGATAATAATTACATCCCCTTCTTTTACAGGGTAGTCATTTAGCAAAGCTTCCGCATACCCATTCATTCGTTCAGAGGAAGTGCTTTTTGCTGCAGCTCTATGAAGCATCAAACCTTCATCCAATATGGGGTATACCCTTGCCAGCCCTCCTGCACGATAGAAGAGCTCTACTGCCAGCATGTGTGAATGCCCCGTTCCAAATGCGTAGATCATTCCACCGCTCATCAGCGATTCGGCAATTATTTCTGCAGATTGCTTCATTGCAGCTGCCTGCGTTTCCTTTACTTCTTTAATCAGTTTTTCTATGTTGGAAATATAACCCAAGCCCTTTGACATCTTTTTACACCTCTGTCATTGTTATCTTAATATTTTCCAGGATTTCTTCATTTATGGGATATCCTCTTTTTTTCATGGCATACAGTACAGCCCCTGTTTCCGGTTTGAGGTCAGGAAATCCGATCCTTGTATTTGGATACATTGCATGGATTTGCTCCTTAAACGAGTTCGAAATATAAGGGTTTTTCTGAAGTACACTGCCATACATTCCTATGATGGAATCCTCACTGCCCACTTTTTCTATTAGTCTGCAGGCATAGTTTACAAGTGCTTTGACAGCTTTATCAACGATAGTGATAGCTGCCTTATCTCCTTGAGATGCAATTTCTATTACCTCCCTGCCAAAACCTGCGATTTTCGATGGTGATACGGGCGGGTTGTAAAAAATATCTATCAGCTGTCGATGGGTGTCCACACCAAAGAAATCCAGAACTCTCTTTTCAAGTATTGTTGGCTCCTCAATTCCTTCAAAACTTTTTAAGGCGGCATCGATGCCTTGCATTGCTATATCGTAAGCGCTGCCTTCATCTCGAAGGAGATACCCCCACCCGCCAACAATATGGACTTCACCCATCTGATCGACAGCCATGCCTATGGAACCTGTACCGCTGACTATCATGACGCCTGGTTTGCCCAATGTCATTCCCATCAAAGCCATATAAACATCACTATGCATCTCCACCTTTTCGGAGGGGAAGATCCCATTGGCAAATGAATCAATGAAATCCCTTGTTGGTTCGTAGTCAAGAGATGACATGCCTATGGAAATACATTCGTAATCTTCTATTTGGCATTCTTCCATAAGCTGATGAACTGTCTTTTTTAAATTTGTCCTGGCAGTATCCATATTGGATATATAGTAGTTTGACTGTTCACCTACAATTCTGCTCAGTACTTTGCCGTTCCTGGTTATGGCGATAGCAGCTGTGTACGTACCTCCGCCATCCACTCCTATAAAAACCTTTTCCCTCAGAAATCTCACCTTCAATAATAAATTATATTTATATAACCAATTTATAAACCCTGTTTAGTATATATTTACATGATATCATATGAGTTTATTTTGTCAATATGGTTTTTGACAAGTGTGTGTTTTTAACAAGTGATTTTTTACCTTAAGTAACTTCCACTGTTTGAACGCAGTGAGTTTGGAAGGTGCAGGATTAACATTGCACTAAAACCTGCTTGTTGATAGGATTCTTTATGAGAGATAATTACCATAATATACCATGAACCTATTCCTTGACATTATTACACAAATGAAGTTATTATGTTTTATCAGTAAATACTAAATTGGAGGTCTAACTAATGAAAAAAGCGTTTACTTTGGTTCTCGCAGTGGTCATGCTGATCGCGCTCCCAGCTGGATGCAGCTCTGGAAACGACGACCAGGCGACAGAGCCACCCACTACCCAAGAACCTGAACCCGGTACCGATGAACTTGAACCTGTGACTTTGCGTATGTCATGGTGGGGTTCTCAGGTACGACACGATAGCACCATCGCAGTTTTGGAAATGTTCATGGACAAGCATCCCGACATTAAAATCGAATATGAGTACTCCGGCTGGGATGGTTATTGGGACAAAATCGCAGCGCAGGCCTCTGCCAATGCGCTGCCGAATATCTGGCAGCAAAGTGTCGCATATGTTAAAAGGTACGCGGAAGCAAATCAGATACTGGATATGCAGCCCTACGTTGATGATGACATAATCAAGCTGTCTGACTGGAGCGAATCCGCGGTGGACACAACCCGCATCGACGGCAAGCTTTACTCGCTGTCACTGGGCAACGCCGCCCACTGCATTGTCTATGACCCCGATCTTTTCAACGAAGCCGGCGTTCCGCTGCCAAACTTGGATTGGACATGGGACGATTATAGGAACTCAGTGAAGGGCATTACAGATGCGCTTGATATTTTCGGAGATCAAACCTTCCCGAACATGAATGCCAAAGATGGACTGCGTCACTATGTTTTCAGCCAGGGTTACACGATGTATAACGAAGACCAAACCAAGCTGAACTTCCCGCAGGAACTGATGGTAGAATATCTGAACTGGGAAAAGGAGCTCCAGGAAGAAGGATATATCGCCGATCAAGCGACACAGGGCGAGATCACGACCGCCGAAGCGTCCCTCGTTGTGACAGGAGAATCCGCGATGTACAGTAATATGAACTCCAATATTGGTGTTGCAGTGATGGAAGCTGCAGGCAAACCGCTTGCACTGGTAAATTATCCGCACCTTGAAGGTGAAACCCGCTGGGGCACTGTTCTGACGCCCTCGCAGCTGATAAACATGACCAATACAGGTACTGACGCCGACAAGACTGCAAGTGCGATGGTTGTCGACTTCATACTCAACGATATAGATGCCAATTTAGAGCTTGCTGCCGAGCGTGGTGTTCCCGGAAACAGCAAGGTTGTTGAAGCGCTGATGAACAGCGACGCCGTCAGTGAGTATGCTAAAATAACGATCAACTACGTAAACGAGGTTGCCCCACACCTCGAAGCAGACCCGGATGCAATTCGTCCCCCTACCGACGGCGAGATCATTACGATCTATGAGAACTACCATGATCAAGTGATGTTTGATCAGATTAGTGCTGAAGACGCTGCTGAAAAATTCTTTGCAGACGCCAATGCTCTGCTGGCAGGCAGCTGAACCAACTTGTGACAGAATCTGAAATCAAGCC
>DIQU01000062.1:7210-10576 GCA_002426555.1 Firmicutes bacterium UBA5454 | reverse complement strand
TTGTACCATTTTACCAGCATGTCTCTGAAAGGAGAAACGCGAATAATGACGGAAAAGATGTTAACCAGGCAGAGAACCAGACTCTCTCCGAAATTGAAGGAAGGCCTCACGGGGTATCTCTTCATTCTCCCGTGGCTCGTCGGTCTTCTCATTTTTACCATTTATCCGATACTTTCCTCCCTCTACTATTCGATGACCGACTACAATCTTCTGACCGAAGCAAATTTCGTTGGTTTAAAGAATTACATGGACATATTCACGAAAGACGCTCGCTTCCTTAAAAGCGTAAAGGTAACCCTTACCTATACTTTCTTTCAGGTACCTTTAAAGCTTGGCTTTGCACTTTTTATAGCGATGCTTTTCAAGGGTAATCGACGTGGTGTCAATGTATATCGCTCGCTCTACTACTTACCATCTATATTCGGCGGCAGCATAGCGATTGCGATCATGTGGCGGCAGATTTTCGGGCGCACCGGCGCAGTCAACGCCATCTTGAAGTCGCTCGGGTTGATTACGACAGCCAAATCCTGGATTGCCTCTCCGGATACAGCGCTTGGGACACTGATATTGCTGGCAATATGGCAGTTTGGTTCACCAATGCTCATATTCCTCGCGGGTCTCAGACAGATCCCGCAATCCTATTACGAAGCAGCGTCCATCGACGGCGCAAGAGCATGGCGCAAGTTCCTGCATATTACGCTGCCATCGCTGTCTCCAATCATTTTTTTTAACCTGCTTATGCAGACGATCAGTTCGTTCATGTCGTTCACTCAAAGTTATATAGTCACCGGTGGAGGCCCGACTGACGAAACACTGATGTATGCGCTGTACATTTATGATACCGGCTTTATGAACTATCGGATGGGTTATGCATCTGCTCTTTCCTGGATCAGCCTGGTTATCATAGGCATTATTACAATGGTTATATTCAAGACCTCGAACTATTGGGTCTTCTATGAATCCAAGGCAGAATAGGAGATGTAGTCATGAAAGTAAAAACCAGTAGAAAAATTACGACGGTAAGTTTTCATACGTTTATCATACTTTTAGGCATTGTCATGCTATATCCAATCATCTGGATGGTGGCAAGTTCGCTGAAGCCCGCGGACGAGGTGTTCAGAAACGCGGCATCGCTGATCCCATCGAAATTAATGTGGCAGAATTACGTAGAAGGTTGGAAGGGCTTTGGAAATGTCTCTTTCGCGACATTCTTTAAAAACAGCTTCGTGGTCACCATCCTGGCGGTCATAGGACAAGTGATATCATCAGCAGTTGTTGCTTACGGCTTTGCACGTATACGCTTCCCAGGACGCAAAATCCTGTTCGCTGCAATGATTATCACGATGCTGCTGCCCGCGCAGATCCTGTTGATTCCGCAGTACATCATGTTTGTTGGCTTTGATTGGATCGACACATATCTACCCCTGATCATTCCACATTATTTCGGAACACCTTTTTTCATCTTTCTGATTATGCAGTTTATTCAGGGTATACCCAGGGAACTGGATGAATCCGCCAACATCGACGGCTGCGGCAAATTCCGCACCTTTATTCAGATCATCATCCCCATGACACTCCCTGCGATTGCAACAACAACGGTTTTCTCATTTTACTGGAAGTGGGACGATTTTATGGGACCGTTGCTCTATTTGCATTCCCCAATGAAATACACAGTATCTATCGCCCTGAAAAGCTTCTCAGACCCGTCTTCGGTCACCAATTGGAGCGCTATGTTTGCGATGTCGACGCTGTCTCTTATCCCGAGTTTTGTGATCTTTCTCTGTTTCCAGCGCTACCTGGTGGAAGGCATTTCCACAACGGGTCTCAAATCATAGCGTCTGTTTTATTTTTTTGTATGCTTGAAGAAATGCCAGCCGCCCAGCCTGGGAGGATTCCCTGGATCATCTTCCAACAATTCCTTATAGTTTTCAGACACCTTGCGGAAGGCTTCAGCATGTTGTTCTATGAGCTCCGGTCTGTAATGCTTGAACCACGGTATTGCATATGTCAGTGTGCCGATTTTTTCGCTCACAGCCAGATCATTATCCAGCAGCCGTACATCCTGCGCAGAATTGGCAATTCTTGTGGGTTTTCCATGACCGTATACATCGCAGGTATTGAACAGTGCGTGGGTATGCAAAGCTGCATTGCATCCGGGCGAACATTCGTCGACTCCCTCTGCTCTTACTGCCTCAACAAAGCGTGTTACGGAAAGACCTCCCAATTCATCCGGTCGATAATGACCACGTGCTGCATACCATCCAGCCATGTTGCTGTTTGAATTTTCCGGTACACGATGGGCTCGGACACCAGGTACGTTTTCAAGAAGATCCCAGAAATAATTCATGGCTTTTCTGATTTCCTTACAGCGTTCATCATAGTATTTGAGCTGAACTCTCCCCATTGCAGAGCTCATCTGATGCATACGATATTTGTAGCCTCCAAGGGGCAGACCTATATAGGGTTTTAATGCTTCGGTTTGGATGCTTGCATTGAATTTTTCATAATGACCTAGGCTGAGGGCTCTTTCGTATATTTCAAGATCGTCGGTGACAAGGATGCCTGCCTCGCCGATAGCCAGAGATTTGCCGGACATGAGTGACATGGCTCCTGCATGGCCGATTGAGCCGAGCTTTCTTCCTTTGTATAAGCCACCTTGTGCGTGGGAAACATCCTCAATGACCTTGAGATTGTATTTATCTGCAATTTCCATAATCGGATCCATGTCAGCAGGATGTGCAAGGTAATGAACAACCATGATTGCCTTGGTTTTGTCGGATATTCTATGTTCAATATCCGCAGGGTCGATACAAAGGGTTTCCGGGTGAATATCTGCAAAGACAACGGTGCCGCCAAGAGCATAAACCTGTGCAGCAGATGCCCAATAAGTTATGCTTGGACAGATAATCTCGTCTCCCAGCCCTACACCGCAGGCGAACATTGCAGCTTGCAGTGATGATGTGCCATTGTTGAAGCCCAGGGCGTATTTTGTACCCTGCCACTTGGCAAATTCCTTTTCAAACTGTTCAGTTATATCGGTTCCTGACATGGCTCTTCGGTGAAGAACCTCTATAACAGCTTCCTCATCTTCTTTTGTGACAATTGGCCATGTGAACAAGTCGCCAACTTCGTCTCGTACCGACTTTTCGCCGCCGAATAATGCTAATTTACTCATATTAATGACCTCTTTTCCAGTACTTGTATAGATTCCTCAATGCTTCGGAATGACACAGGTTCTCCTCCATGGATTGCCAATTTGCTTTTATCAGTCATCTAAATTAACTCCTTTCTTTCAGGGTTAAGGGTTACGGGTTGCGGGTTGCGGGTTACGGGTTGCAGGTTTCGGGTTACGGGTTGCGGGTTACG
>DIQU01000062.1:4385-7027 GCA_002426555.1 Firmicutes bacterium UBA5454 | reverse complement strand
TACGGGTTGCGGGTTACGGGTTACAGGTTTCGGGTTACGGGTTACAGGTTTCGGGTTACGGGTTACGGGTTACGGGTTACGAAATACTAGTAGTTGCGTGACTCCGGTTCTAGATTCCAGGCTCTTGCTTCTAGTTTCCAGTTTCCAGTTTCTAGTCTTATTGTACCCCAAACTTTCAAGAATATCTTTGCATATTTCATAATTAGATTGACTTATCTTACAAAACTAAGAGCATTTCTTATTCTTTTCATACCTTCTTTAAGGACAGACCTGGGGCAGGCAAAATTCATCCGCAGAAAACCCTCCCCTTCAGTTCCAAAAGATGCTCCATTGTTGAGACCAATTCTTGCCTTATGCACCATCAAGTCTGAAATCTCATCGGAAGACAGACCCAAGCTCCGGCAATCCAGCCATACCAGATAGCTGCCTTCCGGTTTGATGACCTTGATTTCAGGGATATACATTTTAAAATAATCAATAATATATTTTAAATTTCCCGCGAGGTAGTCTAAAAGCTGCTCAAGCCACTTTTCACCATATCTGTAAGCTGCTTCTGTTGCTATGATTCCAAATATGTTGCATCCATGTATCCCAACACCATGCAGTTTGCTGGTAAATACTTTCCTTATGTCATCATCTGGTATGATAACTGTTGAAGTAGACAAGCCCGCTATATTAAATGTTTTACTCGCTGCAATGCAAGTGATTGTATTTTGAGCGATTCCCTCTGAAATGGATGCTGCTGGAATATGTCTGTAATTACCATAAGTGATATCAGAATGAATTTCATCGGAAACGAGGAGTACATTGTTCTCGAGGCATAACTCACCCAATCGGCTTAATTCTTCCCGGCTCCATACCCTGCCTACGGGGTTGTGGGGACTGCATAAAATCATCATATTGGCACCGGATTTCATTTTACTTTCAAGATCTGCAAAATCCATTGTATACCTTCCGTTTTGCAGCACCAAAGGGTTTTCTATTATCTGCCGACCATTGTTTTCTATGACATCGTAAAACGGCGAATAGACAGGGGTCTGTATGATTACCTTACCACCGGGTTTGGTAAATGCCATAACTGAAAAGCCCAGTGCAGACACAACACCAGGAGTAGAACACAGCCATTCTTTCCTGATTGACCATTTGTGTCTTTTATTAAGCCAATCGATGACGGCCTCACAGTAGGATGCCGGCATGCTTTCCGTATAGCCATAGATGCCATGTTTATTTCGTTTGTCAATTGCTTCTTTTACTTCCAATGGGGCTCTGAAATCCATATCAGCAATCCACATCGGTAAAACATCGTCCTCGTTGAAAACCTCCCTTGTGCAATCCCACTTTATGCAACAGGTATTCTTACGTTCATAAAATATATCAAAATCACATTGCATCTTGTAACCCCCATATGTTCAATACTTAAGCTTTGATATTCACCCAAGCTTTTAAATTTCAACCGTAATTCTTTAACAAAAATGCTACTTTATAAAAAGATGAATCAGTTTATTCATCCTTTCGTATAAGCGCCCAATTGTATGTCAATATGATTATGCACTGGCTGCCAGGAAAATTCTACACATAATTCATCATAAAATTGACTTATCTTACAAAATTAGTTTTTTGTTTCAACAGCCATTGCTGCTACTCTTCCGATTATGATATCTTCAACTTCGTGGTAAAACTGGCCTGCAAGCCCTGCAGTTATATAAGAAGCACTTTCATAGCCTCCATTTATAAGAACCTCTCTGGTAGGGATATAACACACAATGCTGTTCGAGTATCCCAGTGTAATGACATCCTGATTGCTTAGTATCTTCTTAATCATTTTGCCGATATCGGACACAACTTCACTTTCAAGCCCTATTATGCATGTTTTAAGATTATTGCTCAAAAATTTGGATAATTCTCTTCAAAGTCTCGATTGTGGCAGGTGTGTGGAAGACCTTGGTAAAATTACTCAAACACTAAGAGATGGCAGCTACAGCTACAATCAAATATATAGTTCTCTGCTTAGCTGTGTTTCAAAAGTCGAAAGTTTCATATGCACACAGGTTGGTAAAGAAATAGACCTTGATCACAGCTTTAATGGCACAGATAATATCCTTGAGTTTGAACAATGGATTACTGGTACAATCAAACATACATTCGAAAATATAGACAATAAGGAATCCTCCAGCGATACTCTGGTTAGCAGTGCCCAGGAAATGATAGAACAAAACATTCAAAACACTCAGCTTTCCCTCGGTTTCATAGCTAACGAATTAGGCATAAGCGCGAAACACCTGAGTAAAATTTTCAAAGACAAAACGGGGGTAAATTTTATTGATTATGTAACCAACCTCAAGCTGAACCATAGCCGCAACCTGCTGATAAGTACAGATTTGAAAGTAGAAGAAATTTCAGACATTATCGGGTATTCCACATCTCATTACTTCATCACAGATTTAAGATTATGTTCGGGTGTACTCCAAACAAATACAGAAAAAAATACAGAAAAAAAATGATGGAAGACTTCAGCGAAAATCAAGGCAAAAAAATCCACTCATAATGCTTTGCTATTACAAGTGGAAGCTGATCTTTTATAAAAGAATGTGAAATATGTGTTACGGAACCAACTGCAGAGCATTGCCCGAATAAATTTTCTC
>DIQU01000062.1:0-4096 GCA_002426555.1 Firmicutes bacterium UBA5454 | reverse complement strand
ATCCCTCTTTAAGGCATTGCAGCCGGAACCTGCTGATGTATCACAATATAAATTAGAATACTTGTGCAGCATTTCAATTAATTTTCCGCCTGGTTCTACTTTACCTTTGGGATAGCTTACTTTATTGTACTGCTTGTCTCCTGATATATGCGCCCAGAATCCAGGAGCATGGCCGATGAAGGTAGTACTAGGACAGGCTTGAATCGCTCTTTCAAATGCATCAATCCCACCGCCGTACCACCAGTTGGGCCGAGGATATCTGGCACCAGTGTTAAATTCGTAATCGATGTGCACCAACACCGGCAAACCTTTCTCGCCACAAAAACGAAACATGCGTATGGCATCGGGATTGTCATACATCATACGTAATTTTAACTCGCCATAGACACGTACACCGTAAATGCTGACAGCAGCTTGCAATTGATCTATTGCCTCAGGTCTTCTGGGATCCGGTGCATAACCCAGCACAAATTTTTCCGGTGCCCGCTCTACATAGGAAAGACATCTGGCAAACGGTACCGGACCACCCGGGCCTGCATCGGGAAGACAGTATATCGTGTTCGGGTCATATTCGTCAGTGGGTGACACCCAGCTGAGCAGCCAGGTCTTGTCGATATTATATCTTTTCATGTTGTCCAAAAAACTTCTTAAATCATGACCATGCCAGTCTGGATGATTGTGGACATCAATTATCATGGTTACTCCTCTTTTCTGTATTAGGTAGTACGTTGGGGCTTGTTGCGGGTTACGGGTTACGGGAGGTCTGTTGCAGGTTACGGGAGGTCTGTTACGAGTTACGGGTTACGGGAGGTCTGTTACGGGTTACGGGTTACGGGTTACGGGAGGTCTGTTACGGGTTACGGGTTACGGGTTATGGGAGGTCTGTTACGAGTTACGAGATACGGGTTACGGGAGGTCTGTTGCGGGTTACGGGTTACGGGTAGTTTAAAGTACATCCCGTATCATCTTTCCGTTTTATAATATTCCGCTACCTTCCTGATCGCCTGAATTACCTCATCACAATCTTCCATGGTATAAAACTCATTTACCGTCAATCTGATAGCTGTTTTCAAAATTTCTTCTGCTGTTGGACACATACTGGTGTAATATTCTATTTCTTTACCATAATGTTTACAGCCCCATGGACAGTCTGTGCCATTGTAAGCATTCTTATTCTTAAACATGTCGTACTCATAGACACAAGCCGGGATATAGCCTGCCTGGTTAGGGACGCCTTCTGCAGAAAGCGCTTTGGAAAATTCATCTCTGCTGACGCCGGCTTCTTCTTCGTCAATTCTAAACATATAGAACCAATAGGAACTCTTATTTCCCTGCTCTATTTTTGGAATGTAGATTCCAGGTAAGTCCTTGATGCCTTCACTCAGCCTATCGCCATATATATTCCTTTGCTCACAAATGGATTCCAGCTTATCCAGCTGGGCCACACCTACGGCTCCCTGAAGTTCGCTCATCCTGTAGTTGGGAGCAAGAAAATCAATTTTTCTGGTTTCATCCGGATCTTTGGAGAATCGATTATAGTTTTTATCTGCAAAACGGAACGCCCTTACATAAGACTCCTCATCAGGCAAGAGACACATTCCTCCATCGCCGGCTGAGATATGTTTGAAATCATTTAAGCTGAAACAGCCTACATCTCCGATGGTGCCTGCAAGTCTGCCTTTGTAATTACACATATAACTTTGAGCACAGTCTTCAATTACTTTTATGTTGTGCTTTTTGGCAATTTCCATGATAGCGTCCATATCTGCCGGGTTTCCCGCAAGATGCACCACTTCAATGGCTTTGGTTCTGTCCGTAATTTTCTCTTCTACTGATTTTGGATCAAGGTTGTAGGTATGTGGATCCAAGTCTGCAAATACCGGTATGGCGTTTTGATACAGAATTCCGATAATCGAACCCATATCGGTGATAGGAGAAGTAATGACTTCATCCCCGGCTGTTACTCCCACTGTTCCCAGGGCAACATGTATGGCGGCAGTTCCCGATGAAACAGCGACACAGTAGTCTTTTCCATACATTTCAGCAAATTTTCGGTTTAACTCCTTTACTTTCGTTCCGGACCAGTAAAACAAGGTATTTTGATCCAAGGCCTCCTTTAATTGCTGCAACTCTTCCTGTCCAAATCGTTTACCTGTCCCAAAAGGCGTTTTCTTGGTCTTTTCTCCACCAAATAATGCAAGTTGACTCACAATACATCCTCCTTCACATTTCTTCATGTTTTCCAAGGTTAAGGGGTGAAATCCCCATTTGACGCATGAACATTCGATTAAATGCAGTTTACATCATACATTATTAAACCTAAAGCAAGCATTTTTGGAAGCTCTATAAACGTAGTATAAATGAACTGGATTTTATTTTCTACACATATACAACTATTTTCTTGACTGATTATACTTTTATGTAAAAGTTATGCTATACAAAGTTTGGCAGTTATGAATCTTGTAATCTTTTAGCTATATCACTTGCACCATACAAAACATTAGTAATGATTACACGTTCTTCTTGAATATGAAAAAATACAGAAAAATTGTCTATAGGCATCTGTCTAAGACCCATCATACGTCCTTCCATTGTATCCATTAATTTCACACGTTCTACAGCAGACGAAACACATCGGCTGATTGCTGTTTTAGTGCAACTATCAACCGATGTAATGTTATTTTCGTTATTTTATTCCAACTGTTTCTTTTGTTATTTTTCCGTTATTTTACACAGGATCGCTGGTCACTTCATCAGAAGGGGTGAGCCATTCTGTATGGAAGGTACCTGGCTTGTCGGTTCGGTTATAGGTGTGGGCACCAAAATAGTCTCTTTGAGCTTGAATCATGTTGGCTGACAATGTCTCTCTGCGATAGCTGTCAAAATAAGCTAATGCTGAGCTGAGAGCCGGTACCGGCAGACCCATATTGATTGCTGTGCTTACAACCAAGCGCCAGTTTGTCTGTGCCTTTTCAACTACATCCTTGAAGTATGGAGCCAACAGCAGGTTTGCCAGATTTGTATCCTTGTCAAAAGCTTTCTTTATAGTGTCCAGGAATTGTGCTCGAATAATGCAGCCACCGCGCCACATAAGTGCTATATCGCCAAAATTCAAATTCCAATTGTACTCCTTAGAAGCCTGCCGCATCATAGCAAAACCCTGTGCATAAGAGCAGATTTTAGATGCAAACAAAGCCTGACGAATCGCTTCAATGAATTCTTTTTTGTTGCCTTCGAATTTTGCTTCGGGACCGCTGAGTACTTTGGAAGCAGCAACTCTTTCATCCTTGATAGCAGATATATAACGAGCAAAAACCGCCTCGGCAATGGTAGGTGTTGCGATACCCAAGTCAAGTGCAGCCTGACTGGTCCATTTACCGGTGCCCTTCTGACCTGCAGTATCCATAATCACTTCGACAATTGGTCTACCTGTCTCCTTGTCTACCTTGGACAGGATATCTCGAGTAATCTCAATCAAGTAACTGTCCAGCTCACCTTTGTTCCATTCGGCAAATACTTCATGCATTTCTTTAGCGGATAGTCCTAAAGCATGCTTCATTATATAATAGGATTCACTGATGAGCTGCATATCGCCATATTCTATGCCGTTATGAACCATTTTTACAAAGTGACCGGCACCGTCACTGCCCAGCCATTCACAACAGGGTGAGCCGTCTTCTACTTTGGCAGCAATGCTTTGGAATATTGGTTTTACATACTGCCAAGCTTTATCAGAACCGCCGGGCATGATGCTTGGACCTTTCAGGGCGCCTTCTTCACCGCCGGAAACACCGGTACCGATATAGAGAAGCCCTTTTTCTTCTATTTCCCCGGCTCTGCGGATGGTGTCCGGAAAATGAGAGTTGCCGCCATCAATGATAATATCGCCCTCTTCCAGATAGGGCACAAGCTGTGAAATAAAGTCATCTACCGGTTTGCCGGCTTTGACCATCAGCATAATCTTGCGGGGTTTTTCCAAAGAATCCACCAGCTCTTTTACGGAATAAGTGCCAATGATATTCAAACCCTTTGCTCTGCCTTCTACAAAATTTGTAACTTTTTGCACTGTACGATTAAATACAGCTACGGTGAATCC
>DIQU01000108.1:10254-41586 GCA_002426555.1 Firmicutes bacterium UBA5454 | reverse complement strand
ACCCGCTTCTCCATTAATATGGGGGGAGCTGTCCTGCCGTTTATCCTGGCAGTCTATTTATTTGTTAAAGCAGATACGGCAAAGGAAAAAATTAGAGCCGTCCTGGCTTCATTGGTGGCAGGGTTTGCTATTTTTCTGGCAGGAAGACTGCTGCCTCATGATCCTGAGACTATGTGGTTTGATCCCAATTATACGTACGGCATCATTGCAGGAATAACAGCATACTTATTTGGCCGTTCCCGAAGGGCTTCCTTCATTGCTGGTATTATGGGTGTTCTCCTAGCGGATCTGGCTCAGGGAATTGAGAACATAATTCGAGGGATCCCCGCTCCCCTGCGTTTGGGCTCCGGAGGTGCACTGGATGCAGTTGTTATTTCAGGACTGCTTGCAGTATTGCTGGCAGAAGTCATAGGCGAGCTTCGGGAAAGACTTCAAGGCGGTACGGACAAAAAACATATGCGATTCGACCACGGTGAATTTGTTACCGAGTTCAGCAATGAAATAGGAACTGAAGAACAGCAAGAGGCAGATAAACATGAAGAAAATAATAACCCGGATATGAAAGACCATGATGGGGAGGAGGATAAACCATGAAAAAAGTATTAAGCGGCTGTCTCATGATGGTTTTGATAACACTGGCATTAATTCCCAATACAGCTTTGGCTGATGATTGGTTTGAACCTGATCCCGGCTATTATACATTGATGGATGACAGTAAAAAAGAACTTACCGTTATGGCAAGGGAGATCTCGGTGGATGACGAATACATCAGCGGGGACAACAAGCATTACATTGTTACAAAAGTAGATAGGAAAAAACGGGAAGCCCATACAAGACTGATTGGTGAAATTACCTTGCCTGCTGTTTCACAAGATGACTCCATAGCTGCAGCACAGCAGAAAGATGGCAATATATTGCTTTATTGCACACACAATTCCGAATCCTATGTTCCATCGGATGGAGAGGAGAGTACCGAAGGAGATGGCGGTATTAATGATGTAGCCAAGTCATTGGCGGATAATCTAAAGGAGAGGGGCATTAATGCGGTCTTTAAGAAAGAATCTCATGATCCTCACGATGCAGGTGCCTATCGACGTTCCCGGCAGACAGCAATCAAGCTGATAAAGGAAAATATGCCGGTGCAGGCGGTATTTGATATCCACAGAGATGCAGTGCCCAAAGATCATTATGTAACCAAGGTGGATGGGCAGAATATGAGCATGATTCGAATTGTACTGGGTCGTCGGAATCAAAACCGGGATGCTAATGAAGAGTTGGCCAAAAAGATCAAGTCGGTGGCTGACAAGGCATATCCCGGCCTGATTAAGGATATTTTTATTGGTAAAGGCGGCTATAATCAGGAACTGTCCCCGCGTTCTCTTCTTTTGGAATTGGGAACCCATGAGAACAGCAAGAAAGCAGCACAGAAGTCAACAGCTTATCTGGCAGAAGTTATTTCCAAAAGCATGTATGGAGGGAGCGTCAAAGAACATTCACAGGATACTGAGGATGATGACAGGGAAGCTGAAGATTCAAATGACAATGAAACCAAAATAACACCGATTAATCGGGATGCAGAAACAAAACCGGAAGGCTCGGGGGGAAGGAGCGGTATCATATGGCTGCTTGTAATAGTGGTTGTTGGGTTTGGAGCTTTCTTATTTATCAGTATGGGAGGCAGGGAGTTACGATCCAAATTCAAGGGAAGAAAGTAGATACGGTATTTGATGAGAATCATCTATTACAGCCATTGGGGTACCTATGCAGCTTATACTATGGCAGCCCTGCATACGGGTTTGTATCCGGAAGACAGGCTGCCTCCGGATGACTGGATTTGGGCACAACATGAGCTGTGCCTTAGATATGGTGAACAGACGGGAAACTTAATATATACAGGCATGGATGAACAATTTACCGAGATATACACATTGGGCTGCAGACGACATGGAGAGATGATAGTTAGAGCAATTCAGCATATAAGCGATATCTTTGAAGTCCATGAAACAGTTCATATGATTTCTGCTGAAAGCCTGGATGGAATGTTGCCTGTACTGTTACAAAAACTCAATTCCCGTGATAACAGCTTTACGAAAATGTTATTTAAGGACTGGTTTTATAGAAGTTACCCCAAATGCCAGCATGCTTTCCAGAATGGTAAATTATGCAATCCTGAAGGAAATCAAGGTTTCTGTTGACAAACTGCTGAACATCACAAGCGAGTAAAGAAGGGGATGAAAAATGAAGTTGTTTTATTGCTGCTACGGAGGTGCTCACACCTCCGTTACTTGTGCATCCATACATCTGGGGTACTTACCGGATGATCGAGTTCCATCTGCTGCTGAGTTTGCAGGAGTGCCTTTTTATGACAAGATGGACAATCATAAATTGGGAACCCCCGTTTTCATGGGGCGGGATGCACTGGGCTGGGATATCTATATAATTGGTATGAAGAATGTCAAGACACTGGTAATTCCAGCAATGAAAAGCTATTTGAACGCATGCGGCATGGATCAAAGTGACTTTCTATTAGTCAATGCTCTGGTAGAACTGCATCCGATCACCTCAATAAGCGGAGTGGCAACCCGTAAGTTTGGGCTGATATATCCAGGCAGACCTCTTACCATATGGGGAATTCGTAAGACCTACCCCAAGTTTCTGGCTTTGGTGAAGGATGTGAAGGAAAACCTCCAAGTCAGAGGGAATTATATAAGGACAGCAACGGATTTTTCTTGACTTGAAGGGAAATATGACTGATAATGAGTATGCAGGACAAATTGGCATCTGGTACTAAAGACAGATAACAAAGGGGAACCAATGAACAGGAAAGGTCATATAATTACAGCAGTTCAGCCAGGCTCCATAGCAGAAGAATTACAGCTGGTCAAGGGCGATACTCTGCTTGAAATCAATGGAAGCCCAATTATTGATGTAATAGATTACATTGAATGGATGGGAAATGAAGAACTGCTGCTGCTCGTTCTCAAGGCCGATGGTGAAGAAGAATGGGATATTCATCTGGAAAAGGAAGCAGGAGAAGATCTGGGCTTGAAATTCGAGCACGACCTCATGGATCATCAGAGGGACTGCAGGAATAAATGTGTTTTTTGTTTCGTTGATCAGCTTCCGAAAGGTATGCGGGACAGCTTGTATTACAAGGACGATGACTGGCGTCTTTCCTTTTTAGTCGGGAATTATATAACTCTTACCAACCTTTCCAACAGGGATCTTAGCCGCATTATGGAAAAACACATCAGTCCCCTCTATGTCTCTGTACATACCACCAATCCCGAGCTGCGGGGAAAAATGCTTAACAACCGATATGCCGGTGATTCATTGAAGTATCTGAAGACTATGGCAGATGGAGGGATTCAGCTTCATACCCAGATTGTGCTTTGTCCCGGCTGGAATGATGGAACAGAGCTTGACCGTACTTTTGAGGACTTATGGAAGCTGCGTCATTCAATACAATCTGTTGCCGTAGTTCCTGTGGGCTTAACGGGTCATAGGGAAAAGCTGCAGCAGGTACAGGCATTCACAGCTTCCCAGGCATCTGAAGCAGTGGAGCAAATCGAAAGATGGCAAGACAGCTTTCGTTCTCAGTCGGGGACAGGTTTTGTGTATGCTGCAGATGAATTTTATCTCTTGTCAGGAATAGATTTCCCTTCATATGATTCCTATGATGAAATGCATCAGGTGGAAAACGGGGTAGGCTTAACGGTACAATTCATGAGTGAATTTAACGATGCATTAGCTGATGTAATGAAGAATTTGAGGATTGAAGAGATTGATGATCCTGAAAAAAATACAAAGGCCTGTGTTCCTGTCAGGCAAACCATCATTACCGGGAAATCCGCATTTTCTATTCTGTCGGATATGATGAACAGGGTAAACGACCGATTTCGTATGGATATTCAGATAATAGCCGTAGAAAACCGTTTTTTTGGTTCCAGTGTGAGCGTTGCAGGTTTGATAACAGGCAGTGATATTTTGAAGAACATAGAAGGAAAAAAACTTGGTGAACGAATTTTGATACCCGAGACTATGCTTCGGAAAGGCGAGGATGTATTCCTTGATGATGTGACAATATCTCAGGTGGCGGATAAGGCAATGGTTCCGGTTATTGCAGTTCCTGTTCGCGGAGATGCATTTTTACATGCATTGTTGAAGGGTACTCCTTTAGAGGTGAAATAATGGCAAAACCCATAGTAGCTATTGTAGGCAGACCTAATGTAGGAAAATCCACACTGTTCAATCAATTGGCAGGCAAGCGGATTTCCATAGTCGAAGATACTCCCGGTGTAACCCGGGATCGAATATATGCTGATTCTGAATGGTTGAATACTGCTTTTACCATGATTGATACGGGGGGTATTGAACCGGACAGCCAGGATGAATTATTGCAGCAGATGAAATATCAGGCGGAAATTGCCATTGAAACAGCAGATGTTATACTATTTCTAACCGATGCCAAGGAAGGGATTACCTCTACAGACCGTGATGTAGCAGACCTTCTGCGTAAATCTGAAAAGCCTATTGTTCTTGCAGTTAACAAAATTGACACCCAGGAAGAGGAGGCTGGTCTGTATGAATTTTATAATCTTGCCATAGGCGAGCCCATGTCTATATCTGCGTCGCATAAAAGAGGTATTGGAGATATGTTGGATGAAATTGTAAAATGCTTTCCTCCTGTCGGCGTTGTTGAGGACGAGGAAGACGTCATCCATATTGCAGTGGTAGGCAAGCCTAATGTTGGCAAGTCTTCGCTTGTCAACCGTCTGCTGAGGCAGGAACGAGTAATAGTCAGCGATATTCCCGGCACAACCCGGGATGCCATCGATACACCAGCTGAAATTGACGGAGGGAAATATGTTATTATAGATACAGCAGGCATCCGCAGAAAAAGCCGGGTAAGTGATTCATTGGAACGCTACAGTGTAATTCGTGCGCTGAGTGCTATCCGCCGCTGCGATGTGGCATTAATTGTAATTGACACCACCATGGAGGTAACTGAGCAGGATACGAAAATTGCAGGATTAGTACATGAAGAAGGTAAGGGTTCCATTTTGGTAATGAACAAATGGGACACCATAGAAAAGCAAACCAATACCATGAACAAATACCGGCAGAGGCTGATGAATGACTTGAGCTTCATGACTTATGCTCCAAGTGTATTCATTTCCGCAAAAACCGGACAGCGTGTTGAGCGCATTTTAGAGCTGGTAAAGTTTGTATATCAGCAATGCACTTTTCGTATATCTACCGGTGTCCTAAACGATTGCCTTGCTGATGCCATAGCAGTAAATGAGCCGCCCTCCGACAAAGGGCGTCGTTTGAAAATTTTGTATGGAACCCAGGTTTCAGTTAAACCGCCGACTTTCGTTCTCTTTGTCAATGATCCGGACCTCATGCATTATTCTTACAAACGTTACCTTGAAAATTATTTACGCAAAACTTTTGGACTTGAAGGGACACCTCTTCACATCATACTAAGAGAGAAAAACAAATAGGGGGAAAGTAGTATGGGAAAATATATTTTAGTTATAGTCATTGGTTATATAATGGGAAACTTTGCTTCTTCCTATTTCGTTGGCAAGCTATTGGCTAAAATTGATATACGTGAACACGGCAGCGGAAATGCAGGTGCTGCCAACACTTTTCGGGTATTGGGAGCTACTGCCGGTGCAATTGTTTTTGTTTGTGACGTCCTTAAAGGGATACTGGCAACAGCTATCGGTCTTTGGATAACCGGAAGCAGGGCAGGCGCCATGTTGGCAGGAGGAATGGCTGTTATTGGGCATAATTGGCCGGTTTTCTTTCGATTTAAAGGTGGAAAAGGTATAGCTGCCTCTTTTGGTTTGATTATTGTTTTATTCCCTAAAATTGCTTTGATTTTATTTGCTGCAGTAGTACCCTTGATGCTGATAACCCGATATGTGTCCTTAGGTTCGATCACCGCAGCTGTTTTGTTGCCTGTTTTACTTGTTGCCTATCAAGAACCGCCGAATATTGTGCTGATAGGCATCCTGCTGGCAGTGCTGGCAATTTTCCGCCATAAGGATAATTTGGTCAGACTCTGGGAAGGAACAGAAAATAAAATTTCATTTAAGAATCGGTCAGGCAGATGAACCGGGTTTAGATATTTTTTCCCTGACAACTTGTCATATTCCCTTCTTTCCCTCCATATACATGAAATATAATAATGCTTTTAATCGAATTCCTAGAAGGGGGAGGGAACATGGATGGAAAAATTTGACCTGTACCGGGATATTGCCGAACGCACCGATGGAGATATATATATAGGGGTGGTGGGACCGGTTCGGACGGGAAAATCCACATTGATAAAACGAATAATGGATTTGCTGGTCCTTCCTAATATGGAAAACGAATTCAAAAAGGAACGATCCCGGGATGAATTACCCCAAAGCGGCGCAGGCCGAACCATAATGACAACACAACCTAAGTTTGTACCCAATGAGGCAGTTCAGATTTCGCTGAGAGAGAATGCCAACTTGAATATACGAATGGTAGATTGTGTTGGTTACATGGTAAAGGGTGCTATGGGACATATGGAGGGAGAAGTTCCAAGGATGGTAAGGACTCCCTGGTTTGATTACGATATTCCCTTTGAAGAGGCTGCTGAAGTTGGCACCCGGAAGGTCATATCAGATCACTCCACCATTGGCTTGGTAGTTACTACAGATGGCAGTATTACAGAAATACCACGATCCAACTATGTAGAAGCCGAGGAGCGGGTCATCCGGGAGTTGAAGGAGCTGAACAAGCCCTTTATTATGATCCTGAATTCCAAAACACCTGATGGAGAAGAGACAATTAAACTAAAAAATGCATTGGAAGAAAAATACGATGTGCCTGTGCTGGTCATGGATGTGTTGAACCTTGCTGAAGACGATATACATACTATTTTAAGTAATACCTTGTTTGAATTTCCAATAACAGAGATTAAAGTGGAGGTACCCAAATGGGTATTGAGCCTGGATGATGATCACTGGCTGATACAATATGTAATGGACACTGCCAGAGACACATCAGCACAAGCTTTCCGCATCCGGGATGTAGATACTTTTAATAAACAGATAGAAGAATCCGAGTATATGGAGCTTCCCAAAATCGATAACATTGATTTAGGCACTGGAAATGTACAGATTCGCATGGAGCCTAAGTCTGGTTTGTTCTACAAGGTACTGGGAGAAGAATGCGGGTATGAAATTGCAGGGGACTATCAGATGATAGGTCTGATGAAAGAGCTGGCACATGCCAAACGTGAATATGATCGGGTGGA
Organism: Firmicutes bacterium UBA5454; assembly: GCA_002426555.1. Taxonomy (GTDB): domain Bacteria; phylum Bacillota; class Clostridia; order Caldicoprobacterales; family DTU083; genus UBA5454. The sequence goes on along the minus strand of DIQU01000108.1, from coordinate 34,286 downwards.
GGCAGCCCTGTACAATGTAAGGGAAACCGGCTATGGTCTGGTCCCGCCCACCATGGATGAGTTGTCTTTGGAAGAACCTGAAATTATAAAACAAGGTGGTCGTTTCGGTGTTCGTCTGAGAGCCAGTGCACCTTCGATCCATTTGATACGTGCAGATATTGAAACTGAAGTGTCTCCAATCGTAGGCTCGGAGAGGCAAAGTGAAGAGCTGATTAATTATCTGTTGGAGGAGTTTGAAGAGAACCCTTCCAAGCTATGGGCATCGAATATCTTTGGCAAGTCTCTCCACGAGCTGGTTACGGAAGGTCTTTCCAATAAACTGGGCAGAATGCCGGAGGACGCACAATTCAAGATCCAGGAAACCCTGCAGCGAATCATCAATGAAGGCAGTGGCGGTATAATCTGCATCATTCTATAAGTGCTAGAGACTAGAGACTAGAGACTAGAGACTAGATACTGGATGCTGGATGTTAGATGCTAGATGCTAGTATGCTGTAACACTTAAATCTTGTCATTCCGAGTTTACGAGGAATCGGGGGACGGGGACAGTTCTCAATTATCACTGGATACGGGATACGGGATACGGGATACAGGATACTGGTTGTAAAGCCCAAAACCTACTCTATATATTAGGTTAAGGGCTTTTGTTTTTTTACATACTGTCCTGATCAACCAGCCATGGTCTTATATGGAGTAAATCGCTAACCTTGTAAATAAGGATAGAAAATAGTATAATCAAGTAGAATATGACAAGCAACCTCTAATAATGATATCGCCTGATTATAAGACTTAAGTTTTATTGTGCTGTATCTGCGGCAGTTAAATGGCTGTATCCGAGGGTTAGGGGTCTTAAAAGAAATTAATTAAGATACAGGAGGATAAATGGATGAGTAAAATTGACCAGTTAACTATTAATTCCATACGCATTCTTTCTGCAGAAGGCGTAGAAAAAGCAAAATCGGGACATCCAGGTCTGCCTATGGGAGCAGCACCAATGGCGTACACCTTATGGGCAAAGGTTATGAAACACAACCCTGCCGACCCGGATTGGGTAGACAGAGACCGTTTCATTCTTTCAGCAGGCCATGGCTCTATGCTGATTTATTCCTTGCTTCACCTGTTTGGTTATGGTTTGAGCATGGACGAGCTAATGAATTTCAGACAATGGGGCAGCAAAACACCGGGACATCCTGAATACGGTCATACTGTAGGTGTAGAAGTTACCACTGGACCCTTAGGGCAGGGAATTTCCAACGCTGTGGGTATGGCTATGGCTGAAAGACATCTGGCTGCTAAATTCAACAAGCCGGGTCACGAAATTGTAGACCATTATACATATGCTCTCTGCGGTGACGGCTGCATGATGGAAGGCATTTCAAGTGAAGCTGCTTCTCTGGCTGGAAGCTTAAAACTGGGCAAGCTGATTGTTTTGTATGACTCAAACTCTATTACCATTGAAGGCAGCACCGATCTGGCTTTTACAGAAGATGCTGGCAAACGATTTGAGGCATACAACTGGCAGGTCTTAAAGGTAGAAGACGGCAATGATATAGATGCCATAGAAGCTGCATTGGCAGAAGCCAAAAAGGAGACTGACAAACCTACCCTGATTGAAATTATCACAGAAATAGGTTATGGCTCGCCTGCAAAACAAGGTAAGGCTTCTGCTCATGGAGAACCCCTGGGTGTAGACAATCTGCTGGAAGCCAAAAAGTTTTTGGAATACAATACAGAAGAAGAGTTCTATGTGCCACAGGAAGTTCGTAAGCATATGAAGGGTATACAGGAAAAAGGGAAAGAAGCTCAGGAAGAGTGGGATGCTCTATGGAAGTCCTATGAAAAGGAATATCCTGAGTTGGTTACTGAATGGAATAAATGGCATAACCCTGAACTGCAGGCAGACCTTCTCAACGATGAGTCATACTGGCAATTTGAAGGAGCAACAGCCACTCGTTCCGCATCCGGAGAAGTATTAAATCGTCTGACGAAGTACTTGCCTAATATGATTGGAGGCTCTGCGGATTTAGCTCCATCCAACAAGACTGTAATGAAGGGTAAGGCTGATTTTTCAGCTGAAGATTATTCAGGCTCCAATCTGCATTTTGGAGTACGTGAGCATGCTATGGCAGCAATTGCCAACGGTATGAGTGTTCATGGAGGTTTAAGACCTTATGTTGCTACTTTCTTTGTATTTTGCGACTATATGAAAGGTGCCATGCGCTTATCCGCTTTAATGAAGCAGCCGGTACTTTATGTTCTAACCCATGACAGCATAGGTGTTGGAGAAGACGGACCTACCCATCAGCCTGTTGAGCAATTGGCCGCAATTAGAAGTATTCCTAATTTCACAGTTATTCGACCTGCTGATTCCAGAGAAACTGCAGCAGCATATCTCTCAGCACTTACTAGAACAGACAGCCCTACTGCACTGGTTCTAACAAGGCAGAATCTGCCATTGCTTGATGGAAGCGGTCCTGATGCATTGAAAGGTGCATATACCCTGTCAGAATCCGAAAAGGAAACACCAGATATTATACTAATGGCAACAGGTTCTGAAGTTCAGTTGATTGTAGAAGCACAGAAACAGCTGAGAGAACAGGGAATTGATGCAAGGGTAGTCAGCATGCCTTCCTGGGAAATTTTCGAGGAACAGTCCGATGAATATAAGGAAAAGGTATTGCCAAAGAGTGTAAGAGCAAGACTGGCAGTAGAAGCGCTTTCTTCCTTCGGCTGGCACAAATATACAGGGCTGGATGGAAATGTAATATCCAAAGACGATTTTGGTGCATCAGGCCCTGCTAATACCCTGTTTAAAGAATTTGGTTTCACAGTAGAGAATGTAGTTGACAAGGCACTAAAGGTACTTGGGAAGTAAAGAAATCTTTTACGAATATTAAGTTTAAAAGAACATTATTCAGAGATGAAAATAATATCGTAACAAGAAAGCGGGATGTCATTCAGTACAATATGGCATCCTTTTTTTATGGTAAAAATAAACTTCTTTAGAAAGTATGATACAATTGTAAGCAAGATTATCCATTTATTTTAAAGCCAACAGCGTTTTGTCTTTGGGTTTGTTTTCACTGCTAGGGAGAGGCTTGAACATTGAAGATGCCAGTGTAGAAGGGAGGGTATAATGAGACTGTTATTAGTTGAAGATGATAAAACTATTGCCCTGGGTCTTGAATATTCTTTGACCCAAGAAGGATTTGAAGTGACTATCTGTTATAATGCCGAATCAGCATTAAGAAAAATACAGGAAGTGCAATTTGATATAGCCTTGCTGGATATTACGCTGCCTGACGGTAATGGCTTTGATATTTGCAGAAAGCTGAAAGAAAAGGACGATACACCAGTAATATTCATCACTGCCAGAGACGATGAAGGCAGTGTTGTTATGGGATTGGATATTGGTGCAGATGACTATATAACAAAACCCTTTCGAATTCGAGAGCTTCAATCCCGGATACGCTCAGTACTCCGCCGTGCTCAAAAGCAAACGAATGACGATAGTATATTTCGTTATGGAAATGTAGTTGTTAATATCACAAAGGGGAACGTTACAAAGAATGGCGAAGATGTATTCTTAACTGCGCTGGAGTATAGGCTGCTGCTCACTTTAATGAATAATGAAGGACACGTATTAACTAGAAATCAGCTTATTGAGAGTATTTGGGATGTGTCTGGGGATTTTGTCAATGATAATACCCTCACTGTTTACATAAAACGACTGCGTGAAAAAATTGAAGATGATCCTCAAAACCCCCAGATAATAAAAACTGTAAGAGGGATGGGCTATCAGATTTAAGGTGGTGGAAACTCTGTCTTTTTTTCGAAATAGGGAAATAAGAACCTGCACAATAATATTGACAATTCTAGCTGTGATTTTGATTACAGCTGGTTTCCTGATAAGCAGGCAGGCGGGAATACTCATAATAATTGCTGTCTTTCTATTATGCACATGTTTTTACCTATTTACCTTTTACCGATACAAACAAATTGAAAGCTTATCGGAATATTTAAGACGTATCAGCAGCGGTGAATATTCACTGGATATACGAGATAACCATGAAGGTGAATTGAGTATCCTAAAAAGTGAAATTTATAAAGTCACTTTAATGCTCTCAGAATATAATGAACAGCTGAAACAGGAAAAGGTGATCTTGGCAGATCACATGGCAGATATTTCTCACCAAATAAAAACCCCCCTTACTTCGATGATGGTCATGATAGACTTGCTGGAAGATGAAAACTTGTCAGAACAAAAGCGTAAGGAGTTTATTTTACACTTACAAGTCCAATTGGAAAGAATCGAATGGCTGGTTTCTTCGCTCCTAAAAGTGTCCAAGCTGGATGCTGGAGTAGTGGAAATGAATAAGAAAGATGTGTCTGTTAAGACACTGATCGATAAAGCAATAAATCCCCTATTGATTTCTATGGAGCTTAAAGACATTCAATATATTTACAATTACAGCTCCGAACAACTTAAGCTGTCTTGTGATGTAAACTGGACAGCAGAGGCATTAACAAATATACTGAAAAACTGTATTGAGCATACACCAGAGGGTGGAAAGATTTACATTTCGGCTCAGGACAACCCTTTATATAAAGAAATTAAAATAGTTGATAATGGCGTTGGCATCAGCAAAGAAGACCTGCCTCACATTTTTACCCGCTTTTACAAGGGCAAAAATTCATCACTGGATAGTGTAGGAATCGGCCTTGCAATGTCAAAAAGCATTATTAGAAATCAAGGCGGAGATATAATAGTGAAAAGTGAGCTGGGTAAGGGCTCTGAGTTTACAGTCCGCTTATATAAATCGATAATATAAACTGAAATCAGGAACTAAGTTTTCCGTGTCATCCTGGGTGTAAGGAAGGATATTAGAAACAGATTCATCACTGCGTTCTGAATGACGAAACCTCTAGCTGTCATCCAGAGTGTTAGCGAAGGATCTTCCAAAATAGAGATATGTCCTTCAAAGTGACGAAACTGTCACCACAATAGTCACCGAATTGTCATATCATTGCTTTATAATTAATCTCAAAAGCAAAAAGTAAAACATCAAACACGTGATTTACTTACATCACTCTGTAAGAAATTATAGTGCAATTTATTCGGAGGTGCTTTATGGAAATTTTACAGGTGCAAGGTTTAACTAAGATATATGGCAAAGGTGATACAGCAGTGACAGCACTGAACAACGTATCATTTACTATGGAAAAGGGTCAGTTTACGGCTATTATCGGTCCTTCTGGTTCTGGCAAATCTACATTGCTGCACATAATAGGCGGTGTTGATACTCCTACATCAGGTAAGGTTTTCATTGACGGAACTGAAATTTACAGCCTTGACAGTTCTCAGTTGGCAATTTTTAGACGCAGACAAATTGGGCTTATCTATCAATTTTATAACTTGATTCCCGTTTTAACTTTAGAAGAAAATATAACTTTGCCTCTTCTGTTGGACAGTAGAAAAGAGGATAAGGGCAGATTACATGAGCTATTATCTACTTTAGACTTAGAGGATAGAGTAAACCACCTTCCTAACCAATTATCCGGCGGGCAGCAGCAAAGAGTATCAATTGGGCGGGCGCTGATCAACAATCCTGCTTTGGTGCTGGCAGATGAGCCTACAGGAAATCTTGACAGTAAAAACAGTGAAGAGATCATAGCTCTTTTGAAACTATACAATCAGAAATTTAATCAAACTTTAATCATTATAACTCATGATGAAAGAATTGCTCTGCAGGCTGATCGGATTATAAGCATTGAAGATGGAATGATTTCCAGGGACGAGGTGATCCGGTAATGAATATCATCAACAAGGTAACCTTAAGAGGGCTAAAGAAAAATAAGACCCGTACCATTGTTACAATTATAGGTATCATATTGTCTGCAGCTATGATTACTGCTGTTACTACTCTCATATCCAGTTTCCAAGGCTATTTGGTTAAGGCAGCAATAGCAGAAGAAGGCTGCTGGCATGCTGCTGTTCATAATATCAGTTATGAGGATACTGAAAAATTAAAGAATATGGATGAAATCAGTGAAACAGCTGTCACACGTTCTGCAGGGTATTCAGTGCTTGAGGGAGGCGTAAATGAATATAAACCCTATCTCTATTTGATGGAATTAAGCAATGAGGCTTTTGGTGCTTTGCCGATCCATCTTACCAAAGGAAGACTGCCACAAAACGAAAATGAGGTGGTTATTCCTGAACACATTAAATCCAATGGTGGAATAGATATACAGGTTGGAGACACCTTGGATTTAAATATTGGGCAAAGAGTATTAGAAGATGGAATCGCTCTTAACCAAAGCAATCCGTATGTAGAAATGGAGGATGGGACTACTGAAAAGCTTGATGTCAGCAGTACAAGGACTTTAACCGTTGTTGGAGTGATGAACAGGTTATCATATAAGCTGGAAGGGTATTCATCACCTGGATATACCATTATAACATCAAGGGACTTTAGTAAATTGGTCACTGATGGGAACCGAGCAGAGAAGGATTTAAGCGTATTTTTCACTACTTATAATCCTGGAAGTATTTACGAAACGGAAGTTAAAATCGCCGAAACTTTAGGTATTGGAAACGGCGGGATGGAATATATCGATGAGAATAGACAGTTATTGAGATACATGGGCGTCAGCGACAATGACAGCTTTGACAGGGTTTTATACAGTCTAGGCGCAATTCTGATTGGACTTATCATGGTAGGCTCTGTTTCCTTGATCTATAATTCATTTTCCATATCTGTAAGTGAGAGGACAAAGCAGTTTGGTCTGCTTTCAAGTGTGGGGGCTACTTCCAAACAATTAAGGCGATCTGTGTTCTTTGAAGCCCTGATATTAGCAGCTATAGGAATACCTTTAGGAGTATTGGCAGGCATTTTAGGCATAGGTGTAACTCTTTACTTCGTAAGTGGTTTATTGGAGAGTCTGGTCACTTCAGCAGTCTATGTCCCTCTCACAGTGTCAGTATCAGTTCCGTCTATAGTTGCGGCTGTATTTACAGCACTCATTACCATCTTAATCTCAGCAAATATACCTGCAAAACGAAGTTCAAAAACATCTGCAGTAGATGCAATCAGACAATCAACTGATATCAAACTGAAAACTAAACAGGTAAAAACTTCGTGGTTGACAAGAAAATTATTCGGTATGGAAGGCGATTTGGCTTTAAAGAACCTAAAACGAAATAAGAAACGCTATAGAAGTACAATATTATCATTATTCATAAGTGTAGTGCTGTTTGTATCAGCATCGGCGTTCTCCATGTATTTGCGGGATTCGGTTATGAATGTTTATAAGGATGCAAATTATGATTTGTTTTACAATTCATATCAGGGACAATCGGAGGATACTTTAAGCGAGGCATATGACAATATCCTTGCCCTTGATAGTGTGAAACAAGGTTCGTCAATTGCCCAGGAATACAGCTCATTGTCTTTGCCTAAGGAGAAAGTGAATGCGTCATATTATAATAAATATATTCAAGATGTAAATGAAGGTTTAGAAGATGGGGATGATATTTCAGTTTCTGTATATATTTACGGAGTAGATCATGATACTTTTACTGAGTATATAAACAGCCTGGGTTTGGAAGAGTCTCAATTTCAAGAGCATAATCAACTTACTGGAATCATTATAGACCACCAGCATTATTATGATTATGAAGCAAAGAAATTTAGAAATACTAATATTTTGAAAGACAAGACAGCTGAATCTCTATCACTGCAATATTACGATGGAGACAATAATGAGAAAGATCAAATAGAAGCAGACATAGCAGCTTTCACTGATACAGCCCCATTTGGTTTAGACGACTACTCATATATGAATACAATGATGTTAATTGTAGATGAAGATTCAGGACGCAATCTTTTCTCTGAAGGGCAAGAATCGTGGGATGCTCATAATATGTATTTTGCAGCAGATGATCCGTTTCAAGCGGAAGCAGATATAAAAGAAATCCTTACTGATGCTGGATTATCGACAAATATCGCTAATATAGCTCGAATGATGCAGGAGAGTAGAAATATCGTAACTATAATTTCAATATTCTCTTATGGCTTTATCATTTTGATATCGTTGATAACTATTGCCAATGTGTTCAATACGATATCAACCAATGTGAATTTGAGAAGGCGGGAGTTCGCCATGTTGAAATCAGTCGGCATGACAGATAAAGGTTTCAATAAGATGCTGAACTTTGAATGTATATTGTACGGTATAAAAGGGTTGATGTATGGTCTGCCGGCAGCTATTTTCATTACCTATTTAATCTATAAGAGTATAAGCTATGGGGTTGAGACGACCTTTTACCTGCCTGTAAAAGGCATAGTGATAAGTATTTTCAGTGTGTTTATCGTGGTGTTTGTAAGCATGATGTATTCCATGAGCAAAATCAGGGATGAAAACATAGTAGATGCATTGAGAAATGAAAATCTGTAGAAAATGCGTCGTTAATAATTAGGCAGACAGGGTCGTCTGCCCCTACATTGCGTGATATATACAACATTGTAGGGGTGGACGACCCTGTCCACCCAAAACATTTCAATTTGTAAAAAACAGACTTATACGCTCATATTACACAAGGGGGGAGAGTCATTGCATTGATCATTTTCGAAGTATAAAGACAAGCACCATATCCGTATCCCAGTCTAAAGCTCAGAAGATCAACGGGAGATGAAATTGTCCTCCGATGACCCTAATTGAATATACCTTTAGGAACGGTAAAAGCACATATAAGCTGGGCAAGGGCAAATCTGCGGGATGCTGTCCGCTCCCTTTTGTAGAAAGCATGGTACAATATAAGCAATAATATCCATATTATTCTAAAACTAGTAAATTATCAAAAAGAAAGGGGGATGGGGATATGGTGCTAGAACATACCAATTTTTGCGATCAATGGGCAGTAAGTCATTAGCCATTTTTACATGAATTTAGATAACTATTTAAAAACACATTGACAAAATTCAATTTGAAGCATATAGTATAACACATCAATAAATTTTGATGTGTTATAAAAACGTGTTTATTCTATATATACTAAAAAACCGAATAAGCAGAAAATCTATAGCAGGTAACAAAGTTAGGTTTTATATAAAGAATAACAGAATGCGGGGTGATTACATGGACGTCACATATGAAGAGCAGGCACAGGTGTTTAAAGCCTTATGCGATGAAAAACGTTTGAGAATACTTGAAGCACTTAGAGATGGTGAAGAATGTGCTTGTAATTTGGGAGAGCAGCTTGATATTGTCCAGTCCTCGCTATCTTACCATATGAAGATTTTATGTGAGTCTGGCATAGTCGACAGCAGACAGGAAGGGAAATGGACACACTATAAAATTAGTGAAACAGGGACTAGTTTCGCAGCTGAGTTGCTTGAAAGAATTACAACGCCCAATACAGTAGTGATAAACAGTAATAAATGTTGTGAATAATAAACGGCCATCAATCAATAGGTGGCTTTTTATGGGCATCACACATCAACTTATTTTGATGTGTTCGCTTGTGTGAATGCAATAAGGTACTTGGAACCAATAATCTGTGATTGTACTGATAGTAGGGTTCTTATTATAAAAAGGGGGGTTTATCATATGCAAGTAATAAAAGCAATATGGGACTTTTTTCAAAATGAAATTCTTGGGATGAATTGGCTAAATGAGCTGGTTGGAAGCGGGCTGTCAGCTTTGGGGTTGGATCTTAGCAATCGCTGGGTTGCCAGTGCACAATTGTTTGTTTATGACACGATTAAGATTACATTGTTACTTTGTTCTTTGATTTTTCTTATATCCTATATTCAAAGCTATTTCCCACCGGAGAGGAGTAAAAGGATACTGGGACGCTTTCGAGGGATAGGTGCAAACACTGTTGCCGCTTTGCTGGGTACAGTGACACCATTTTGCTCCTGCTCATCAATACCGATATTTATGGGTTTTACCAGCGCGGGACTTCCATTAGGAGTAACTTTTTCTTTTCTTATTTCCTCCCCTATGGTAGATTTGGGTTCTCTTGTTCTCTTAATGAGCATTTTTGGAACGCCGGCAGCTGTACTTTATGTTGTGCTCGGACTGGTAATTGCTGTCGTTGGCGGTACCATAATCGAAAAACTAAAAATGGAAAAATACGTTGAAAGTTTCATTTCGAAGGGAGGAAGTGCAGACATTGAATCGCCTGAATTGACAAGGCGTGACCGGGTGGTCTATGCTAAAGAGCAGGTTGTGGATACCTTCAAAAAGGTGTTTCCATATATACTGGTGGGTGTTGGAATAGGTGCAGCGATTCATAACTGGATTCCAGAAGAATGGGTTGTAAAAGTTTTAGGCACCGGCAATCCCTTGGCTGTTCCATTGGCTACAATTATAGGTATCCCAATGTATGCTGATATTTTTGGGACGATTCCAATTGCAGAAGCACTATTGAGTAAAGGAGCACAACTAGGTGTTGTTTTATCCTTTATGATGGGCGTTACTACGTTATCCCTGCCATCCTTGATTATGCTTCGTAAAGCAGTAAAGCCAAAATTGCTTGCGCTCTTTATTGGAGTTTGCACTGCAGGTATCATCATTGTGGGCTACTTTTTCAATATGGTCCAGCCATTTATAATTTAGGAGGTCAAAATAATGCGTAAAGCTTGTACAGAATCCTGTTGCTGCTGCAGCAGTATAGAATTTCCAATAAAGAGGGTGCTGGTTGAATACCTATACCTTGATTTAAAAACCTGCGACCGATGTGTGGGAACGGATACCGTTCTTGAAGAGGTTATGGCAACTCTTACACCTGTACTGGAGCTTGCCGGGTATACCGTTGACTACAGTAAGATTGAAATAACAAATGCAGAAACAGCGGTTCAATATGAGTTTCTATCCTCACCTACCATCCGTGTGAACGGTCAGGATATTTGTCAATCGGTTTCAGAAACAAACTGTGGCTGTTGCAGTGAAATCAGCGACAGCGATGTGGAGTGTCGTGTATATGAATATAACGGGGACACTTATGAGGTTCCGCCAAAAGAAATGCTGGCTGATGCCATTCTATCTAATGTTTTCGGACAGTCTGAAGCAGGTTATTCCTGCAGTAATTATGAGCTGCCGGATAATCTTAAATCTTTTTTCGAAGGCAAGGAAAATAAAAAATGTTCTTGCGGGGGAAATTGTTGCTGATAATGGATGAAAAAGCATGACTATCAACAAATTAAAGGATTAGAAATCTAAATCATAATAGAGGGAGAGATTGATTATGGCATTGTTTAATTTTGGAAAGAAAAAGAAAGAAACCTCAAGCTGTTGCTGTGATGTAAATGTCGATGCAGAAAGCATGGCAAAGGCTGAAAGTGCAAAGATGGAAGGCGCATCTGTAAAGATACTCGGAAGCGGTTGTGCAAAATGTAACCAGCTGGAAGCAGCTACAAAAGCAGCCTTGGAGCAACTCGGCATGGATACAGCAATTGACCACATAACTGATTTTTCACAGATCGTCGCATATGGTGTAATGACTACCCCTGCCTTGGTGGTAGATGGTAAAGTTGCCTCCTATGGCAAAGTTCTAAAAACTGATGAAGTGGTGGAGATACTGCAGAAGGTTAGGGGATAAGTTATGATAGCATATAATGAGTTTTCCAGCCTTGAATTATAGTTTTGTTAAAATATAAAATAAATCGATAGTAAGGAACAAAGGAGGGAGGAAAAAAGTAATGAATGATAAACCCAAAGCAGCATTTATTTGTGTCCATAATTCCTGTAGATCTCAAATTGCAGAAGCTCTTGGCAAACACTTGGTCAGTGATGTGTTTGAGAGTTATTCTGTCGGAACAGAAACCAAACCACAGATAAATCAAGATGCAGTCAGGCTTATGAAAGAGCTTTATGGTATAGATATGGAAAAAACACAGAAATCCAAGTTACTTGATGGCATTCCAGAAGTGGATGTAGTAATTACCATGGGGTGCAATGTAGAATGCCCTTATCTACCATTTAAACATTGAGAAGATTGGGGCTTGGATGATCCTACCGGTAAGAACGATGAGGATTTTGGACTTTAGAGGCGTAACCAGACTTTTTGCAGACCCTGAGTTCGATGGCGATCCAGTAATAGTTTATGAACCTGAAAATGATGACCCTATTGTGCCGCCAGTAGTAGGTGAGGATCATGAAGGTTATGAAAGTGATTTTGATGGTATGCTTGAAGGCTTTGACTTCGAAGATGATGGTAAAGGTAAAAGAACAAAGTATTTCAAATATATAAGATGCCCTTATACTGGATTACTTGGGGCAGCAATAGTTGGCTTGTCTCTTTATACCGGCATGCATAAAGCTTCCACTTGATCTTATAAGTTATGACAAAGCAGTAGTACAATGTGCAACTCTTCGTAATCTTCTTCGTCTAACATATAAAGTGAACCAGCTTTTATAGAATCTCACTATTTCGGATCGCGGACCCTAAGCCCTAATCACTCACAGTATCCACGTTAAAAGTATACAATATGGTAGATCATCCAATATTTAAGCGGAAGTACATATTTGTAGATAAGAAGTAAAGATTATTTGTATTTGGAGGAGGATAATTATGAATGAAACTATAAAAAGGGCGGTTATATCTGTGATAATATTTGCAGTTGTATATGTTGGTGCAAGTATAGTTACTGAGATGCCTACTTATGATGGTGTAGTCAAAGCACTGGAATTTATGTCGGCTGTTATTGCTGCTGGCTGTTATTGGATTGGGTCAAATCCAAAAAAATGAGTATTACTTTTGGCTCATATGTCATTGCCTGAAGAGCTTATTAATGACCGCCAGACTCAATTTCCCAATTGGTTATTTGTCAGAAACAATCCAAAAAAGGTATTAAACTTTAAATTGACTAAATCTTTTAAATATATTACAATATAGGCAGCTTTTTGCACTGTATAACGTTTCATACTGAAACGACATCACCAGTACAAACTGATCAGGCCGGAGTAAACCCTCTGGAGCCGGGCCGCACTGCATGCGGCAACAGCTGAACTTTTAGCTCATCTGTGGGACAGCATACCTACCCATAGGTGAGTTTTTTCATTTGTAAATCCGAAATTAGTGCTATGAGCTAATAACAGTTAAAGGAGATTTTTATGAAAAAAACAAACGAACAGATTGCTATGACTGTATCAAGGAACACCATTATTGGAAATGTGGCACTATTCATATTTAAGTTAATTGCTGGTATAGTAGGATATTCAATGGCTATGGTATCAGATGCGATACATTCCTTATCTGATATAATAAGTACTGTAATCGTGATGATAGGAATTAAAATGGCCAACAAAGAGGAAGATGATGAACATCCTTACGGACATGAACGCTTTGAAAGTGTAGCTGCTATTATATTAGCCGGTATACTGGTTGCTACCGGTATTGGGATTGGAGTTAAAGGTTTACAGACTTTATTCTCAGGCGACTATAGTTCCATTATTGTACCTGGTACCATTGCCCTAGTTGCAGCTATTGTATCTATTGTAGTAAAGGAACTTATGTATTGGTACACAAGAAAAGCTGCTAAAGTTATAGATTCTGATGCCCTAATGGCTAGTGCTTGGCATCATCGTTCTGATACCTTATCATCTATTGGAAGTTTTATTGGGATCTTAGGGGCTCAGATTGGATACCCCGTAATGGACGCGGTAGCTGCTTTGATTATTAGTTTTTTCATTATCAAAGTGGGAGTTGATATATTCAAAGAAGCAGTAAGTAAGATGACGGACACTGCAGCTGATAAAGAAACCCAAGAAAAAATTTACCAGATTGCTCTATCTCATGAACATGTATTAGGGGTTGACAAATTAAAGACTAGAAAGTTTGGTAACAGAACATATATAGATATAGAAATTAAAGTAGACGGTAATATATCTCTTTATGAAAGTCATGATATTGCTCAAGATGTTCATGATGCTATCGAGGAAGAAATCCTAAATGTAAAGCATTGTATGGTACATGTTAATCCTGATTCAGATAAAACACTGTCTATACCAAAAAAGGACTAAACTACAAAGTGATGCAATTTATTGATGATTTGTAGAGTACTGCGGTGTAAATAATCGGGCAGACAGGGTCGTCTGCCCCTACAAAATGTGATAATGCAGAGTCGTTTGCCCACGTAAAATGTGATATTGCAAATGCAACATCGTAGGGGTGGACGACTCTGTCCACCCTGGCTTAGATAAGTCACATTATTTATAAACTGCGCTGCATCAGTAGTAAAGTATTACAGCTATCGAACCATTGAATACGCTCACCGAACTTTTTAGGTACTGTTACAGGATCAAACACCTTGAAGTGTTTGATAGAATCTTTGCCCGGTGACGCAGACTTTTTAACTTCTATAGGATGTTAACCTTTTGTCAATAAGTTTGTCAAATAATTGTATTTATTTTGTACCGTTTGCATCTGTGTTTCAAAATATAAAGGAAATTGTCATTATATGTAGAATATAATATACAAATATTAGCTTATGGGTGGGTCATACCATATTTGCTGGAGTATAATTTTTAGCATTACTCCAATTACGATAAAGGTGGGCTGTAGATGTTGAAGGATGCTAAGACGATTCAAGATTGTGAGGATTATTTATCGCGTAATATTGATGATGTCAATTTTATTGGAGAAATTGAATTATCTTCAGAAGATATTCAAAGTTTATTTACTCTAGTGGACAAATCCTTCACGTCTGGCGTCAGTAATGGTTTGCGATTTATGAAGCAGAAAGCACCATTATCTTTCGCATTTTATTTAAGCTATAAAGGGATAAAGGGCTATAACCAAGGTGATTATTGGTCATCAATACAAGAATCTATTCCTGTGCACGAACCAGCAATACAGACTAGGGTTGGAATGCTTTTTCGCAAAATTCTTGTTAACCATGGATTATTCATGGTTGATATTTCAGATGGCTATCGATATGTTACACCTATCCTTTTGCATGGAGGGATTCCAGACAGCTGTATACCTAATTTCATGGATCATGTTGTTAATCCTCTTGTAACCCAGGGCTTGACTGATAGAAATGAGCTAATGAACTATCTTAACCTTGTTAGGAATGAATATCACCATTATCGCCAAGCAGCTGAGGAAGCTTCGGAACAAATACAACAATACAAAAAAGAACAAAATGAATTAAATATACTTTTGGAGATACTAGAACAAAGAGATATATTAAAGCCAAAATTACAAGTGAATGCTTTATTAATAAAGTTGTTTTCACGGAATACTGCATCAGAATATCAAGAAGCACTGCAATTAAGAAGTAAGTACGAATCTGCAATTGAGAAGTTAAGTTACCTAAAGAATATCAAATCTGATTTGAAAGTCTGTCATCAACAAATGGATTCATTAGCTAAGTCACTGTTCGGGATGGCATGGAATCCGAATATCAGGGCTGGGTCAAGTAAGGATGTCATCCAAAAAATCGATTTATTATTTTCTGATATTGAAAATCTAATCATCAAAAAAGATACACTACGCCATCAATTAAAAACTTATAAAGCATCAAGGCAGTGGAGATACCCAAAACTGCGCCTTTATAGAACAAGAAATTATCACACTTTAACTGAGAGAAGTATGGAACAGAGTCTTATAAGCTTAAAACAAGCAATAGTTCAGAAAAAATCAGAGATTGCATGTAAGAAAAGCCCATTACCAAATCTAGGGAATATAACAGTGGACGAACTAAAAAACAAACGTCAGCAAATGTTACTACTGAGTGAAGTTAGCCTTAAATATTTTCAATTAGAGAAACAAGAAACCGAACTAAAGAGGGAGATACAGGAATTAACCCACCTGTCATATGAGGAGTTATTAGCAGAGTGTGAGAACGTAAAAGCGTTTATAGACAAGACTTCATCAATGCTTAAAGAGCTAGGTTTTTATAATGTAGAAGAAGGTTTTAAAGAAATAAACAAAACCTATTCCTTAGTGGAAGAAATGCTCAAGTTAGAAATAGAGTGGAAGCAGTCTCCCCATATTTACGCTCAATTAGACTTTGAATTAGTTACGACGAATGAAATCGACTCACGAAAAACTCATATTATTTCAGAAGTTCAACTATTAGAGAATAAGCTAAAAAACATTGAAAATGACGGACAAACAAAAAGGACAATCTGGTTATATGCAGATGAACCTGTAATACGGTTTCTTATGTATGGGGGTGAATGGGCAGAAGGCTGGCTGATTGATACAGTTCAATTGCTTGCAAATGCTTACTTTTCCGGAGAACTTAATATAACTGATACAGTAAACATACCAAATCGTTTGCAAAAAGGTATTCAAAAATGGTGGGATGACCGCTTAATTACAAGTACAAAGCTATTAAATGGGATAAGCACTCAGGCATTGCCGCCACAGCTAATATTAGATACTGCTCGAGCTGAAATTCAGCTAATCATACAAGCTCAGCTGATTATGTACTCTGATATAGACTTTGAGGAACTATTTACACTCTTAATAACGAGTACACCCATGCAACAAGTCGCAAATATTGGCTCTGAAAATACTATGGATGAGGACCAGTGTCAGAAGGAAATTCTTTTCAGAGTCCCTTTGCGAGTGTACAAAGGGGTTGATGGTAAGGCAGAGATATCCATGGTTACAGTAACTATAGAGAAGCTCGTTCCGAGATTTTATATTTACTTATTAGCAGGCAACCAGATTATTGAAACGTGGAGTCTACAATGTCTTGAAGATGTGAAAGGCATTTCGTATATGGCATTCTATGAAGACGGACATAAAATCAGCTCTGATTTACTGCCCAAAGCAGGCATCTGGATTATTTTACCTAAAAGCTCTAGACTTTATCCGGAAAATGTGATTATTGAAGAAGACCTAATTCTGACCGATTATCAATTATTGTTTATAGATTTGGAAAACGTACAAGCCATTACGCTCAAAGATGTAAATGAGACGACTAGTACTTTGTCGGTTTCACGGACAGATACTTCTGAACCGTATTTATCTGGTGGGCACAGATTATCCTGCGCTTTATTGAATGATTATCCAGTGTATACTGATACTATTCCTACATTGATAATTCCCTATGACCAAGCTTTTGGATTAGATGGATGGCAGCTGGTTTTTTTACAAGGAAGAGAAGAAGTTAAAGATTCGACTTATTATTTGGTCAAAGGCCTGCAAAAATACAATTGTTCAAGAAGTTCGGGATTATTCGAATTGCCTTTGGAGGAAGCACTTCTGGCTGGCGCTTTACCTTCGGGGTGGTATACATTTTTTCTTCGATCGCCCAAGAATAGAGAATATCAACTGACCTTCTTAGCATGCCCAGAATTGGTGGTGGATTTCAACCCGCTTGTGAGATTTCCTTCAGATAAAAAAAGCCCTATTATGGTTACGCTTATACTGCCAGTCAACTATCAGTTTGAACAGCAATCTCCTTGTGAGATGCTCAGCGTTGTAGATGAAACCTATGAATTCAATGTGCAGTCTGAAGAGAGTTTTGTAGAGGGAGCTATAAGTACACAAAATGAACAGCTTGGGACACTTCAAATAAAGCTTCCAAAAATACGCTGGAGAATAGAAGGCCTTTACAGTTTAGACATGAATAATTGGACAGATCAATGCATAGAATCATGGTTTGGAAAATGGAGAAATGTATCAAAACTGCTGCTGTATGTAGACATACCTATAGATGAGGCAAGGTACATTGAATTCTATATAGATGAAATAAAATTAGGATCCCATGAGGTAGATGATAAACATGAAGCGACACTTAATTTAAGTTCATTTCTAGATTTAATAGGACAAAGGGCAGGAGTCAGAAGCATTTGGATCAAATTGTATGGACAAAAGAACAAATTCTTAGGTCAAGGATGCTTGCTAAATGTAAGAACAAAATGGGAAGTTGTTGATATATCTTGGAGGTATAGGGATATAGATAATGAGAAGTTGGTAGAAATTCAATGGTCGGAGCGAGGAATTGCAGAGAACCGTGCAATTAAATTTTGGGATGTCGTACATCCATGGAAAAAAGCTGTAACCTATTCAATTGCAGGTTGCGAGAAGTCAGTATTAATAGACCCGAAGCAATTGAATATACGAAAAGGTCATTATTTAATGGAACTTACCGAAATGGACTTGTGGGGCGGAGTGAATTCGATCTTCCAAGAGTCAAAAACTGCTGTAACTCCCATTGCCTTTCATTCTGGAGAAGCATATTTTAGCAATATTTATACTGATTGGGAAGACTCGAATACAATATTGATATCCGGTAATTTTAAACCCTGTGGAAAAGAGAGGACGATCTATGCAGCGTTGTTGTCTTCTTATAACCAAGGGAGATTTTTATGGAATGATAAGCTGCAATTACAATCAGATTCTATTTTTGATGTCTGCGTGAATGGTATTAGTAAAGATGACTGTCATTTCCTGTTGCTCTATACTGAGAGTTGGACAGCATATCAGTTACTGCTGCTCCCTGATATATATAGTGTTAGTTTCCCTTTCAACTTAGAAATTTACTCCATTTTGGATATGAAGAATAATATCAAAATACAGCCTCTTATGCTGGACGGAACCACTGCATATGCCGAATTTTCCACGAGAGTAAGCAGGAAGATTGTAAATTCCTATCAACAAAACGAACATAACACATTATTTACGGTTAGCGGAAAAAGCTTGAATTTGATATGGAAGGATGAAGGCGGAACCATGCTGGAGATACAAAAAGGTGTGAAATGCACTAGCTGTGGTCTATTACTCCAGTCCCAAGAGGAATGGGGAGAAACGCATTACCCTTATTGTAATAGTCTCATACCTGTTTATTCAGAAAAAATTCCTATAAACCTGACATTAGTTTGGTATATGAAGGATGATATAGCAATGCTTCAAAAGAAATACACGTGCTATCAGAACTCGCCTATTGTATTGATTGATAACCTATCAGAACCTTTAAATAACACTCCAAAGCATCCTGCTCTACCGCAGGAGGTTATAAAGAATAACGCTGGTCAAGTAATTCAACGTATATGCACAACACTAAAGCATACGAAATGAGGTAACCAAGATGTCGATGAATCCAATCCAAACCACAGAGGTTATTGAGCAGAGCTATCTTGGATATTTATCCACCACATTTAAATTTAAGGACACTGATCTGCAGATACAATTAAAGCGGACTCTTCAGCAGCCAGAGAAGTTTATTAAAGGTCCGATTTTAGAAGCAACTCCTCCTTTTGTCAAAGGAGCGTCCCTATTACAATTAATAAATGAAAGCATTCTATCCGATGCTTTTTTGGATTTATCGTCATCTGAATTGCCAATTGAACGTACTCTCTATTTACACCAAGAGCAGGCAATACGAAAATTAGTTCAAGAAAAGCGAAACGTTGTTGTTGCAACAGGGACTGGCAGTGGCAAGACCGAGACGTTTTTAATACCTATAATTGATTATTTAATGAAGCAAAAACAGTCTGGCAGTCTGTCTCATGGTGTACGTGCATTATTGCTGTATCCAATGAATGCACTGGCCAACGACCAATTAATCCGGTTGAGGAAACTACTGATCAATTACCCGGACATTACATTTGGACGTTATACGGGTGAGACAAAGAGAGATTATAAGTCTGCTCTAGAGCATTACCAGAAGAACTACAACAGCGATCCACTCTCTAATGAACTAATTGATCGTGATTCTATGCGCAACCGTCCTCCCCATATTTTGCTAACTAATTATGCTATGCTGGAATATCTGTTGCTGCGTCCGGAAGACAATGTGTTTTTTGACGGGCCATATGCTCGGGATTGGCACTTTATTGTTATTGATGAAGCGCATACTTATACAGGGGCAAAAGGGATTGAAACTGCTATGCTCCTAAGACGGCTGAAGGAGAGGGTTATTAAGGATGAAAAGACAAAGTTGCAGTGTGTAGTTACCAGTGCTACCTTAGGTAGAGGCCGCCAGGATTTTCAGCAAATTGTGCAGTTCGCTTCGGAGCTCTTCAGCGAGCCCTTTGAATGGGTAGAGGGAGATCCATCCAGGCAAGATGTAGTGGAAGGAAAGCGCTTGTCAGTAGAACAAAATCTTGTCTCCTGGGGAAGACCGGAACCTATGTTTTATATTAATCTTCGGGAAGTTGTTAATGATACAATGGATGATAATAAAATGGACAGTATGGTAGAATTGGCACATAAGTACAGCTTGCCTCCACACATCATTCAATCAGCTAAAGATATTGGTAATAAGAATGGCTGGAAAGCTATGCTCTATCAGCTGCTAGAAAGAGATATGGCTCTTTGCACGGTTCAAGCTGCTTTGGATGACAAACCACAAATGGTATCCGAACTTGCTCAGAATGTTTTTGGCAACCTTCACAATAGAGTGGAAGCACTCATCGCATTAGTGGATTGTGCGAATCAGGCAAAACCCGATGAAAGCGCACAACCGTTGCTCCCGGCCCGCTATCATATATTCGTACGTTCAATTGAAGGCGCCTATATCAGTTTAACTCCTGAGAGAACCTTATATTTAGAACGACGAGAGTCGATTGACATAGAGGATTCTTTATACTCTGTCTTTGAAGTATCTACTTGCAGGCACTGTGGTACAGCTTATCTTGTAGGTTCAATCCAAGAAGAAAGCGACAGATTTGTTCTTAATCACCCAGGCTTTGAGCGCGGATATCATTCATATTTCATGTTGCATGAGGGGAAGGATTCATTGATTACACCAGATGAGGATGAAAAGGTGGAATTTCAGCAGGAGAGTGAAGGGTATGAAGATTATGAAACTTTTATGTTGTGTGCTCAATGTGGTTCTATAGATCGGGAAAGCCTTATCTCCAATATGTGCAATTGCTCAAAACAGAATTATCATCGCGTCATAAAAGTACCTACTAACAAAGAAGGACTATTATGCTTATGTCCAGCCTGCGGCAAACGCTCACCGAGAGGTATCGTTTCAAGGTTTTTGGTTGGAACTGATGCAGCCGCCAGTGTGTTAGCATCTGCTTTATATCAACAGATACCACCCAAAAAATCAAAATCAGTGGTTACGGATTCAGAGTTATCAGATTGGGGAAACCCTGTACAGCAAAATTCCGATGTACTGGATGAAGGAACTAGAAAGCTTTTAGTGTTTTCTGACAGCCGTCAAGATGCTGCCTTTTTTGCTCCGTATTTTACCCGTACCTATACAAGAATATTGCAGCGAAGTCTTATCGTAAGAATACTCAAGCAATACGAGGATCAAATCAAGGTCAATAAATGGCGTCTTCAGGATCTGGTGATACCTCTTCAAAAAATGGCAACAAGTTACAAATTACTTGATGGTCTCAGCCCACAAGAACAACAAAGTGAAATATTAAAATGGTTATTCTATGAATTCTTACTTATGGATCGATATAATTCATTGGAAGCCTTTGGTCTCCTAAGCTTTCATATCGTGAAGCCAGACGGCTGGCGACCACCTAGGATATTAATGAATCATCCTTGGAATTTAACAGAAGATGAGACTTGGATTCTTTGTCAAGTTTTGTTGGACACTTTACGCACAAAGGGAGTCGTCCAATTTCCAGATTTGTTGTCGCCAAAGGATGGAATATTTGAACCTCGAAATCGGGAGCTTTATGTTCGAGCAAGCCAGTCGTCGGTAAAAAGAGGCATAATATGTTGGAATACCACAAGCTTGAATAGTCGTTTAGACTATCTGCTGCGTCTGGTAGAAAATATGGGAAGCATGGCAACAAAAGAGCAATGTAAACAACTGTTGAATGATTTGTGGTTTAAGGCATTGCGCATAGGTGATCCAAATAGCATGTGGAGTTCTTACTTTGATCCAGTCTCAATGTCAAATGAAGGCATAGTGTACCGCCTAAAATATAATGTATGGGAAATAGAATCTTCTCTCTTCCATGAACATCAGACCTGGTACCGTTGTTTAAAATGCGGGAAAACAACGAACAAAAATATTAGAGATACTTGTTTAACATATCGTTGTAATGGCCAATTAGAGGAGTTTGAACCAAAATATGCCTTCAGAGACAACCATTACTATAAGCTTTACAACACGACAACTCCAATCCCCATGACTGCAAAAGAACATACAGCTCAGCTTACCAGTGAGGCTGCAGCTGAGCTTCAGAGTAGTTTTGTGGATGGTACCGTCAATGTATTGAGCTGTTCTACTACTTTTGAACTCGGCGTAGATGTCGGTGAACTAGAAGCTGTGTTTATGCGCAATATGCCTCCCACAGCAGCTAATTATATACAACGAGCGGGTAGAGCAGGCCGGCGTGCAGATTCGACAGCAATTGCTTTGACATTTGCCCAAAGGAGATCCCACGATTTATCACACTTTTATGAACCATGGCGTATGGTTGGAGGTAAGATTAAAGCTCCCTACTTTACGCTGGATAATACCAAAATAGTGCGAAGACATGTCTATGCAACAGCGTTAGCTGCTTTTTGGAAGCTCTATCCTGACTACTTTAGGACTGTTGAAAACTTTTATTATCCGCCAGGTGAAGGGGGAACGGAACTATTTATTGATTATTTGGCTGGCAGACCGGAAGACCTCCGAAAGGCACTTAAGAAAATAGTACCTGACAACATAAAGGATGAGATTGGAATAAATGATTGGCTTTGGGCAAAAGAACTCGTAACTTCAGAGGACTCTATTCTGCTGAAAGCTAAGAAAGAGATAGAAGGAGACATAGATCGATTGAATGAAGTACGTATTACTTTATTTGAGCAAGGGAAAAACTCTGACCACATCAATCGGCTGATAAATACGCTTAAGAAGCGACAGATTATTGATTATATGTCAAATAGAGGACTTCTGCCTAAGTATGGCTTTCCAGTGGATGTTGTCGAGCTGCAAATACTGCATCATGCAGAGGAAGCAAAAAGACTTCAGTTGGAGCGAGATCTCCGCATTGCTCTTTCTGAATATGCACCGGGCAGTCAAATTGTAGCTGCAGGTAGACTGTGGACCAGCCGTTACATAAAGAAGGTTACTAAGAAAGAATGGCCAAGATATAAATACATGATTTGTATGCAATGCCAGCATTACGACCGAATTCTGACAGCTGATGCACAGGACGGTGATTTCACTGAATGTCCCAAATGTCAAAGTACCGATGTACACAAAGGAACCTTTCTAATGCCTGAATTTGGGTTTGTTGTTGATTCTGAAATGCCTGGTAAGCCAGGTGATGCAAGACCAGAACGAACTTATTCTACCAGGGTGTATTTCTCCGGAATTGCACAAGAGGAACAACGTGTACAACTTCCGTTGAAAAATAGTTTGGTTATACAAGCTACACCGGCAACACACGGTAAACTGGCCATTATAAACAGTGGAAGGCAAAATACAGGGTTTAAGGTATGCAGCTCTTGCGGGTTTGCAATGATGCAAACAGAAAAGTCAAGGAAAAGTCACATGACTCCATATCAAAAGTCTTGTAGTGGAAAACTTCATAATAGGATTTCGCTGGGACACGAATTTGAGACCGATGTTTTAAAACTTCAAATAGAGGGTGTTTCGAATACAGACCAAGGCTTCTGGTTCTCCCTGTTATACGCACTCTTAGAAGGTGCAAGCGAAGAACTGCAAATCGAAAGACAGGATTTAGATGGTTGTTTGTACTCAATTGGAAAGTTGGATAATTTCAGTTTAATCCTTTTTGATGATGTTCCAGGAGGAGCTGGTCATGTACGGCAAATGGCTAACGCAAATAATCTAAAATCTATCCTGGCTGCCACACTGCATCACCTGGAACGTTGCGAGTGCGGCGGAGATGAGGCTGATACCAGTTGCTACGGATGCCTTAGGCATTATCGCAACCAACATTGCCATGAAGTGCTGAACCGAGGAAGTATAATCCGTTTCCTTAGGGAGGCATTATAATTGTATTTATTTTGTACCCTGCATCTATGATACAGTGAATAGCAGAAATTATATTTACATCATAAATTCTAGTATGCTCTCACTCTTAGCGGTGAATTGAAAAAGTAACTTCCAGAGTTAAATGGGTGCAAT
>DIQU01000108.1:466-9951 GCA_002426555.1 Firmicutes bacterium UBA5454 | reverse complement strand
GGAAATTACTTTTTCAATTCACCTCCTCACTCTTAGCATCTTAGCAGAATTGACAGCCCAATTTCTGCCTGCTATACTAATTTGTAAATTCAAGTTCGTATCGATATTACTGGCATACATTGTTATTAGAAATATGTTTGAAATCGGCTTAGGATGTAGCACACTGGAGGTATAAGATATTATGAAAAAGTCATTTCCACGCACAGAAGTTGCTGGTGTCTCCCTTTCTCGTATGATAATAGGCACCAACTGGTTATTGGGTTGGAGCCACACAGGAAAAGCGGCAGATCAGATGATAAAAAACCGTTATAACAGCAAGGAAAGCATGTTTCCAATTTTAGACGCTTACCTGGGATATGGAGTAGATACTATTATGGGTCCGGTAAGCCAGAATCAAATTATGTTGGATGCTATAAAGCACGCAGAGCAAAAGACAGGGAAGAAAATCATTATTATCGATACTCCTATTATCAATGTCTCAGATTCCAAAGACGCGCGTGCGGAGGCAGAAGCCTCAATACGCGAGAGTACGAGAATCGGTTCTACCTTCTGTCTTATTCATCATTCAAGTGCAGAAAAGCTTGTGAATAAAGGTACTCAGACAATTGACCGGCTGGACGATTACACTTCTATGATCAGGGCTGAGGGGATGAAACCTGGTCTATCAGCCCATATGCCGGAGTTGGTAGTTTATTCTGATGCAAATGATTACGATGTGGAAACATATATACAAATATACAATTGCCTTGGATTCTTGATGCAAGTAGAAATCGAGACAGCAGCTTCCATAATTAATAACGCAAAAAAACCTGTTATGACAATTAAGCCCATGGCTGCAGGACGTTGCACTCCTTTTGTAGGCCTGACTTTCTCATGGAATACTATAAGGGATTGTGACATGGTCACTGTTGGATGTTTCAATGAAGATGAAGTTCATGAAGATGTAGAAATATCTTTAGCTGCCCTTGAGCGGCGTTTTCCCAAGATAGATAAGCGTTCAAGTCCTAACCCGGATCAAGCAGCTTTTGGAAAACAATAATTAAAATAAAGATTCTTCGCTGCCGCTCTGGATGACCATTATATTTTAACGAAGCTGGGTTGCATGTTTGTAAAAGAAGCAACATAATTAAAACCTGCATATTTAAGCAAATCAAAGGCGCGATCAACCTCGTAACCTACATAATCGATAGAATGGGCATCTGAACCTATAGCGACTATTTCCCCTCCCAATTGCTTGAACCACTTAATAATATCGGGATGGGGATGGGGCTGCTTTGAGGAATGTCGAAAACCTGCAGTGTTAAGCTCCAGACCTTTACCTTTCTCTATCAATAGCTTAAGAATACTTTCAATAATTTCTTCTCCTATTTTATAATCAGTTGATACATATTCATAGGGAGAGTATCGCCTAAGGTAATCCAAATGACCTAAAACATTGAAATCATCATAATCCTTCAGCACATCCAAAATAGTTGCATAGTAGTCCGTATAGCTCTTAAGTTTGTCTCTGCTGTTAAAATAAATTCGATTATATGGGTCCTCACCATTAACCATATGGATTGAAGCAATGACAAAGTCAAAGGGATAGTCATTAGCTATGGCAACGGACTTCTCCAGAGTCCAGTCCTGTAATCCTAGTTCTATTCCAGCCTTCACATTTAAACAGTTCTGAAATTGATCTTTTACCAGTACCAACTCTTCCATATACAGATTCAAATCCTCTATTTGATACGCTTCCAGGTTTTCTGGTAAATCAATATCCATATGATCTGTTATGGCAATTTCCTTCAAACCCAATTTCACCGCTTGGCAGCAAGCTTCTTCCATGGTCATTTCCCCATCGTTGGAGAAGGTTGAGTGTATATGATAATCAAGCAAGTGCTTCACCTTTTCACATAATTTTTACTACGCATATCATATTATAATCGCTGTTCTTTTAAGTCAAGCATCAAGGTCATACTTGATTGGCAAACAAAATCATAATTCCATTTATGCGTATGTATTTTTAAACGTAGCAAATCAAGATAAACACCTATAGCTGTTTTGCATATAAACCTGCGACCTGTACCAAAATACACGCCAACACATGTTTTAAAGTACCTTAAAAGTATTTGGTGAATTGCAAAAACACATTTAGCAAAAATTACATTGACAGAAGAGTGCAGGATGTGTATACTAAGTATGGTTTAGTACTGTAACGTGGTAAAGTGATAAATTAAAGTGAAAATTGAATTGAGTGATTCGATGAATAAATGGATGCAGCAGCTGCCGGAAGGTGTACAGGATTCTCTTCCTGATGAGTGTTACAACAGAAGAAGAATAGAGAATAGATTAAGGTGGATGTTTCATCTTAGCGGTTTTAATGAAATAGACACGCCCCTGTTTGAATATCTGGATTTGTTTGAAGGTGAGACTGCATCCATCGAACAGGAGCAGATGTACAAATTCTTTGAGCCCGGCAGCAGGATAATGGTGATGAGACCGGATTACACTATGCCCATTGCCCGTATAGCTGCCACTAAAATGAAGAGTCTTCCTCTGCCTTTACGTTTATCATATGTTGGCAGTGTCTATCGCTATGGAGGACAAAGGCAAACAGGACAGAGAGAGATTGCGCAAGCCGGTATCGAATTACTGGGTTCTCGAGAGCCTTCAGCAGATGCCGAGGTTATAGCCCTTGCAGTGGAATCACTTCTGAATTTAGGTTTAACTGAGTTTCAAATTGACATAGGTCAGGTGGAATTTTTTAAAGGTTTAGTGGAAGAAGCTGGTTTGGAGGAAGCAGATTCCGAAAAATTGCGACTTTTAATACATCAAAAGAACAAATTGGCATTGGAATTGCAGATGAGGGATCTGGCTATTTCTCCCGAAACTAAAAACAATCTCTTGCAGCTGCCCATGCTGTTTGGAAACGGAGAGGTACTGGAATCCGCCAAGGCTTTGACTCAAAATGAACGCAGCGTCAGGGCATTGGAAAATATTCATCATGTATATCAGATTCTTAAGACATATGGATTGTCCAGGTACATTGCCATTGATTTAGGTATGGTGCAGAGCTTGAACTACTATACAGGAATCATCTTTCAGGGTATGACCAGGGATATGGGTTATCCTATTTGTAATGGCGGGCGATATGACACACTGATATCAGAATTTGGTATGGATATCCCAGCTACCGGCTTCGCTCTTGAGGTCAACCGAATCCTGATCGCATTGGAAAGGCAGAGTGAACTGGAGCGTCTTCCGGGAACAGATATCCTATACGTTTGCAGCCGTAAAGCGAGTCAAGAAGATTATCAAAGGATACAAGAGCTTAAATCAGAAGGATATCGGGTAGAAGTATATCTGCCTGTTGACAATGGTCAAACAGCAGCGGAATATGCTAAGATAAAAGGGATACCTAAAGTTATCCAATCAGATGCAGCGAAAGCGGATGGAGAGCAGAGGGAGGAATTCAAATGATAACTATAGCCTTGGCTAAGGGGCGTTTGGCAGATAAAAGCCTGGACTTACTGGAACAGTTGGGGATTGATTGCAGCGAGGTAAGGTCTGAGTCCCGTAAACTGATATTTACCACTCCAGACGGCTCTATCCGGTTTATCATGGTAAAGCCCAGTGATGTACCAGCTTATGTGGAGTATGGCACAGCTGATATCGGCATCGCCGGCAAGGATACTCTGCTTGAGGAAGGCAGACCTTTGTATGAAATGCTGGACTTGAAGTTTGGAAAATGCAAACTGGCAGTAGCGGGATATCCAGAGCGGAATAATACCGGCATTACCCGTTCTCACATTCGGGTGGCTACTAAATATCCCAATATTACCCGCAACTTTTTTTCAAGCCGCGGGGAGACAGTTGAAATTATCAAGTTGAATGGCTCTGTAGAATTAGGCCCTCTCACCGGTTTATCAGACTTAATTGTGGATATAGTTGAAAGCGGCAGGACATTGGTGGAAAATGGTCTTGTAGTCCTGGAGGATGTTTGTCTGGTCAGTGCAAGACTGGTTGTAAACCAGGTCAGCCTGAAGACCCGGCAGAATGAGATAAAGGTCATTATTGATGGGTTGCGAAAACTGGTAGAGGGAGAATATCAATGATTAGAAGAATTGACGGAAGGAAAAAGCACATAAACTGGATACTAGACAACTTAAATCGTCCTTCCCAGCTTGAAGCTGAGCAAGAGCGAGAAGTTGTGCTATCCATACTAAAGGCGGTGCGGGAAGAAGGAGATACAGCGCTGCTGAAATATACCAGGGATTTTGATAAGGTTGAATTATCTGAACCAGAAAAAATGTTGGTTACTGAAGCAGAAATACAGCTGACTTATGATGGAATGGATTCAAAGCAGATTTCCATATTGGAAAAGGCAGCAGACAGAATACGACGTTACCATGAGAAGCAAAAGCAGGAAAGCTGGATCAGCTTTGATGAAGAAGACATTGTTTTAGGACAGAAGGTTACGCCTATGGAGCGAGTTGGAGTTTATGTTCCAGGCGGGAAAGCTGCTTATCCCTCTTCTGTGCTTATGAATGTCATACCCGCACAAATTGCAGGAGTTAAAGAAATTATCATGGCATCCCCTCCTGGAAAGAAAGGCGATATTCATCCTTCCATACTTGCTGCGGCAAAGGTGGCAGGGATGAAGCGGATTTACCGGGTAGGCGGCGCCCAGGCTGTTGCTGCCATGGCCTATGGAACAAAAACCATTCCCAAGGTGGACAAAATTGTGGGACCGGGTAATATTTATGTTGCACTTGCCAAAAAAGAAGTATATGGTCATGTAGATATCGATATGATAGCAGGTCCCAGTGAAGTTTTGATCATAGCCGATGAGTCTGCCAGGCCTTTCCATATAGCAGCTGATTTGATGTCTCAAGCAGAACATGACCTTATGGCTTCGTCCATTTTAATTACAGATTCCGATGAATTAATTTACGCTGTGATGCAGGAACTGGAAGTGCAGATAGAGAAACTAACATTAAAAGACACGATTCGATCTTCTTTGAAAGATTACGGCGCATGCATTCTTGTAGATTCAATAGGGGAAGCAATCAAGCTGTCAAACACAATAGCTCCAGAACATCTGGAATTAGCTGTTGAAAACCCAATGGATAGGTTAGGACAAATAAAGCATGCCGGGGCTATATTCCTGGGGCACTATTCACCAGAACCAGTTGGTGACTATATGGCCGGCCCAAATCATGTGCTTCCTACCAGCGGAACAGCACGTTTCTTTTCTCCCCTGGGAGTAGAAGACTTTGTTAAAAAGTCCAGTATTATTTCCTTTGGTAGAGAAGCACTAAGACAGATTTATGAGGATGGGGCGGACTTTGCAAAAATGGAAGGATTAACGGCTCATGCCAACGCCATGGAAGTGAGGTTTAAAAAAGATGACGTTTGAATACCTGCGTAATGACCTAAGAGGCCTTAAAGCCTACGAGGCAGACCAGCAAAATTACACACTGAAATTAAATGCCAATGAAAGTCCCTATCCAATTCCTCTGGAAATAAGGGCACAATTGGCTGCTGAACTGCTTAACGGCAACGATTATCAGCTTTACCCTGATTCAAATGCAGATTCACTTAGGGATGTATTGGCTCAGCAGCTGGAAGTAGAACAAGGCAATATACTTATAGGAAATGGCTCAGATGAGTTAATCAATATTGTGACAACAGCCTTTGCCAACCCGGGAGACAAGGTTTTATGCCCATCCCCAGGGTTTAGTATGGTTAACTATTATACCCGCTTGGCAGGGGCAATACCCATTGAGTATCATTTGAATAAAAGGTTTCAATATTCACTATCAGTAATAGAGCAAGCCATAATTGCCCACAATCCCAAAATTCTTCATATTTGCACACCTAACAACCCAGCAGGAAGCACCATGTCGGTTTCCGATATTGCTACGGTTGCACGATGGTTTGATGGGGTTGTCGTTGTTGATGAGGCTTATTATGAGTTCCACGGAGAATCCATGCTTCCAATGATAAACAGATACCCCAATGTAGTTATATTGAGAACATTCTCAAAGGCCATGGGAATGGCAGGCTTGCGAGTCGGATATCTGATATGCAACAAGTCCCTGGCTAGTGAAATTCACCTGGTAAAGCCTCCATATAACGTTAACAGCTTTTCACAAAGGGCTGCGGAGTTACTGCTTCAGCATCCGGAAATCCGAGAGGAAAGAGTAAAAGAAATAATAAAGTCACGAGAATGGCTGTATCAAGCATTGGATGGCTTACGTGGAGTGGAACCCTATCCTTCTCAAGCTAATTTTATTCTGGCTAAGGTCAAAGATAGTAATACTGTATTCCAGGGACTTCTCGAAAAAGGAATCCTGATCAGGCATTTTGAAGGAAATCCTGTGCTTAAGAATCATATACGAATTACTGTAGGCAGATCTGAGGACAACAAATATATTCTTCACAGTTTTGCGGAAATACTATCTGAGATGGAGGGCTGGTAATGGAGCGGCTAGGAAAAGCAGAGCGAAATACCACGGAAACCCGGGTAGCTGTCAGTATTCAGCTGGATGGGAATGGTGAAGTGAATTGCATAACAGGAATCGGATTTTTTGATCATATGTTGACATTGCTGGCTGCTCACGGCAGGGTTGATTTAAACATAGACTCCAAGGGTGACCTTGAAGTAGACGGACATCATACCGTTGAGGATGTTGGAATAGTACTAGGGAAGGCTTTTCATCAGGCACTAGGAGATAAGAAAGATATACAAAGATATGGAACTGCTTTCGCTCCCATGGATGAATCACTTGCCACAGTCAGTCTCGATATTAGCGGTAGGCCATATCTTCATATCGAATTCCCAGCTCTTGCACCTATGGCGGGGGATTTTGATACCCAATTGCTGGAGGAGTTTTTCCGAGCATTTTCCATCCATGGTGGAATTACCCTGCACATTAGGGTGTTGTATGGCAGGAATACACACCATATGATAGAAGCAGCATTCAAGGCACTTGGTCAGGCATTACGACAGGCTGTTGGGGTGAATAGCCAATGGGATGGGGTCCCATCGACAAAGGGCTTGCTGGATTGATTTTAAGATTCTTCGTTGCACTCTGAATGATGCGAAGCCTTTGTCATCCTGAACGCAGTGAAGGATCTTTTTAGGAAGGATGAGTACATGATAATATTTCCAGCAATTGATATAAAGAACGGTAAATGTGTGCGGCTTTTGCAAGGCCGGGC
This sequence comes from Firmicutes bacterium UBA5454, assembly GCA_002426555.1. Lineage (GTDB taxonomy): Bacteria > Bacillota > Clostridia > Caldicoprobacterales > DTU083 > UBA5454. The sequence continues at coordinate 2,742 of DIQU01000108.1, read as the reverse complement.
AGAGGATGTAACCATATACGGAAATGATCCGGTAGAAATGGCTCTAAATTGGGAGAAACAAGGTAGCGAGTACCTGCATGTTGTAGATCTCGATGGTGCTTTTGATGGAAAATCTCCCAATGAAGATATTATTAAGAAAATGACAAGGGCTGTTTCCATACCCATTCAATTAGGGGGCGGTATCCGTTCCTTGGATAAAATTAAACGCCTGTTTGATGATTATGGAATTCAAAGAGTTATTCTAGGAACTGCTGCAATAGAAAATACAGAACTGTTAAAAAGAGCAGTCGACAAATATGGTGACCGAATAGCAGTTGGAATAGATGCCAGCAGTGGAAATGCAGCAATTAAAGGCTGGGTCCAGAAAACAGATATTTCAGCTTTAGATTTGGGGCGTAAGGTTAAGGATATAGGTGTTAACACAGTTATTTACACAGATATAGCAAAAGATGGGATGCTAAGCGGACCAAACAAGCAGGAAACTAAGGAAATGATAGACCAGACTGGCTTGAATATCATAGCTTCAGGTGGTATAACTAATTTAGAGGATTTACGGCAGATGAAGGAAATCGGGGCAGCGGGTGCTATTGTAGGAAAGGCATTGTATACTAGAGCAATTCGGCTTTCTGATGCTTTAAGTATAGGCTAATTCCTATCCTCCCATCAAAGAGAGTAGACAGCAAAAGATTTTTCAATGCCTAGAATACATGATAGATGTCTTTACATTAATACTTGAGATTATAGAAGATTGTATAAGGGGAGTCAATGTATGAGAGAAGTAAGAATAATTCCATGCTTGGATATTAATGAAGGCCGAGTCACTAAAGGTGTTAATTTTGCCAATTTGAAGGATATAGGTGACCCAGTTGAAATTGCTCGTTCCTATGATACGGCAGGAGCAGATGAACTGGTTTTTCTTGATATAAATGCTTCGTCTCATGGCAGAGACACTTTAGTAGACGTAGTTAAGAAGGTAGTAGAGCAAATATCCATTCCCTTATCGGTAGGCGGTGGCATACGAACACTGTCGGATATAATCAGAGTTCTGGAGGCTGGCGCTGAAAAAATCTCTATAAATTCTGCAGCCTTGAAACGTCCAGAGCTTATTTCAGAAGCTGCAAGTGAGTTTGGAAGCCAGAGCGTTATTGTTGCTATCGATGCAAAGCGAAGAGACAATGGAGGATTCGATGTCTATCTAAATGGCGGCAGAGTAAACACTGGACGAGATGCAGTGAAATGGGCCCAAGAAGTAGAAAATTTAGGTGCAGGTGAGATTTTGCTTACCAGCATGGATACAGATGGAACCAGAGATGGCTATGATATAGCAATGATGAAGGCTGTTACAGATGCAGTTGAAATCCCGGTAATTGCTTCAGGGGGCGCAGGTAAGCTGGAACATTTTGTAGAAGTCATACGGCAGGGCGGAGCAGATGCAGTATTGGCGGCATCCTTGTTTCATTATGGGGAATTGACAGTAATGGATGTTAAGAAATATTTGCAAGAAAAAGGAATACCAGTTAGAAGGGATACAGTATAATGGAATTATTGGAACAAATAAGATTTGATGATAATGGACTTATACCGGCTATTGTACAGGATGCGGAATCTGGTGAAGTTTTAATGCTGGCATACATGAATAAAGATGCAGTGCAAAAAAGTCTGGAAGCTGGAATAACTCATTTTTGGAGCCGCAGTCGTCAAAAGCTGTGGATGAAAGGAGAGAGTTCCGGGCATATCCAGGTCATCAAGGAAGCTTATTTCGATTGTGACAAAGATGCCCTATTATTTAAGGTTAAGCAGACGACAGCAGCTTGCCATACGGGAAACTATTCATGCTTCTTTAACAAAATTGATAAGAATTATGATATAATAGAAGAAGAAAAGCAGGTTTTTTCGCTTGAAGAAGTTTACTCGAGCAATGCAGCCATCCTCCAGGAGCTATATCAAGTAGTGGTTGGCAGAAAAGAGAATCGAAAAGAAGGTTCTTATACCAGCTACCTATTTGAAAAAGGTCTGGATAAGATACTAAAGAAGATTGGAGAGGAATCCTCTGAGGTTATTATAGCCTCAAAGAATCACTCCAAAGAGGAAGTAACCTACGAGGTTTCAGATTTGGTTTATCATCTTATGGTATTATTGGTGGAACAGGGTGTCAGTTTGGAGGATGTTTATGGCGAATTGCGAAAAAGAAGATAGTTGACTTTACTATGAAGATATACTATAATCTCTTATGTCTCTAAAAAAGCTTATGGGAGCATAGCTCAGCTGGGAGAGCA
>DIQU01000108.1:0-137 GCA_002426555.1 Firmicutes bacterium UBA5454 | reverse complement strand
GTTCGATTCCGCCCCGAGGCACCAGTTTAGAGGTTATTAATTAGAAGTTGGATGCAAGAACAGCTTCGAAGAATGGCTTATTTCAAACATCTAACATCCAACCTCCATCATCTAGTAAGCGGGAGTGGCTCAGTGGT
>DIQU01000107.1:7030-47626 GCA_002426555.1 Firmicutes bacterium UBA5454 | reverse complement strand
ATGAATTGTAGAAAATAAATCCAGCAGCAGGGTCCAGCAGCACAAAAAGAAACATGCTTTTGACATTGAAAATTTCTCACATAAAAACTTTCCGATCTCACAAGAACAAAACAGACCAATCGCTTGAATATTGTTTTATTCTGTTTGTTCAGGCTCGTCCACCGCCGCGTCGCCAAACAGGATTGCCATATAATCGCGTCTGCCGTAAAGCACCCGGCTAATGTAAACGCTGTCTGTTTGTGCGCGGTAGAATACGAGATAGTTCCCGCAGACAAGAAAGCGGTAATTTGTCTCCGTTTTTACGACACCGGACAACAGCGAACCGATAAAGGGGAAGTCTGCAAGTTTATCTACAGCGTCTTGGATTTTGTTCACAGTGTTTAATGCGGCTATCGGACTTTTCAAAGTGTACGCGATATAATCTCCAATTTCCTCCAAGTCCTGTATAGCGGCGTCAGAGTATCTGATTTTAGCCACTATAACGCTCCTCAAGCCGCTTCCTGACATCATCGGCGTCAATCCATCCGTGTTCCTCGCCGGAACGCTCTCCTTTGTCCAATTCTGATTTTAGCTTCCGCCACGCCAGTATTTTTTCATATTCCCTGTATTCCTCTATATCCATAACCGCATAACGTCCGTGTCCATTCTTTGTTAAAAACACAGGAGAGCCGATGGCGACGTCGCGTAGTACCTTGCCATAATTTCTTAATTCTGATATAGGCTTAATGTTTGGCATAGTATAGCACCTCCATAGATATTATACGCCAAACTTTCGTAAAATACAACTGCGAATGTTGTCATCAGCAATAAACAAAAGAGCTAGGAAAGACTTACCTGCTGCCTTACCCAGCCCCTAACACCTCATGTAATTCGTATACCTTCGTTCATTTAAAACTTATAGACTCAAGTATTTGCTCAAAATCTCCTGTGAGATTGTCAAAGATGTCGCTTGTATCAGAAAAGACGGCTGAATGAGGATCTTTGCCCAAATAGAAAAATACATACCAATACTTTATCTTCAAATCGCCGCCATCGCAGTTGAATACAAGCTTTTTGGCATCTTTTCCGCCCACAGTTATGCTTTCCACTTCACCAATGTATTCGATGTTCAGGAAACTGCCTTTAAATGCCGACTTTGCCTGCTGAACCAGCTCATCCAGATTTGATGCGTTAAAATACTCCTTCATTACCATAAAAAGGGCCGTGTCTTTTGTATACTCTGCCAGGTGAGGCGAATAGTCCGTGGGCTCCCATCCCTCTGGGGGAGTAACCGATACGGTCGTTTCAACAGAGTTGCTGCCTTTTTCGTCGAAATTAGAACCGGATTCCGTGTCTTCTGTGTATTCTATGTCTTCCGTATCTTCTGAGCTGTCGTTGCTGCTTTCAGTACCATTCGGAACACTGTTTCCACCTGTTTTAGTGTTGCTCCCACAAGCTGACAGAAAAATGATCGTACATATTAAGATCAATACGGATAACAAAAACCTCTTTTTCACTTAGCATTCCCCCTTGAAAAATTTGCAAAGCTCAATATTTTCATTAGCTGCTAATATTTTATAAGTCCGCCGTTTGGAAGGATAGGTTGAATATGCTTTTATTTAGTACGAAAAATGCTATCTTTAAAAGAAGAACCCACAATTCTATATCCTGCCTTTCTCCGGTAAGCAGAAGGGGAAAGCGACGCGGGTACTGATGAAGCCTGATTATTCCGGTTCTTCCTCTCCAAAATAATTGATTCTTTTTTCATGATCCGGCTTCACATATCCGTCATGGGAATTACCACGAGAGTCCGGCAGCTGCTGTTTGTATGTATCGTTGCTGATGCTCTCCACGTCCTGTACATAGCCAATATCTTCATAGCTTTCATAATAGGTGTGATTGTAATCGATGTTCTCATTGACACTGATATCCTGAGGACCGCTGGAGCTGCCGTAAAACTGAGTTTCCTGCAGAGCATCCTCTCCGTCATAGATAACGCTGTCTTCTATTGTGAAGGTACGGTTAAATGGAGTTGCAAGAAGGTCTTCTTCAATGGGGCGGTCTCGCCTGATGCCTGCGGGCTCCACTTTGGGCTCTGCATTCTGCTCTTCTTCGCATGCCAGGCACAACCTGGCTTCAGGCATGACATTAAGTCGTTCGAAGCTGATCTCGCTGCCACAAAACTCGCAGCTGCCATAGTGTCCGTTCTCTATTTTTTCCAGAGCAGCCTTGACTTCATTAATCTGCTTAGCTGTATGATTATTCAGTGCAAACTGTTTTTCTAACTCGTAGGTTTCACTGCCCAAATCTGCTGGATGATTGTCATAGGCTGATAATTCACCTGTGCTATTCCTCTGGGAATCATCAAATTCCAACTCTTTATGCAAAGATAATTCACTTTTCTGTCGCTCCGCTTTATGTTCAAGCATGTTTTTGAAAAATTCAATTTCCACGTCTCTCAATGTTTATTACCTCCCGCATAGTTTTGAATAAGGCTGTATCAACCGTCATCCATAATGGATAAAAAAATAGACATACCTAAGTATGTCCTTGACGGAATTTCATTATTCTGCACTTTTTTTATAAGAATGATCTGCTTAATATTATCTCAATAATACTAAATTTTCAATAATTGATCGAGTCAAATGAAAAGGTGAAGATGACAAGAGTCAAAAAGGGTGAAGATGACAAGAGTGAAGATTAAGGGTAAAGATGACTGTAGAAAAGTATAACTAATCATGGTACAATATTTACCAGCAGAGTGGAGCACATACATATAGGATTAGTGAAAATGAGAGGTAGATATATGGACAATACTTTACAGAAAAACCACCCCTTGGATAAAATGGATCGAGAGTTGATTCATGTTGTTACTGCCGTTTGCCTTGCTTTCCTGACTGCTGTGGTATATAACTGGCTTGTCGAAAATACCGGTGCCAGTCCAGCCGCTCGCTTTCTTGCATTAATAAACGCTTCTTTATTTGCAGCTTTGGGTATGCGTTTTATCCCAATTTGGGTTGCTTCATGGAAGAAGACAGCAGTAGTTGGAGAAGAAGACATAATAGTTGAAGCACCGGAAAAAGCAGAGAAAAAATCTGTTTATGCAAAAGTCTTTTTCTCCTTACTTATGATTGACATCCTCATTGTAATTTTCATCTATTTCCTGCAGATCCTGTCCGGCAAGGGAGGTCCTTTTAAGGAAGCTTTGAAACTGTGGGAAGCTACTGACAGCGGTCATTACCTTGCTATAGCAAGAGACTGGTACTTGTCAGCAGGTCACAGAGATCGTCTTGTTCAGTTGGTTTTTCTGCCGGGATACCCACTGTTAATACGTGTTGTGAATATCTTTGTGGGGAATTATCTATATTCCGGCATGATTGCCTCCGGTCTTTGTTTTGCTGGTGCAGGCACCATGTTCTATCGATTGGTCAGATTGGACCACAGCTATGAATATGCAGTTCGAGCTTTAACATACCTTTGCATACTGCCAGGTGCATTCTTTTTTGCAGCACCAATGAGTGAGAGCTTGTTTTTACTCCTCAGCGTTTCCTGCATTTACTTTCTTCGAAGAAAGAATTGGCTCATTGCCTGCCTCCTTGCCGGCTGGGCGTCTTTTACCCGTTCTTTAGGTTTGACGCTGTTAGCACCAATATTATTTGAAATGATTGCAGACGACAGAAAAATATCTGCAGATAAGACAGACAAAAGCAAATTCAAGTATTTTAATATAGTTTTCATACTGCTTGGATTCGGAGCTTACTTGCTTGTCAACTATCAGGTTTCCGGAAACCCGTTTCAGTTCCTTGTTTATCAAAAGGAGCATTGGAGTCAATCTCTCGGGCTTTTTTTCAATACGGTCTCCTATCAGACCGACTATGCAATTAAAACTTTTCAGGAGCAGAACTATCATAGTTTACTTGGCTTGTGGCTGCCAAATCTGTTCAGCATATTTTTCAGCCTGATCGTTATGCTGGCTGCTGTTAAAAAGATACGTCCCAGCTATACTGCCTGGTTTTTTGCTTATTACATCATAGCCATCGGTGCCACCTGGCTGCTAAGCGCTCCGCGATATCTTCTAGTCTTGTTTCCTACTACATTAGCATTGGCAAGTCTGACTGACAAACGCTGGCTGGATCGAATTATAACGATTACTTGCATCATTTTTTACATAATATACGCCTATATGTTTGTAAATCGCTGGCAAGTCTGGTAGTGCATGATTATTTGCTGAGATGATCTTTAGAATGACACCCTTAATGAAAATTCCAGAGCCAAAAGTTTTACTTGATAAAGTTTCATGATTGTGTTATTGTTTATATAGTTAAATAATTGTCAAACAATTTCGTGCTGAAGGCAAGGGTTCGTCCCGAGCAATAAGGTGAGAGACTGAAGTGAGACTGATATATTGTATATTCTGTCCCTGCGCCTTTTTGGCACAGGGCTTTGTTTATTTTAGGAGGTTGATTAAAAAATGGAAACAAGAATTGCACTGGTAGGAATCATGCTTGAAAACAAAGAGTCTACGCCCAAGCTAAATGCTATATTGCATGAATACGCCGATTACATTATCGGCAGAATGGGAATTCCCCATGCAAGAGATGGAATGTCGGTAATCAGCATTGTGATGGATGCTCCGGAGTCGGTAACAAGCGCATTAGCCGGCAAGGTCGGCATGCTGCCTTTTGTGAGCGTAACTACAATGTATTCAAAAACACCTCGTTCCTGAGTTTTGAAGGGTTCAGGATTTTCAGGTGAGATGGGTTGTGGAACATGCCAAATCTTTATGACATCATAGACAGACTGGAGAAAAATCAGTGTCTGGAAAAGGAAGAATTTATTTTCCTGCTTGACAATCTCACAGCTTCTCTTGCTCAATATACCTTCGAAAAGGCAAGAAAGGCAGCCCATGAGAATTTTGGGAATCGAATTTATATACGAGGTTTGATTGAAATCTCCAATTATTGTAAAAACGACTGCCTGTATTGTGGAATTCGAAAGTCCAACAGGAAGGCCGAACGCTATCGATTGAACAGGACGGATATTCTCAACTGCTGCAATACTGGTTATCAACTAGGGTTTAGAACCTTTGTTCTGCAAGGGGGAGAAGATATCTTTTTTGATGACAAAATCCTGGTGGAACTGATATCTAGAATAAAGCAGAGCTGTCCTGATTGTGCAGTCACCTTATCATTAGGAGAAAGAAGCCGGAATTCCTATCAATGCTTATTTGATGCTGGGGCTGATCGTTATCTTCTTCGTCATGAAACAGCGGATGAAAACCATTACAGCAGCCTGCATCCAAAAGAGCAGACACTGGAAAAGCGTAAAGCCTGTCTGCAGGACCTGCAGGAAATTGGATATCAAACAGGCACTGGATTCATGGTGGGTTCTCCCCGTCAGACCCATGAAAACCTGGCAAAGGATCTGCTTTTTATTAAAGAGCTGTCTCCTGCCATGATAGGTATAGGCCCTTTTATTCCCCACCATGATACTCCGTTTTCCGGCAAGCCCCAGGGAAGCCTGGAGAAAACATTATTCCTGCTGGCCTTGCTGCGTTTGATGATACCCAATGTTCTGCTGCCTTCTACTACTGCATTGGGAACCATTCATCCTGAAGGGCGGGAGCTCGGCATTTTAGCAGGTGCCAATGTGATAATGCCCAATCTTTCTCCTGTTGAAGTAAGAGAGAAGTACCTGTTATATGATAATAAACTTTCCAGTGGTGAGGAGTCTGCGGAGGGTTTAAGCAGTCTGCGAAAGCAAATGGCTGCTATGGGATACGAAATTGTTATTGATCGCGGTGATTATGTGCCGCAGCTAAAGAAAGGGGTTTTACTAGATGTATGATGCAAAATCAAAAAAAGCAGAAGAATTTATCCATCATGAAGAAATAGAGGAGACCATTCAATGGGCAATGGAGAATAAAAGCAATTATGAGCTCATCAGCAGCATTATTAGCAAGGCAAAGGCTATGAAGGGAGTTTCTCATAGAGAGGCTGCTGTGTTGCTGGAATGCGATATTGAAGAGCTTAACCAGGAGATGGTAAGGCTCGCAAGGGCGATAAAGCAGAAGCTGTACGGGAACCGGATTGTAATCTTTGCTCCTCTTTATTTGTCAAATTATTGTGTAAATGGATGTGTATACTGTCCTTATCATTATCAAAACAAACACATACACCGGAAAAAGCTGACTCAGGAGGACATTAAAAAGGAAGTTATCGCCCTGCAGGATATGGGTCATAAAAGGCTGGCGCTGGAAACTGGGGAAGACCATGTCAATAATCCGCTGGAATATATACTGGAAAGCATTAAGACCATCTATTCAATCAAACATAAAAACGGTTCAATCAGGCGTGTTAATGTTAATATTGCTGCAACTACCGTGGAGGACTACATCAAGTTGAAGGATGCCGGCATCGGCACATATATCCTGTTTCAGGAAACCTATCACAAAGATAACTATGAAACACTGCATCCGAAAGGACCCAAGCACAATTATGCCTGGCATACGGAAGCCATGGATCGTGCCATGGAAGGCGGGATCGACGATGTAGGGCTTGGGGTTCTATTTGGTTTGAATTTATACCGTTATGATTTTGTCGGTCTGCTGATGCATGCTGAACATTTGGAAGCAGCCTGGGGTGTAGGTCCTCACACCATTAGTGTTCCCCGTATAAGACCTGCTGATGATATTGATCCGGATAATTTTGCCAATGCTGTCTCCGATGAAATATTTGAAAAGATAGTTACTGTGTTGCGAATTGCAGTTCCCTATACCGGCATGATCATATCCACTCGGGAATCTCAGAAAACCCGCGAAAGGGTATTGGAACTGGGCATAACTCAAGTCAGCGGCGCCTCTCGAACCAGTGTGGGAGGTTATGCGGAAGAGGAGCCCGAAGACGAAAAGTCGGATCAATTTGACTTGGAAGATAGACGAACTCTCGATGAAATTATAAATTGGCTGCTGGAGTTGGGTCATATTCCAAGCTTTTGTACAGCCTGTTACCGAGAAGGCAGAACCGGGGATCGCTTTATGTCCTTAGTAAAGACGGGTCAGATTTCCAATTGCTGTCATCCAAATGCTCTGATCACCCTCAAAGAATATTTGGAGGACTATGCTTCTGAGGACACTAAAGCAAAGGGACAAAAGATGCTGCAAAAAGAATTGTCAGGCATCTTAAATGAGAAAGTAAGGAAACTGACAGCTGAATACTTGCAGAAAATCAGTACAGGCGAGCGGGATTTCAGGTTTTAGATAAATCAAGATTGTAGAGGAAGGGATTATATCATGACATTTAAGTCAACTCCCCGGGCTGACCGGGTTCATATAGGGATATTTGGTCTGCGAAACAGCGGGAAGTCCTCACTGGTTAATGTCTTGACCGGTCAGAACACAGCTATTGTTTCCGATGTTGCAGGCACCACCACTGATCCTGTTTACAAATCCATGGAGATCCACGGCATTGGACCTTGTGTATTTATTGATACAGCCGGCTTTGATGATGCAGGGGTAGTTGGAGAGCTGCGGAATGAAAAAACACATAAAGTTATAGATAAAACGGATATAGCTGTCATGGTTATTGATCCAACAATGGTATCTTCAGATAAAGTTTTAACAGACCATGAAATTCGATGGTTGAATGCACTTAAGGCAAAAAAAATACCTGTAACAGCTGTGCTGAACAAAATAGATTTATACCAGGAGGATTCATCATTTTTTTCAAATCAAACAAATAAGGGAACTGCAGCAGAGCAGGCAGACAAGGGAATGACAGCAGATCTAACAGCTGAAACACTTAAGCAAATATCAAAGGATATCGCAGATGCCTATGATATTTCTGTCATTCCCATAAGCACCATTACCCATGAAGGCATTGATTTATTGCGAGAACAGTTGATACGCTCCCTACCTGAAGATTTTGAAAGTGACAGCATTACCGGCAGCCTGGCTGGAGAAGGCGATGTGGTGCTGCTTGTGATGCCTCAGGATATCCAAGCCCCAAAAGGCAGGCTGATTCTTCCACAGGTGCAGGTAATCCGGGAACTGCTGGACAAAAAATGTATAGTGCAATGCGTCACAACGGACAAATTGGATGAGGGACTGGTTGCTCTGGCTCACCCTCCCAGGTTGATTATAACTGACTCACAAGTATTCCGATACGTTTATGATAAGAAACCAAAAGAAAGCATGCTGACTTCCTTTTCTGTTTTACTTGCTGGTTACAAAGGGGATTTACAATACTTTATGGAAAGTGCTCATGCTATTGAACGGTTGACGGATGATTCCAGGATTCTGATAGCTGAAGCCTGCACCCATGCACCTTTGGAGGAAGATGTGGGAAGAGTAAAAATACCTGCCATGCTTCGCAAACGCTTTGGGCAGAACCTGCAGGTGGATATTGTCGGGGGCAGCGACTTCCCTTCGGACTTATCAGGTTATGATCTGATTATTCATTGCGGAGCATGTATGTTCAACCGAAAGCATGTACTTTCCAGAGTAGAGAAAGCCCGGGAGACCGGCGTCCCCATGTCAAACTACGGGGTTACCATAGCTTATCTTTCCGGAATAATCGAAGATGTCAGTGTGCCTGAATAAGAGCAGAAAAGATCCTTCGCAAATGCTCAGGATGACATGAAAGATTTGCATCTTTAGTGCAGTGTAATGTCCGAAGTTATCTTATCTACTGTTTGTTTAGCGTATGACATGAAAGATTTGCATATTTAATGCAGTGTAACTGGGAGTGGCATATATGCATAGTATGTATGAGAAGATATCTTGATAGAGGAGGCTCAGCCATATGACATATTATGATTACTCGTATATGCCAAATACACCTGTTATGCACGGTATGAATTACTGGAATGGATATGACTATTACAATACAGCAGGGGAAATGCCCTATCCGCCCATGCCGCCTAAACCGGAACCCCCGCCGGTGGTTTGTCCTCAACCCCATGAGGATTATTATACCTATCCGGCCAATCTCGATGATGCTCTTAAGATGATAGAAAAAGCGGTAATGGGGGAAGCTCATGATGTTAAATACTATGAAATGCTAATGAAGTTGTGCGGGAAAGAAGACAGGAATATTTTTGAAAGCATCATTGCAGATGAGCAAAAACATGCACAATTGTTCAGAACAATCTATTGTGAACTAACCGGACATGTGCTGCCGGCAGCTCCTGAGGAGAAGGTGACACCGCCCAAGACATGTTGTGAAGGAATACAAGCTGCGATATTGGAAGAACTGGAAGCAGCAAGCAGATATCGAAAGATTCTTTATGCGATGCAAGATAGAAGGCATATAAACATGATGGTGGAAATCATAACAGATGAACAAAAGCATGCCCAAAAACTCAATTACCTCTGCTGCAAGTATGATTGCGGCAAAGAATGCAGGCCGCCTAAATAATTACCCGGCGGGGAACAGCAAAAGGGCGGTTAAACCGCCCTTTTTATTGCCTTAAAATCACTTCTCAAAATAATGTCTAAAATCATGCTCACCGCAATAGTATCAACAGTATTAAATGCGCGGAATGATGGGCTGCTGCATATCTGCCGCATTTCCAAAAGATCTATTTTATATATTGGGCAGACTGGCTGCAGCTATGGACTGGCCTACGCGGCGGCTGCTTTCATCAGGCAGATTTATCTTTAGTTTTTTGTCAAGTTCGGGGAACTCTTCTTTTATAACACGTCTGGCTTCTCTTAACAGTATCGTTCCGCCGTCGCCGGATGAGACACGTCCCATAAGGAGTACATGCTTTATATCATAAAATAAAGCATAATAGGCAACTGCATAACCAAAATAAACACCTATGGTCTCGTATATCGAGGCAGCGCGTTTATCACCATTTTTCATGAGTTCTTGTACTGTTTTCAGTTTTTCAGCCGGTGAATCCTTGGGATCGAGTTTGATTCCCACTGCAGATGCCAATTTTATTACCGAGTCCTGAGAAAAATATTTCACGCCACAACCGTAGTCCCCCGACCATTCATCCACTGCTGAACCTGCTTGTACAAAACGAGAGTTTTTATTGAAATCCACAGGAACAAATGCCAGCTCATTCAACCAGCCGGTTATATTGCCTGCGCCATCTACATATCCACCGGCTTCACTTGTACCCATGGCGATACCAAGTACATTTGTATCATTCAGACTCATAGCCCCGGCCAGGGCTGTCACATCACCATCATTAGCTACTTCGATAGGAACATCGCCGATTTCCTTTGCGATATCGGTATATATGGTCTTTACTGTCTTGTCAAAATCTTCTTCGGGCACCTTCAAAAACAATGAAGAGACCATAATTTTATTATCGATGACTACTCCGGCTGTGCTGACTCCGATTGCATCTACTGAAGGCATATGAGATGCAGCTGTTTTCATGGCATCCAGTATGCCGGTATAATGATATGAAGGATCGGAATTTATCTTAGGGAACCAGACAACTTCCTCAGAATAAACTGCTTCACCCTCAACAACAGCACTGACTTTACGGTCGCTCCCGCCTGCATCAAAACCAATGCGGTTTCCATCAAGATGGCGTCCTACCGGAGATGTGGATTCAGAAGATACAGGTGCATCACCTATAGGTCTCCACTCAACTTCAAAATCACGTTCGAAAACCCGAGACATAAAACCACGGTCAAATTCTCGCAGACCGCCTTTACTGTAGGCATCTGCTATCTTGTCAGCGATAACACGGGAACCGGCTATAATTATTTTGTACCCGCCGCGTACCCATAAGAGGGTTTTAACTAGACGTTCGGTAAAATCGAAGTTTTCTTTATCATGACCTGTCCCGTCAGGGTAAACCGTTAATTCAAAAGCTGAGACATAACCGTGGTCTCTAACGATTCCGATTACCAGCTTTTGTCCCCCTGCTTTTTCAGCTGCTGCGGTAAATTTACGGAAAACAACAGCCATGGGCATATAGTCAGTGTCCAGAGGTGCTTTTACTTTAATATTCATATGTAAATCCTTCCTTTCAGAAAGCCTGTTACCCCGGCTTAATTATTTTTCTGTTGTATATATTTTTCTGCCGCCTTTTATAGTTTTAAGGATGTTTATTTCATCGTCAAAGATGACTATATCGGCATCTTTCCCGACTTCCAGCGATCCAATACGGTCGTCTTCATGTATTACGCGCGCTGCATTGATTGTGACCATATTAACAACGGTATCAATTGACAGCCCTGTGTGTTTAAGCACATTGTCAACAGCCTTGTTAAGCCTGAGCACACTGCCTGCAATAGTGCCGTCCTCAAGTCTGCATTCAATTCCATTGAGATAAATTGGCTGTCCGCCCAAGGTGTATTCTCCATCGGGCATTCCTCCGGCTCGTGTGCAGTCAGTTATCAAAACAAGCTTTTGTTGTTTCAAGCCAGCAACAAACGAAAACAAAGCGGGATGGATATGAAATGTATCGGCAATGAGCTCGCAGGAAACATCGCTTGTCAGTGCAGCTCCTACAACCCCCGGGTTCCGGTGATTAAGGGGAGACATGGCATTGAATAAATGTGTAACATGACTTACGCCGTCTTCGATAGCGCTTATCGCCTCTTCATATGAAGCATCGGTATGCCCCAGAGATAACAGAATGTCGGTTTTGGCAGCAAGTTCCTTTATGCAGGCATGACCATCATCGGTTTCGGGAGCAAGTGTCAGAGTTTTGATTATGTCTGCATTCTTCAGGACAAAGGCAGCATCGGGTTTTTTTATGTTTTCAGCTGCCTGGGCACCCTTTTTTGATGGGTTTATAAATGGACCCTCCGCATGGACACCTAGAATTTCGGCACCGGTCCAATTACGGCTTTTTTCCTTAACACTGCGAACTGCATCAAATGCAGCATTGATTTCATCCTCTGATACGGTCATGGTAGTGGGCAGGAACGATGTCACTCCGTTTTCAATTATCCCTCCGGCTATAATCTGAAGCCCTTCAGCTTTACCATCTGATACATCTTCTCCCATATAACCGTGCATATGAATATCTATAAACCCAGGTGATATGTAATGTCCTTCTGCATTTATAACCTCAGCTACCGAGGGTATCAGGGCATCATTTGTAATACCCGTGATCTTTTCGTCATATGCCAATGTACATCCGGTGACTATTCCGTCCGGTGTTATTATTTTTCCTCCAATAATATATTTCATAATTTACGCAAAGCCACAAGACAGCTGTTTATGGCTTAATGCCCCCTCCTTTTCTTGTTATAAAAGCTTTTTGGGTCTTTAAGAGCTATTACTGTTATTATGACAGATTAAAATGGATAATTCAAGTCAAATGCATGGCTGTTGTAAGGGTGAAACGATCCGAAAGCAGTGAGATGAAAAAGCAGATGTAAGAATGTATCTGTCAAATGAATTCGTGTATAATTCATTGACCGGCCGGTTAGTTTTATTGTATGCTGTATACAGGAAGAATGTAAAAACTAGAGGAGTGCAGGTGGAGAAGAACTTTGAGGAGGGAATGTTTAGTGAGTAAATCAATTCAAGTTACAGTATGGAACGAATTTCGTCATGAGAAAAAGAATGAAAAAGTTAGGGCTGTCTACCCGGAAGGTATGCATACTGTCATTGCAAATTTTCTGAACAAGCAGGAGGGGATAGAGGCCAGAACAGCTGCCTTGGACGAGCCTGAGCATGGTTTAACCGATGAGGTATTGAACAGCACAGATGTTTTAACTTGGTGGGGGCACACTGCTCATGGAGAGGTAAGCGATGAAATAGTTGAAAAAGTACATAAACGAGTGCTTGAAGGAATGGGTTTAATTGTACTGCATTCAGGGCATTTTTCTAAAATCTTTCGGAAGCTCATGGGTACCACCTGTGATTTAAAATGGCGGGAAATCGGTGAAAAGGAAAGGCTTTGGGTGATAGAACCCGGGCATCCCATCGCAGATGGAATCGGAGAATATATCGAACTGCCTCACGAAGAAATGTATGGGGAACACTTCGATATTCCTGCTCCAGACACCTTGGTTTTTGTCAGCTGGTTTGCCGGCGGTGAAGTTTTCCGAAGCGGTTGCTGTTATCATAGAGGTAATGGCAGGATATTTTATTTCCGCCCTGGTCATGAAACCTTCCCAATCTATCATCAAGATGATATTCAAAAGGTTATCACTAATGCAGTAAAATGGGCAGCACCAGTGAATGGACCTCAGTACAAAAGAGGTCATGTACCGGAACCATTGGAAAAACTTTAATCCGTCACTGGACCAGTATGCGGTAACTATTAGATCTTGTCATTCCGAGTTTATCGAGGAATCTGGACAGGAAAGATCCTTCACAAATGCTCAGGATGACAAGGTGCTGGTTTTCAATAAAGACAGTGAAAGAAGACTTATTTTATACGAGGTAACAATATGATTAGTATACGAAACGACAGCAAAGATCCACATTTTAATCTGGCACTTGAAGAATATGTTTTTTATAATTTTGATCCCAGTTGGGATTATGTCCTGTTGTGGCAAAATGAGCCTTCCGTAATAATTGGCAGAAACCAAAATACAATGGAGGAAATAAACTACAAATTTATAAAAGATAACAATATCAATGTTGTTAGAAGAATGTCCGGCGGAGGAGCTGTTTACCACGATCTTGGCAATCTTAATTATACGTTTATTGTAAACAGTGAAAGAGATGTGACCAGCAATTTCAAAATATTCACTGAGCCTGTTATGTCGGCCCTGGCTAAATTAGGTGTGAAAGCTGAGTTTTCCGGAAGAAACGACATTACCATCGATGGCAGGAAATTCTCAGGAAATGCACAGCACTATTCAAAAAACAGGCTGCTTCATCATGGTACCATATTGTTTGATTCTGATTTAATTGTTGTTCAGGAAGCCCTCAATGTCAAAGTTGACAAGATGCAATCCAAAGGCATAAAATCAGTGCGCAGCAGAGTGACTAATGTGTTCCCTTATTTAGAAGAAAAGGTGACAGTTGAAGAATTCAAGGACATATTATTGAAGTTCTTCCTGGATGATGACAATTATAAAGAAAAGGAATATATTTTAACAGAAGCTGACTTGGCTGCAGTAAAATCTCTGATGGACAGGAAATACCTGACTTGGGAGTGGAATTATGGTGAGTCTCCTGCTTTTGAGCTAGAAAAAGGCAAGCGCTTTGAAGGCGGAAACCTATCATTAAAATTCAATGTGAAGGAAGGAAGTCTACAGGAATTGAAAATTTATGGTGACTTTTTTGGTAAAAAGGATGTTTCAGATATTGAAGAACAACTGAAGAGCAAGCAATTTCAAGAAGAAGTCATTCGAGGAGCATTGCGGCAAATCGATTTTGAAGAATATTTTACTGGTATTACTAAAGATAATTTTGTAGAGTGTATGTTTTACTAGCTGATTTCACTGGAACTATAAGGCAGCTGCAGGGCTGCCTTTTTTCAAGAATACTAACTTTATAGAAACGTTTCGGTAAACTTGTAACAAAGGTTAACATCTTACTTATCATAAAGCAAACTAAGAAAATAACAATGTATATGAGAGGATGATAAAAAATGGTAACAAATTGGATTGCACGCAATGGACAGCCCTGTATTACCTTAGTTACATCTATTGATGCATCGGAACAGGAGAAATATGCTGCTCAGGAATTGAAGAATTATCTGGATTTAATTACCACCGCCAGCATACCGTTGAAAACTGTGCATGATGAAAGCATAAATGAATCGATTATAGCTGTTGGAAAAGCTGCTCACAAGCTTGGAGTAATAGCTGGGGACCTGGGAATAGATGATTTTATATTGCAGTCATCTGGAAAAAGCCTGGCAATTACAGGCGGCAAAAGAGGAGTTATCTATGGTGTGTACGAATTCCTTGAAAAGCTGGGATGCAGGTTCTTTACTCCAGTATGCGAGAAGATACCATCTCAGACGGATTTAGAATTGCCGGTACTACGGGAAAAGCAAAGTCCAGCTTTTGAATACCGGTATCATAATTATAAGGATTTTACCGGCTATCCTCGCTTTGCTGTTAAAAACCGAATCAATGGACCGGTTCCCATAAAAGAGAAATTCGGTGGCAACATGTCTTATGTATGGTTTGTACACTCTTTCAATAATATCCTGGATCCAGAAGAATGGTTTGAAAAGCATCCAGAATATTTCTCTATGGTCGATGGTAAGAGAATCAAAGAAAGGACACAGTTGTGCCTGACTAATCCTGATGTCCTAAAGCTGACCATAGAAAAGGTTAAATCGGCATTGCGGGAACGCCCAGAGTGCAGGCTGATTTCTGTCTCTCAAAATGACTGGTACAATAATTGCACTTGTCAGGAATGTCAAGAAATTGATGAATTTGAGGGCAGTAATGCAGGGAGTCTGATTCGATTCGTTAATCAAGTCGCAGAAGCTATTGAACCTGAATTTCCTGAGATAATCATTGATACTCTTGCCTATCAATACAGCAGGCCTGCCCCCAAATATGTGCGGCCTAGGAAAAATGTCTGTGTCCGGCTGTGCTCTATTGAAGCATGCTTTGCCCATCCCTTTGAAACCTGTGACGATAGTACAAGACAGGTAAAGCGTCCTGATGGCACAAGCTCTGATTTCATCCATGACCTGCAAGACTGGGCTAAAGTATGTGATCGCATATATATTTGGGATTACACTACCTGCTTTGCCCATTATCCGGCACCTTTCCCGAATTGGAATGTATTGCAGCCTAATATTAAGGCTTATGCAAAAAACAATGTAAAAGGTGTTTTCGAGCAGGCGTGCGGAGCAAAGGGCGGAGGTGCAGACCTGAATGAACTTCGGGCTTATCTTATAGCAAAGCTTCTATGGAATCCGGATTGTGATCTTGAACAGCATGAAAAAGATTTTCTGGGATTTTATTATGGTGCTGCTGGAGACCAGATCAGCGAATATATAACAGTGCTGACCGATAAAGCAGAACAGGACAATATTCATGTTGGTTTCAATGACGAGACAAATAAAGGCTATCTGACAGATGAAATGCTGGATATTTATAATGAGATATTTGATCGAGCTGAGAGGGCTGTCCATGGGGATCCCATACGAGCTATGCGGGTTGCGAAAGCCAGATTGAGCATTCGCTGGGTACGAATAAAAAACGATGCCATGCTCAAGGGTATTAAAATTCCGGAGGTAATAAACAGGTTTTTTGAAGATTGGCGGGCTCACGAAATGACACGGATTGACGAATGGGTTAGTGCGGAAACCACGCATCGTGCATTAATCGAGGGAAGATGGAGAGGAACGGAATTTTATAAAAACTGGTGGGACGAAGGCGTAGAAGAACTTTAATACACTTTGCTTGTCTTAAGCAAATTAAATAACAACTATGAGGGGGATAATCATAAATTAAATCAAAGAAGGAAGATGACTATCAAGTTAAAAAATAAAGGAGGTACACAAATGGCAAATGAAACAAAAAAGACAGCTTACTCCCCAATCAACCGTTATCAGGAAGCTCTGCCCAAGATAGGAATCCGTCCTATAATTGACGGAAGACGGACTGATGCCTTGGAGGTTCAAACTATGAACATGGCTGAATCCGCTGCCCAATTTTTAAGTGAGAACCTGCGTTATTCCACCGGACAGCCCGTAGAATGCGTCGTTGCCAACACCACAATTGCCAACGTGGAAGAAGCAGCAAAAACAGCAGAACAATTTAAGAAGGAAGGCGTAGGTGTTTCCATAAGCGTTACACCCTGCTGGTGCTACGGCTCGGAAACCATGGACATGGACCCCCTAATTCCAAAAGCCATATGGGGCTTTAATGGAACGGAGCGTCCCGGTGCTGTGTATTTGGCAGCTGTACTGGCAGCTCATGCTCAAAAGGGTCTTCCTGCCTTTGGTATCTATGGAGGCGATGTCCAGGATATCAACGACACCACCATCCCAGAGGATGTTCAGCAAAAGCTGTTGCAGTTTGCAAGAGCAGGTTTAGCTGCAGCCACCATGCGCAACAAGTCCTACCTGGCTATGGGCAGCACCTCCATGGGTATTGCCGGCTCCATGGTAAATCATGACTTTTTTGAAACCTATCTGGGTATGCGAGTGGAGCAGATTGATATGTCAGAATTTATCCGACGCTTGAATCTGGATATGTATGACCATGAGGAATTTGAAAAGGCAATAGCCTGGACTCGCGAAAACTGCAAGGAAGGCGCAGACAACAACCCAGAGCAGAAATCCAGAGAAGAAAAAGACAAGGATTGGGAAACCGTTGTCAAAATGACCTTGATAACCAGAGACTTGATGATTGGAAACCCCAAGCTTGCTGAAATGGGATATCCGGAAGCAGCTATGGGTAAAAATGCTATCGCCTCCGGATTCCAGGGACAAAGACAGTGGACGGATTTTATGTCAACTGGTGATTTCATGGAAAGCATATTGAATTCTTCCTTTGACTGGAACGGAGCCAGGGAAGCTTACATCGTAGCAACAGAAAATGACACCCTAAATGCAGCGAGCATGATCTTTGGTCATTTGTTGACCAATACAGCACAAATATTTGCCGATGTGCGTACTTATTGGAGCCCCGATTCTGTAAAGCGGGTTACTGGAAAAGAATTGACAGGACTTGCTGAAAACGGTGTTATCCATCTTATAAATTCCGGTTCATGCACATTGGATGCTACCGGTGAACAGGAAGTCAATGGAAAACCTGCCATGAAGCCCTACTGGGAAATTACTCCTGAAGAGGTTGATAAATGCCTAAAAGCTACCAAGTGGAGAGCTGCCAGCAAAGGTTACTTCCCGGGTGGCGGATACTCCTCTAATTTCCTGACAAAGGGTGGTATGCCTCTGACCATGGTGCGGTTGAATTTAGTAAAGGGCTTAGGTCCGGTTCTGCAGATTGCAGAAGGTTATTCGGCTGATTTGGATCCTGAAGTACATGAAAAATTGGATGAAAGAACTGACCCAACCTGGCCGACTACCTGGTTTGCACCTATTCTTACAGGGGAAGGTCCATTCAAGGATGTATATTCCGTGATGAATAATTGGGGAGCCAACCATAGCGCCATCAGCTATGGTCATATTGGTGGTGACATGATTACTTTGGCTGCCATGCTGAGAATTCCTGTTGCTATGCATAATGTACCGGAAGACCGAATTTTCCGCCCTGCTGTTTGGGGTGCATTTGGAGCCACGGATCCTCAGGGGGCAGATTACAGAGCCTGTGAAACATATGGACCTCTGTACGGAGTTAAATAGCAGCATCATACTGGGATATTGCAGCTACTGAATTTTGTTATGCTAAATTTAGCGAGAGATCCTGAAAGAATAATGAATTATAGCTGAATTGGGATTATTCGCACGCATTTATTACTCCATCATATAATGTTATTGTAAGAGTGCAGATAAGAAGGGACTTTGTACTCAAGCTATACAATAATTGAAGGGGGCTAATATATGTCTATCTTTGGTAGAAAAGGCGATGATGACAGCTTATTGTTCTTTTTCCTGTTGCTGGTGATTATCTTCTGCAATTGCGGATTGTTCCGTTCTGGTTCCGAGCTGCTGTTCTTCTTCTTAATACTTGTAATCCTGTTCAGCGGTGAATCTTTTTTCCGTGGTTTTGGAGTAGGAGCAGCTGAGGCATAAGAATTGACAAAGCTTGCGAGATTAACGCGATGTTAATTAAGACAATTTTGGACGAAAGACAAAATCCAGGGGGAAGTCACTTTTAGTGGCTTCTTCTTTTGTTTTTCTGCGTACAGGATACTTCACAGCTTCCAGACATATCTACAAAAAGTTTCGTTGGAAGTATGAGTGTAAATAGGATAGAATAGGGTACAGGTGGAAATATTTATGTAAAATTCAAGAAAGGGGAAGAGTGGACGAAAAAATCATCAGTTATACGCCTTTTTAATTAAATCGATTCTGGATAAGACCCTTTGAAACAGATAATCCACCAGTGTAATAGCAGTCATAGCTTCTACCACTATTACTCCACGTGGAACAATAATAGGGTCATGCCTGCCTTCGATTTGTACTTCTACATTATTACCTTCCATATCAACTGTTTTTTGTGAAGCATGAATGGAAGGTGTCGGCTTGAAGGCAGCTTTAAAGACAATGGGAAAGCCATCGCTTATTCCGCCTGCGATACCTCCGCCATGGTTGCTAAGCTTGGTAAGCCTGCCTTCTTTGTCATAACGATAATTGTCATTGTTGTCAGAACCCGGTTTCCTGGCTGCATCAAAACCGCTTCCAATTTCGAAGCCCTTAATGGCACCAATGGAAAAAATGGCCTTAGCTAAAGCGGCATCCAGCTTTTCAAATACCGGCTCACCAACCCCCGCGGGCATCCCTTCAACTATGCATTCCACTACGCCCCCTGCAGAATCTTCTGCTTCCTTTCGCTTGTAAAGCAGAGCTTCTGCTCTTGCAACAGCTTCCTTGTCTGGCATAGCCAGATAATTGCGATATATTTCTTCCCGGTCAAATTTGTTCCTGTCAATCACTACATCACCGATTGAAAGTGTGTAAGCAGTTATCTGTATGCCAAATTCACTGAGGATTTTCTTTGCAACAGCTCCTGCTGCTACCCGAGCAGCGGTTTCCCGTCCGGAAGAACGTCCTC
Organism: Firmicutes bacterium UBA5454; assembly: GCA_002426555.1. Lineage (GTDB taxonomy): Bacteria > Bacillota > Clostridia > Caldicoprobacterales > DTU083 > UBA5454. The sequence continues at coordinate 28,059 of DIQU01000107.1, read as the reverse complement.
CGCCCCGGTAATCACGAAAGCCGTATTTCATATTATATGTATAGTCGGAATGCCCTGGTCTGAATATCTTCGAGGTTTCCGTGTAGTCATAAGGTCGTTGATTGGTGTTATACAGCACCAATGATATAGGCGTTCCGGTAGTAAAGCCCTCAAAAACACCTGACAAAATGTCAACCTGATCATTTTCTTTTCGCGGGGATGAAAAAGGTGACTGACCAGGCTTTCTTCTGTCCAAATCCTTCTGAATGTCATCTACGATTAAAGGTACTCCTGCAGGACACCCGTCGACTACTACCCCCAATGCCTTGCCATGAGATTCTCCCCAGGTGGCTATGCTGAAATTTTTACCTATAATGGAACCGGACATTTCATTTTCCTCCCAGTCATTTCCTGCAGCTTGCATATGCTGTATTTTTATGGGTTACGCTGCAGCAAGCCCGTCTCTATCTTCTTACCTTTTACCATACCTGGTGAGCCCCTTCACCTGCTTGATATGTGATTGATGGAGTCTGCTATCAGCTTATTAAACATATTTTCTGTTAGTGTATCTATAATACCACAATTTGGAGTATAATCACTCAAAATTATGTACATCTGCTCACTTTTTCAATTAATGTGCAGATTTCTATTAAAAAACAGTTAGCTTTGCTCACTTTTTCAATTAATGCGCATTTTATTGCTAAATATCCACACATTACTTGATTTTTTGCATGGAAAGAGATGAACTACACACGTTCTCATGGGTTCAGTACCATGGGTTGCACATCAAACAGTTTAGTGGAGAACTTGGAAAGTAATCAAATTCCACTTGTGGTAAATTCATACAGTTAAGGGGTAAGAGCAATGTAGTAAATTAGCAAGCCAAAGCGCCAGATAGATGCTATAATAAAAGTAACAAAATTCAGAGAGGATTAAAGTGTTAAAAAATCGGAGTCAAAAAATAAGCTGAAGTATGGTAGTGTAAAGCATCCAAATGCGTTATATCCGTGAGTGGTTCTCTTTAAAACAAGATGGAATACTAAGATTGAGTAAGAATACAAGAGATAATGAAAGATAATAGAGGGAGGAGTAAGATGTTGCAAGAGAGGAGTGTTATTATGCAGAAAGAATATAAAGCAGATATAGTCATTATAGGTGGAAGTTTGGGAGGGGTTGCGGCAGCATTGGCAGCAGCCAAGATGGGGAAAAAGGTTATCCTCACTGAGGAGACAAAGTGGCTTGGAGGGCAGCTCACCAGTCAGGCTGTTCCTCCGGATGAAAACCATTGGATAGAAAAGTTTGGTTCCACTCGTTCTTACAGGCAATTAAGGGATGGAGTACGTGCATATTATAAGACACATATGCCGCTGACCCAGCAGGCGAGGGATACATATTATCTAAATCCAGGGAATGGATTTGTCAGCAGGCTATGTCATGATCCTCGGGTTACAGTGGCAGTTATTGATCAGATGCTGTCGCCCTATACTCTAAGCGGAAGGTTAACTGTATGGACCCGCCATAAAATCAAGGAAGCAAGCACAGAAGGCGATCAAGTGAAAGCTGTAGTAGTAACAAATCTGGATTCAGGGGATGAAAAAGTGCTGAATGCTTCATATTTCCTGGACGCTACCGAGTGTGGAGATGTGTTGCCTTTAACAGGGGTAGAGTATGTAACCGGCTCTGAGTCCAAAAAGGATACAGGTGAGTTACATGCACTTGACGGAGAAGCGGATCCGCTGGACATGCAGTCAATTACCTGGTGCTATGCCATTGATCATATGGATGGAGAAGATAACACTATATCCAAGCCCGAACAATATGAGTTCTGGAAAACATACAAGGCTGATTTTTGGCCTGGACCCATGCTAAGCTGGAAGAGTCACCACCCCATAACCTTGGAAGAAAGGGAACACACGCTGTTTCAGGTAGATGAACGTCATTCATTATGGAGTTATCGAAAAATAGCTGATAAGAATAATTATACTGCCGGTACATTTGATAGTGATATAACCATAGTTAACTGGCCGCAGAACGATTATTGGCTTGGACCGGTATATGAGGTTCCGGAAGAAGAAGTCAATAAGCATTTAGAGGGGGCAAGACAGCTCAGCCTATCCTTTCTATACTGGATGCAAACAGAAGCACCAAGGCCGGATGGAGGTATTGGATATCCGGGGCTTCGCCTAAGAGCAGATGTAGTAGGAACGGAGGACGGGTTGGCTATGTATCCATACATTAGGGAATCCCGAAGAATAAAATCCGAATTTACTATTTTAGAACATTATGTAAGCCCCCTCGCACGAGGAGAAAAGGGAGCTCTTAAATTTAAGGATACTGTAGGTATTGGTCATTACAGAATGGATTTACATCCAAGTACCAGCAACCGTAACTATATCGATAATTCATGTCTGCCTTTCCAAATCCCATTAGGCAGCTTGATTCCAATTCGAGTTGAAAACCTGTTACCTGCATGTAAGAACCTTGGCACGACACATATAACCAATGGTGCGTATAGGCTGCATCCGGTAGAATGGAATATCGGAGAATCAGCAGGATTTTTGGTAGCATATGCTTTGGATCATAACACTAATCCAAGGGCTGTCCGGAATGACGAAAACTTGCTAAAGGATTTCCAACGCCATATTGAAAGCCATGGTGTTGAGCTGGATTGGCCGAGGATTTTATTACGGCTTCCACGATAAGTATGAGGACTTTTGCACCGGCATCGGCTGGTACAATTCAATCAAGCACGGAAATCCCGTTATGCACAGCACCATCGGGGTTTTTGATGTGACCACGATACAAAAAGCGCAGGAAATTATTTTTGGTTCGGGCGTGTTCGGGATGGCGAGAATCACAGCATTGGAGCTTTATACATATCCGATGCGGTTGATAACGCGGTGTGAATTGAGGGCTACAACATGAATCATTTGATTCGGGAAGCTGATGAGCTACTGAAAAACGGCGGTTTTCAATACGCTGTCTGCGGTGGATTTGCCATTGAATTGTTTCTGGATAAGACTGTGCGTAATCACGGCGATATCGATATATCGGCGTTTTGGGATGAACGCGATAAAATCATTCTTTACATGCAGTCACTTGGGTGGAGCGTTTATGAACTGTGCGGCGGCGGAATGGCACACTATATTACCGATGTGTCGAACCAGCTTAAAACCAAGCGCAATATATTTTGTATGACAAACGACTGCTCCATTGTATCCCTTACCCCGACAAACGAAGCGGATATGTTTGTAGTGGATTTCGACCACAACGGACAGGAGCATCTGACCTTCATTGAGTTCCTGTTTAACAATGCGGAAAATGGACGCTTTTTATACGCAAGAAATCATGCTGTTTTCCTCCCTCTCGCACGGGCTATTTTATCTCGTGATGGAATACAATACCTCGCTCCGGAGATGGTGCTGCTTTATAAATCGACTGATACGGAACGTGACGGATACCAGTTTGATTATGATGCGGCGATGGAGATGATGTCAGACGAACAAAAGAAGTGGCTGCATGACGCGCTTACTGTGATGAACCCAGCCGGTCATAAATGGCTGACGAATTGGTATCATGGGTCGCTGCTTGAGCTAACAGAATTATCCGTTGGCAGCACCATAACCCGTTGGCGGGAGCTTGCCGAGGCGTTTTCTCACAAGCCACCAATGCTTGCTTACGATTCGGTAGGCGGCACAATTCACCACAATGGACAGCAGAACGGATTTCTTTATATTGTTGACGAACCTATTGCCGAAGATACCGATATTTACAAGCATCCCCGAACTACAATGGATGACGGCGTGGAATGGCTGACAAAACACCCGTTGCGGTTACGCAGAATCGGCGAAACGCGGACGCCGATTCTGTCCTTTGATGAATTTGTAAAACTCCGCAATGTAGAAATCAGAAGTAAAGATCACGAACGTATCGTGCGCATGTTTTTTCCGTATTTAACCAGCATTTGCGGCATCCCGGAAGCTTTGTCCGCAATTATCGGCAAGATAACAGGTGTTGACTTTTCGGGCACCTCTATCGTAACCGGTTGTTTTAACGGCATCAACGACGAGAGTATCGCACCATATGACAGCCCCGATTTATACTGCAAATGGGACGATGGGAAGCGGGTTTATATGTACGGAACGATTGTTCAAGGGGATTTGTCAGTCCTGAAAGAAGATGAGCATGTGCTTTTCGCTCTGTCAAACAAGATTACCGACAATATCGAGAGGACGGCGGATAGGCATATTTACATGAGAAACGATGTGGAATAGGAGCGAAACCAAAACATGAAAAACTGGTATAAAGAAGATTATTCTTTCTAAATCACGGTGGTCTCGGTAGGGCCGGATGGAGAACCGAATAGATGCCGCAACAGCCACGAAATCGGCGATACATATACTTGCGAATATGGCTGTATCTTTTGGATTTCGACACCTCCTGCGAGGGTTTTCCGATGTATGATGCATCCCTGATATGCAACCAAACCCACTATTTTGACTTTAATGAGAGCGGTTACGCAAAATCAAAAGAGGCTCTTTCCCGCTTCCTGCCGGGTTATTTGAAACACAATCATCTTAGTCAGGCAGAGATAGACGCGTTTTTCGATTTGATAGGGTTATATCATTTTGCATTACAGGCGACGATTATCGAAATGTATGGGCTTGACTGTGTGGATAACGCATTCTTGGACAAGCAGCTCGATTGGTTAAACAAGTGGCGGGAGCAATGCGAAAAGGAAGGGAAGCAAAATGAACTATATCAACCCACCGGAAAAACAACCACCACAAAATATCACTCATAAAACATTCTACAGCCAGCTATATAACCACGAGGTCGGCTACAATATTTACTTGCCACCCGATTATAAATATACCAATGAAAAATATCCGGTCGCGTATCACCTTCACGGATGGACGGGCAACGAGTCATCCGAAATATTGACGATGGAGAAGATATGCTGCAGCAGACGTGCTATCACTGTTTTCCCTAACAGCTCTCCGGTGATTGAAGAGTTTGATAATCTGCCCGTCGAAGCGATGCTGACCAATGAGCTGATGCCGTTTATCGAACGTGAATACAGGACAACTCCATCTCAGGAGAACAGGTCGCTTTCAGGGTTCTCGATGGGTGCCGGGATGGCGTTTGTATATGCCGTCAAACACCTCGATTTGTTTTCTTCGGTAATGGCGTACGCGGGCACATACCACCATTTTTATCACAAGGGCTCTCAAACCGTGGGGGTGCTGCCTGAAAAAGCAGCCGAGATATACGAGGATATGCTGAGAGAAAAGAGAGATTTTGAAGAGGGCAATGTTTTGTGCCTGGTAAGGCAAAATGCTGATAATATGCGGGAAAATCTGAAAATCAATCTTCATATTGGAACAGATGATGTGTTGTTTTGCGACAACGAGATACTGCGTCTGTACTTGGAATCACTGAGTATTCCGCATGGATACAGGATATTCAACGGAGCCGGGCATGAACTGAACAAGATTCTTTGAGGAGGGGTAAACATGAGCATTCAATTCACCGATGTCTGCTATATCACAAACGATGTCCTACGTCTGCGCGCCTTTTATGAGGTTGTTTTTAACGTAAAAGCCGAAGGAAATGAAATTCATTCCGGTATATCAATAGACGGGTCGACACTTGTTTTCGACCATGTTGATATAGCCGACGAAAACGCGACCTTTCGTTATGTCGAAGCTGGCGTTGCAAACAATGTGATTGTGGGCTTCAATGTCGATAATGTGGACGCAGAGTATAGCCGTCTGCTGACACTTGGTGCGGAAATGCTCAACGAACCAACCACCCACCCTTGGGGTGCGCGGTCGTTCCAGTTCCGTGACCCGGACGGAAATATATTAAATTTTCGCAGCATTCCGAAGGAGGCTTAACCCATGCTGATACCACATCTGCACTTTTGCGGCGACTGTGCCGAGGCAATTGCGTTGTACGAGAAAGCGTTCAATACGAAGACGGATATCCTGTTTCATAGTGGCGATGGCGACGGGAGCATTGGCCATGCGGAAATGCGGATACATGGCACCTGCGTGATGCTCAATGACCGCTTTGGCAATAAGGATAAATCAATGGATTGTGCTGTTGCAATGATCGTAATGTTTGAAAGCCCAAAGGAACTGCTCGCGTGCTATGAGATTTTGAAGCCCGGGGGGATTGTTATTGATCCTCCCGAAAAACTGTCATACTCCGAGCTTGGGCTACAATTCATGGACAGCTTTGGCGTCCAGTGGGGCTTTATGGTGGAGGAATCGGCATGAACATTGAAATCAAGAAGTTAACCCCCGAGCTTGCCGATGGCTATGTGCGCTTCTTTGACAAGACACCGCACAATGATAAATGGAACACGAAATGCTATTGTGTTTGCTGGTGCAGCAACGAACCAGAGGGTATCGACTGCTCGACCGAGGAGAAACGCAGAGCCGTCGCTCTCCAGTTTGTAAAGGACGGCAATTTGCAAGGTTATCTTGCGTATTTAGGCGATGAGGTGATCGGCTGGTGCAACGCCAACAACAAGGCAGAATGCACGACCAGCAGATTTTGGCGGCGATTGATGCCCTCTGTTCCGACAGATGATATTGCGCACAAGAAAGTCAAATCGGTGTTTTGCTTTACGATTGCCCCGGAGATGCAGCGAAAAGGTGTTGCCACACAGCTGTTGGAACGCGTTTGTAAGGACGCTGTGGCGGAGGGCTTTGATTATGTTGAAGTGTATCCCAACAGAGTAGTCACCGCCGAATCTGAAAACCACGGTGGCTACACCGGGATGTACGAAAAGCTTGAATTCACCGTTTACGCCGAGTTGGAAAACAACTATGTCATGCGGAAGGAGTTGACAATATGATACCAAACTTAACCATCGGTGATTTAACGATTGATTGCGCGAACGCCGAACGCGCCCGTAACTTCTATGCCGACCTTTTTGGTTGGGAAAAGACGACCGCTTTTGGTGCTTTGGCGGTTAAGACCGACAAAGGCATGATGATACTGTTTTGGGAACCGGACATACCGTTTGCGCCACCCGTATGGCCGGAGGAACCGGGTATGCAGCAGAAACAGATGCATCTTGATTTTACGGTGGATGATGTGACGTCTGCCGTAGGGAAGGCAATCCGGCTTGGCGCAACGAGAGCCGCCATGCAATACGGTGGTGATAGTTGCGTGACAATGATTGATACGGAAGGGCATCCGTTTTGCTTCTGCAAACGGTTAAGCGAAGCGGAGTTCGGGGCGCATTTCAAGCCTCAATATCACTCTGTGCTAGCGGACTATTCCATCAACATCGACTGCCCGGACACGAAAGCGCTGCGGGCGTTTTACGCGGAACTCACAAACTGGGATCAGGAGTTCCACTGGACTTCGCTTGTTACCCCAGATGGGATGAATGTTCATTTCATGCAGAGTGATTTTGAGTATATCTCGCCAGTTTGGCCGGAAGAACCCGGCACGCAGCAGAAGCAGATGCACTTCAATTTTCAGGTAGATGATTTGCCGTCTGCCGTAGAGGAGGCAATACGCATTGGCGCAACCAAAACCGACGAGCAATATGGCGGCGACCATTTCATTACTTTGCTTGATCCGGTTGGCCATCCGTTTTGCTTGTGCAGGAGGGGGTAACGCATGGATAATCACAAAGGGCAAGAAATTCCAAAGAAAAACATAGTCAGAGTCGGTGCCTGCCAAACGCCAGAAACCATCGGCGACCCGTTTTCTGCACTGTCCATACTGTTGCAATTTGCCAAGGAAGGCGAAGATAAAAACGTCGATTTGCTTCTTTTCCCCTAAGCATCTTCACCCAATAATAAACCCGAAAGGAGAGCAGCATCACAATATGCTAATCTCAAATAAAAACCACACAAAATGCACGGCGATGGACAAGTTGCAATATATAGATGCCGTTCTCGCCTATATTGAACACCATCTGTCCGACGACCTCAACCCTGAAAACATTGCCGAGCGGCATTTTGTTTCGCGTAGTCAGTTGTATCGGGATTTTTACGCATGTACGGGGCATTCCATCAAAGAATACCTTCGCAAGCGCAGGATTTCCAACGCCTGTGAGAAAATAAAGCATTCGGACATGCCCCTCGCCATCATCGCGGACGAAAGCGGCTGCGGCACACAGCAGGCGTTCCACAAGCTTTTTAAGAGTATCGTCGGCATGACGCCGCTTGAATACAGGCAGGGCGATACATATTTTTGCTTCTACCCGTTTGCCATTAACGAAATAAGTCTTGCGGTGAAAGTCGGTGCGGAAACCATTCCCGAATGTGCGATAACCCGGTTTTATGATCCCTGCATCGTTGGCATTGAGGACAAAGCTATTGCACCGCTGGGCGAAATAAAAGGCCGCGTTTTCGGACGAAACGGGAAACAGATCGGAAGCCGGTTGTGCTATGAAGTTATGGTAGAGCGGGATGGAACGGGCAAAACAGACTTTTATGCCACCTGTATGGTCAATTACAGCGAGACAGAAATCAGTGACGGATGGAATTATCTCTATAACACTTGGCTGTCGGCTAGCATGTTTGAAGAATCCGGCGACGGATATTTTGAGGAATATCTCTTTCAAAACGGGGAACCCCGGAAACTAAAGCTGTATTTGCCCGTTAAAAAACGCAAATATGAGCAGCATATTACGATAACGACCATTCCCGAAATGTCCTTTATCATTGCTCGGGAGAGTGGAAAAAACGCCGAGCGCAAAGCATCGGAGAAGGTCATGGCGTTTTTGCAAGAGCATCACCCGCTGCTTGTCCGAAACGCCCGGAGGTTTTATGTGTGTGAATACGATGATGTTTGTGAATGCGGTATAGAATGCGGCGACGGCTTCAGCGTAGGGCACGATGCCCGCATTGCGCCGGAAATTGAAGTAAAGCACCTTCCCGCCGGACGGTATGCAGTGCTGCCCGATGACCGCTTGGGTGATATTCGAATGGGCAGTATGAAAATGGAGCTGTGGTTGCAAAACAATAGTATCGCTCATGAAAACGAGCCGGTTTTCGCGGTCTATGAAACCCTAAATGGCAAATACGACACCGAAAATGTGCGCATGAAGCTTTATAAACGCTTGAAAATTGACACAAACGGATAACGCAGTCGCTTCTTTCCGGGGTAAAATATTAGCATCCAGAATGAGGAGGATGAAATAAAATGAGCGAGCCTGTAAAAAAGATAAATCCGTCCCCGGAGAGCTACAGCCCGAAAAACAAGCCGGAGATATTGGCGGTAGCTGAAAACTTAACTACACTGCCGGAATCCGCTAAAATAGCCTTTGCCGGTTCAATCAACCAGAACGGGCCCGCTTTCGGGCCGCATACGCTTGCGTTTGCCTCAGCCGCGACTTCATTAGTGGTTCTCATGGGTGCGCCGCACGACACAAGCGTAATGGAGGCTCACAATACGACATGGCGCAACGATAACAACTATTACCGAAACCTAATGATTTCCGGTGAGGGTTTTCAATTTTGGAATGATGTGTGGAATTATTTTACCGATGAGCTTCCACCTCTCTCGGAAGATCATTATAAAGGCGGAAGCTGGGAAGCAAACTATAGCGGCGCAAAGGACGCGACTCCTATTCTTGATTGCTTTGAAATCACCGGAATCAAAGTAGATGTTTACACAAATTATCCGGTTAAGAGTATTAAAGGTGGCTGGAGCAATCCCCAAGCCCTTGTAAATTTAACCCTTTGCAACCTGGCTGATGGATTTCCCGTTCTGCTTTTGAGCGGCGAGCCGGGAGATCATATTGTTTTGGCAACGGGTTATGAAAATAATGGGGAGACGCTGCTGGCATGGACATTTACGGCGGGAGACCGGCTGAAAACAAATATTAAATTCTCACCGGCGAAATATAAGCGCCTAAAGGATTGGACAAAAGGAGTACTGGCGGCAGTTCTTATAAAGTCGCCACATATGCCACCAAATGACACAAAACCCTTGCTTTGCAAAGCGTTATCAAGAGGTGCGGAGTTGCTTCGCGCGGATACGAATCCGGATAGATTCCGCGAAACCTTTTGTGGCAAGGGCAGGCCGCATGTTTACCCGGAGATATGGGATTTAGCGGAGCGCCGCTGCTATCTTGGCGACGCGCTTGAGCGCGCCGCATCCGAATTTGAAACAGATAAGTTGAAACCGGCAATTGATGCAAGCAGACAAATTCATGATGAATTATGGAAGGTTCACGCCATCTGGAAAGAGAAAAAGACAAAGGCAGCCAAGTGGCAAATCGCTGATATTTTAAGCGAATGCAGGCAGCTGGATTTTACGATCGCGGATACAATCGCCGCGTTTTTGGCGGAGGACGAGTAATATAGAACGGAATATCTCAAGAAAGGGCGAAACGAAATGAGCGCTGTTAAAAAAGTTAATCCCAACCCCGAAAGTTACAGCCCGAAGAACACGCCGGAGATTTTGAGCATGATGGAAGAGTCGAAACAAATTGAAAAGCTCATGCATGTTATAAAATACAAAGGTGTAGATTTTGAGCTTGTCGAGCGCAAGGACGTTTTATGGGTGGGTTGTATTGATTATGCAGATAATAACATTGACGAGTCCAACATCAGCGAGACATTGAGACGTTTTCAGTCGCTTGTTGAGCCTGTTCCGATAAAAGAAAAGATAAATCCCGACTGGAGCGCGTCGCTTTCGATTAACTATAACTGCGCCGACAAGCCTTGCGGTATTATGTTTGCGAATGAATCCTATACGGATGATCAAGACGGAAGATATGATCAGTTCACACAACCGGGCGGGTTGTGGCTGCGCGTTAAAGGCGACAATAATAACGCCAAAGCGTTGCTCGGTAAAGACAGTGCGGATTTACATGAGTTTTTTGAAGCGTTGCGGGAAGCAGCAAAGGAAAACGCTTATATTCAAAACCCCAATATTCATGTTGAGATTGAGTATCACTGCCACGCGGAATACAATACGCCGCCTCATACATGCTATGCGTATATTCCGGTAATAAAGGACGCCGAAGGTTATTCCCCGAAAAGCAAGCCAGAGATTTTGAACATGGTGGAGAGCGCGAACAAAGCCACCAAAACGGATACTACAAATCATGCGGATGTAATGCCGGAGCCGCAGATCATAAGCAAGAAACTTACCCTTGTCGGGGTAAAAAGCAGAATCACGGATTGGTCTAATTTTGAGCCCGTCATAAACGAGCTATACGAAATCGTGAACAGCAAGCTCGGTGCAATTCAGGGTATCGCAAAACCTGCCCGAATGATTGGATTTTGGCATATGGACTGCCCTCCGGTGAACACGAGTATTGTTATTTTGCAGGGGTGGAAGCGAATACCGATGATGCGCCGGACGGGTTGTTTGTTAAAAAATTACCTGAAAGCCATTATGCGGTTTTTACCGAAAGTAAACGCGGGACAATCGGCGGTTCTGAAGGTTATGGCTATAAATGGCTTCAGTCATCCTCCGCTTATGAGCCAAACGGTGAAATACCGGGAGATTTCGAGATTTACATGAATATGTCCGACACAACATCTGAATCCGAAGCGGAAATATTGATACCTATACAACCGAAAAAGACACCAGAAAGCTATTCCCCAAAAAACAAGCCGGAGATTTTGAGCATGATGGAGCAGTCTGTGAAAGAAGCAACAAAGCAAGCCGTAACAAAGTCTGCTGCGTCCACCATCCCACAGAACAGGCAAAACACGGTGCGGATTATCGAGCTGCCCGCCTGCAAGATGGTTTCTTCCGGCTCCGCCAATGGTGAGGACGCTTTCGCGCCGGGTGGAAAAATGGAGCGATTCAATGAGTGGTTTACAAAATACGACAAACGCCGAGCCGACCGCTTTTATCCCCGCGATTTTATGTGGAGCCCGACCGGAGGCGGTTTTGAGTGGGGATATGCCGTGGATGAGGTTCCTGACGATATTGACGGACTTGACGTGATCGACTTCCCCGGTGGGCTTTTTGCCGTGGCTATCAGCGTGGACGCTGACGGCGCTAACCACGACCGGGTATATAACAGCATATTGGAATGGGTGATGGAGAGCGGCTGCTTTGAGCTGGACGAAAACGATACGCGCCGCAGCTTGGGCAATATTACGTCTCCACAATATATAAAAGAGGTCATGGGCTATCACCAGATGGATTTATACTTCCCGATCCGGATTAAGGAGGAGCGGATATGATTAACGAAAAGGACAGAAACGCCGTCCGCATCATTGAATTGCCCGCCTGTAAGATGATTTGGTCGGGTGTGTGCAAGGACGGCTCTAACACGTCGGAAAGTCCGCAGCTCAGAAGGTTTAACGAGTGGTGGTCGGAACAGGATAAATTGCGGCGCGACCGCTTTTATGCCCGCGATTTCATGTGGCATGACAGCGAAGCGGGCGGTATGGCTTGGGGGCTGGCGGTTGCGGAGGCTCCGAAGGATACCGGCGGTTTTGATGTTATGGATTTCCCCGGCGGATTGTATGCCGTGGCAAACTATTCGGGCGATGCGGGAGAGACATACATGGGCATCAAAAAGTGGGTTGAAGAAAGCGGCTGCTTTGCAGAGGACAACAATTCAAACCGGCATTTTATGTGGCACTTTATCAGTACCGAAGCCGCGAAAGCCGCTATGGGATATTATCAATACGATTTCTACTTCCCAATTCGGATTGTGGAGGGAACGAAATGAGCGAGCCTATTCGAAAAATCACTCCCAATCCCGAAAGCTACTCCCCGAAAAACAAACCGGAGATATCGTTGGGACATTGGGACAAATAAACAACCCCATTTTACCCTGCCGTGAACAATTCCCAGCATGACGCGTGTGAAAAACCTGATTGTGACGGACGAGCATTTTATCGAAAGAAACTTGCTGGAGGCTCCACCCAACCCCGGACCGGATGCGCACCAAAAGCAGGACATAACGCTGAAACTGAAAATTGACCCGGCGATGACTTATCGAGTGTACGACGAATTTGGTGATGATATATCAGAAAAGCAGCCCGACGGCAGCTTTATAATCACAGTGACCTGGCCGGAGGATGACTGGGTGTATGGCACGATTTTGTCCTACGGCGAGTATATCGAGGTGCTCGAACCGGGGCATGTGCGGGAGATAATCAAAGAAAAAACACTGAAAATGGTGAAAAAGTACTTATAATATAAGAGAACCCCGGGGTCGCCATCTGCGCTGTTGACTGGTTTTCCGGGCACGGCATCGGCGAGAACATGGGTTGGGTGTTAAACCCCGGGAACGCCGAAATTCGCTTAAAGCTGCGCGAGGCGTTTTCGGCGTGGTACGATGCCGCGAATAACGAGCAGGACAAGAACTGCTGTATCCTGAAAATCCAGCTCACCGATGGGTTGCTGATTAAAGACCATCATGCCCTGCGTTATCAGATTGATTTTGAGAATAAATTGGCGCTGCTCTCCGAGAACTGGGGCGAATTTAAGTAAGGAGACTGTGAAATGTTAGAACTACCCGAAACCTGTGTCATCGCCGATCAGATCAGCAAAACGCTCGTCGGCAAGACCATCAAAAGCGCCGTCGCGAACACCAGCCCGCATTCCTTTGCGTGGTACACCGGCGACCCAGCGGAGTATAACGCCAGGCTCGTCGGGAAGAAAATCACCGGCTCGGCGGCTTACGGAGGGCGGCCTGAGATGCACGCCGGGGATATGGTTATCTCGTTTTTGGATGGCATACGATTCCGTTATCTTGAAGTGGGCGAAAAACGCCCGGACAAGCACCAGCTGCTGCTGGAGTTTGACGACGATACAGCCATAATGTGTACCATCCAGATGTACGGCGGCTTGCTGGCGTTTGTGGATGGAACGGTTGACGATTTTTACTACAACGCCGCAAAGGAAAAGCCACCGCCGTATACAGATGCATTTGACCGAGTGTATTTCGACGACCTGCGTAAAAGTGTCAAGCAAACGCTGAGTGTGAAAGCATTTTTGGCTACCGAGCAGCGGATTCCCGGCTTTGGTAACGGCGTGCTGCACGATACGCTGTGGAATGCGCGCATTAACCCGCGGCGAAAGCTGGATTCGCTTTCTGACAATGACATGGAAGCTCTGTTTGACAGCATCAAGTCCACGCTGACCGAAATGCGCGACGGCGGCGGGCGCGACACTGAGCGTGACCTTTTCGGCAAGCCTGGCGGCTATCAAACGATTCTGTCGAGCAAAAGGCTGGCGTATCCCTGCTGTAATTGCGGCGGCGGATTGAAGCGTGAGGCGTATCTGGGCGGGAATATCTATTTTTGCCCGACTTGCCAGAAATGGGAGAAGTGATTATGACCGAGCTTGAACGCGTAAGTGCAGATAAGCCTTACAATTGCATCGGAGCAATAGATTTTCCGAAAATGAGTGAAAAAACGGCATAGCCGCGATTCACGACTATGCCGGATTTTTCAGGGATATGAAATCCTATGTGAGGACAGCTTTCGAGGTGTTTTTTTAAGCTCTCTGATTTGGCATTAATGCAATTCACTCTCCAAATCCGAAATATTTCATTGCATTGTTGTAAGAAATATCCTGAACCATAGCCCCCAAGTATTCAATGTCAGCTGGGTATTCACCATTTTCCACCCATCCACCTAAGAGATTGCACAGGATGCGGCGGAAGTACTCATGCCTGGTGTAAGATAGAAAACTGCGAGAGTCCGTAAGCATGCCGGTAAAGTTGCCCAATACGGACATATTAGCAAGATTCGTTATCTGAGCCAGCATACCTGAGATATTGTCATTGAACCACCAGGCAGTCCCATGCTGCATTTTACCGGGAACGCCTTCTTCGCTGAAGCAGCCTAAAGTAGAGGCAATTGCTGCATTATCATTGGGGTTCAGTGAGAACACCATGGTTCTGGGCAGACAGCCATTGGCTTCCAAGGTATCTAATAAAGCACTTAGCCCAGGCATGCTGTTACCATTGTTAATCGCATCGAATCCAGTATTAGCACCTAGACTCTTGAAGGCTTTGGTATTGTTATTTCGTGTGGCTCCAAAGTGAATTTCCATCACCCAGCCGCGTTTATGATATTCTTCTCCCAGAAACACCAGCATGGCCCAACGAAATGCATTTTCTTCATCTTTTGTGAGAATTGCACCTGAGAGGCGTTTTCTAAGGATGCTATCCATTTCTGAATCACAGGCCGGGGCATGGACTACATCGTTGACGCCGTGATCGCTTGCCCGGCATCCCATCCCATGGAAGAAATCCATGCGTTTTTTTAAAGCAGCTTGTAAAGAATCCATACTATTGAGTTCTGCATTTCCAACTGCTTTGGCCAGCTTGGGTACATAGCTTAAGAAATCATCTCGTTCGATATAAAGGAGCTTATCTGGACGCCAGCCCGGTAGAACAGCAACATCAAAAGAAGGATCATCTTCAAGCTTTTTATGATTTAAAAGATCATCTACAGGATCGTCTGTTGTGACAATGGTTGTAACATTGGAGTTACGGATGATACTTCTAACCGACAGCTCTTTTGTCTGCAGTTGAGCATTGCACAAATTCCAAATTTTGTCTGCAGTTTTTTCATTCAGAGGTATATCGCAGTTAAAGTAGCGTTGCAATTCCAAGTGAGTCCAGTGATAGACTGGGTTACCTATTGCCTTGGGTATTATTCGGGCAAATTCCTTGTACTTTTCATAATCCGTAGCATTGCCTGTAATATAGTGTTCTTCTACACCGCAAGCTCGCATCAGCCGCCATTTGTAATGATCGCCTTCCAGCCATGCCTGAGCGACATTTTCAAACTGACGATCCTCAGCAATTTCTGCTGGGCTGATGTGACAATGGTAATCCACTATCGGCATTTTGGCAGCGTACTTGTGGTATAGAGTTATGGCAGTCTCACTGTTCAGTAAAAAGTCCTTATCCATAAAAGCTTTCATCTTTCGACCAACCTTCCTTTTCCATTATATACACTTCAGATTTTATACCTTGAAGCATCTTCAAACTTCAACAAGTTATAGGTAAATTTCAAGCTTAAAATTCAACTAATTCCTTAATATTTACCGGTAAACCTGTTTTTATAGATTTATTAGCAGCAATTCCAGTAAGGATTGACATAGCACCGTCTACATGAGATGCAGCTCTATGGAAGGGGTCATACTCCGGTACGCCAAAAAGATCGTTTAAGAGTACAGGATCCCCGCCGCCATGTCCGCCTTTTTTATCTTCAATGGGCACATTATAAGGAGCATCAAATAACGGAAATACAGTTATGCTCTTCTTTTTCGCAGCACCTTCCTCTGATATATCTCCGCCTGCATTTACATATGTATTTTCAACAACAGACATTTGAATTCGTCCTTTATTACCGTTAAGTGCTACCCGGAAACCTTCCCATGGCATGTAAGCATTTAATGAGTAAGTCATGATGGCGTTACTGTTATATTTCACCATAACTCCCATAGTATCCTCTATACTGATTCCATCACCAAAAACACTCTGATCACGGAAATAGCCGTCTTCTTCCTCTGCGTTAAGGTATAGTGATTCCAGCCGCGGGTTGCCTTCCATATGCAAGGCGAAGGGATCATCTTTCGCATTTCTACTTCCATGAGCTCTGCTGTAGAATTTTGTTATGCCTCGCTTTTCAGCATTTTCACGACCATAAAACATTAGGTCACCCATGCTGAATACGGTTTTAGGATAAGCTCCCAGCCAAAAGTTAACGAGGTCAAAGTGATGTGTGGATTTATGCACTAAAAGCCCGCCGCTGTTTCTCTTATCTCTATGCCAACGTCTGAAATAATCGGCACCATGGCTTGTATCCAGGAGCCACTCAAAATGTACTGACAGAACATCACCAATAGCATCGTTCATGATCAGTTCTCTTATCTTGGTACTATGAGGAGCGTAGCGGTAATTGAATGTAACCCTCAGATTTTTACCGGTTTTCTTAATGGTATCTATAATTTCCTGGCATTTTACCTCATCAATAGTCATTGGCTTTTCGGTAATTACATCGCATCCAAGCTCCATGGCGCGGGTAATGTAAACATGATGAGTGCGATCAATAGTAGTAACAATAACAACATCCGGCTTTTCAGCAGCAATCATATCTTCAAAACGATCGAATGTATAAGTGTTGACAGGACTTGCACCATATTCTTCAGAGATGATTTTGTTCGCATAATCCATACGTGTTTGGTTGATATCGCAGAACCCAACTAATTCAGAACTTTCTTTAAATCTACCCGCAATTGCAGTATAGAAAAACCTTGCTCTTCCTCCGGTACCAACCAGAACAAATCTTTTTTTGTTACTCATTTTGTATTCCTCCCCGTTTTTCTGTACACAGTTATTCTTCTAGTGCACCTTATCAATATTAAGTGATTACCCATTCAGTTAACGTAAAAGTACTTAACGTTTAACTTTTGAATGGTCAGGCACTTTACAAACCATATTATAGCATAAAAATTATGCGTTACTATTCGCAGTCTGAAAATAATGAATAAACAAGTAACGAACCTTTGTGAGAATGATTCGTGAACGACAAAATCTGTAACAGTTGAAGCGGAGCAGAAAAAAGGATATACTGTTCTTGAGAAAATTTTTATCCCGTGATTGGTAATCATGAGGGAAGTATATAAATATTTGTAATATCAAGGCGGGAAGTATGAAATATCAGTGATCATTGCAGGAAGTATATAAAATATCAATAATATCATTGCATGGAACAACTAGATTTAATACGATGGTAAAAGGCGGGGAGCAGTTGATACTGGGAATTGGGCTTGATATAATTGAAACAGCCAGAGTCGAGAGCAAAATAGAGAATCAAAGATTTCTAGACAGGGTGTATACCCCTTCAGAGCAGAAATATATTCTGGCACGGAAACGTAATGGACATTCTGCTGCAGGAATTTTTGCAGCCAAGGAAGCCGTTGCGAAGGCTTTGGGAACAGGTTTTGGCACAGTGCGCTGGACTGAGATTGAGATTATACAGGATCCAAAGGGGAAACCTTGCGTTAACTTAAGCGGTGCTGCTCAGCAAAGGCTGGAAAAGATGGGTGGCAAGCATGTATTGGTTTCAATAACTCATATAAAGGATTTGGCTGCTGCTCAGGCTGTTATTGACAGTGAAGCACCAAAAAAGTGAACTCACCGATCTTGTTGTCATTCTGAGCCTGCGAAGAATCTTGCGCTAAGATCCTCCAGTATTCTGGATGATTTTTTCTTCTCCTGTCATTCTGAGCCTGCGAAGAATCTTAGATGAATCTTGATTTTAGGAAATAGGCAAAGCAAGCTAATATATAATAGAAGATTGAGAAATGAGGTTGCAGTGCATGTATGTGGTAACTCCATCTGAAATGAGAAAAATTGATCAGCGTGCTATCGAGGAATTTCAAATTCCAGGCATCGTCCTCATGGAGAATGCTGCATTACAGACTGTACAAATTATCTTGAAGCACTATCCAATACCTTCAAATGTACTGGTGCTGGCAGGCTGCGGGAACAATGGGGGAGATGCTTTAGCTGTTGCCAGACATCTGTTTTTAGAGGGCTATCATACGGAAGTGGTGATTGTCGGTGAAGATGGCAGAAGACCAAAAGGGGATGCTGATACCAACCTGAAGATACTGGAATCTTTACATGCAAATTTTCTATCAGAAATCCCTAAGGAAAGTCTTATGTCCAATACCCCTCAGAACAGCTTTGTTCCTCATAACAACTTTCTTAATATTCATTGGCTGCAAAAAGGCGAAGACTTAAATCGGTTTTTCCCCCTATTGAAAGATGCTGACTTCGTCGTTGAAGGTTTCTTCGGTACGGGCTTGGACAGGCCAATAACGGGACTACACAAGGATATTATTGATTTAGTATTTTCAATTCCCATTATTTCCATCGACATTCCCTCCGGTATAAATGGTAAGACTGGACAGATTATGGGTACAGCCTTCAGGGCAGCTCATACTGTAAGCTATGGATATCTGAAAACGGGACATCTTTTGTATCCGGGAAGAGAATGTTCAGGTGAAATTCATGTGGTGCCCATCAGCCTGCCTGCTGACAGCCCGCAAAGTGCAGGTGGCAGGCAATTTACACTGACAGATCGGGAAACTGCGCAAATGCTGAAGCCCAGGCCTCGCAACAGTCATAAGGGCAATTTTGGGAAGGCGGCTGTGATTGCAGGTTCAACCGGTTTAACTGGAGCAGCTTATCTTACTTCTCTGGCAGCACAGCGTACAGGAGCGGGGTTGGTCACTCTGGGGATCCCAAGATCCTTAAACCCCGTCATGGAACAAAAGCTTACGGAAGTGATGACATTCCCCATAGAAGACAGGGGAGAGGGGCAGCTGGTCACAGAATCTCTGAGTGTCGTTACTGAACTCTTGAAAGACAAGGATGTACTGGCAATAGGTCCGGGTTGCGGTAAAAGCTCCGGTGTATTTGAAATTTTATGGAATATTCTTGGCAAAATTGATATATCCATAGTAATAGACGCAGATGGTCTGAATCATATATCGAAAGATATGAGTCTGATAAAGTCCCACAAGGCTCCTGTGATTCTAACTCCTCATCCTGGAGAATTGTCTCGCATGACCGGCTGGGCTGTGGAAGATATCCTAGACCGTCCGGTGGAAGCTGCTTCCCGAACAGCTGAAGAATATGCTTGCATTGTACTGCTGAAAGGAGCAGCCTCCATAGTTGCTGAGCCAAGGGGCAGGATTTATATCAATACATCCGGCAACTCTGGAATGGCCAAGGGTGGAAGCGGTGATGTGCTGACAGGTATGATTGCCTCGTTGCTTGCACAGGGGTATTGCCCATACGAAGCTGCGGTTCTTGCTTGTTATACTCATGGTCGTGCAGGAGACGAAGCTGCTGAAAAGCTAGGTGAAACCGGGATGATTGCCAAGGATATCATAGAAGCAATCCCTGAGGTATTCAAGCGCTTATATAGTTACAAGTCACAGAACCGTAACTCATGAGTGCAGTAAAGATTCTTCCCCATGCCGTACAGAAGGTATTGAAGAATCTTCCACGTGTCATTAGCGTGCATTGAAGAATCTTCCACGTGTCATTCAGAACGCAGTGATGAATCTTATGGTGGAATTAATTACATAGAGGATTTTAATTCCTCTTGTAGAAAATATTAATGTGGGAATATGCGAAAAAACAGGATATGTACTTTTAGGAGGTGCCTTCCATGGCTGAATTAAAAAAAATATTAGTGAGTTTGCCCGACAGTTTGCTGAGAGAAGTGGATGAAATCGTAGCCATTGAGAAAAAAAACAGAAGTGAATTTATACGAGAAGCGATGAAACTTTATATAAGAGAACGGCATAGATTGGAAATAAGGGAAAAAATGAAGAAAGGCTACGAAGAAATGGCCAAAATCAATGCTGAGCTAACGGAGGTCGGCTTGAACTCGGATATGGTATCCCTGGAAGTATATGAGGCTATCCTGGCGGAGTGTGAATAGAAAATGGTAAGAAGAGGAGAAATCTATTTCGCTGATTTGAGCCCTGTAGTTGGTTCGGAACAGGGGGGAGTCCGACCGGTATTGATAGTGCAAAATGATATCGGTAATAAATACAGTCCAACTGTAATAATAGCAGCTATTACATCGCAGATTAACAAGGGGAAGCTGCCCACCCATGTAGAAATTTGTGCTGAGGACTACGGTCTTCCCAAGGACTCGGTTATCCTTCTGGAGCAGATACGAACCATCGACAAGAAACGACTCAAGGAAAAGATCGGATATATCTCTCCCGAAATTATGAAGGTTGTGGATGAGTCTATACAAATCAGCTTTGGATTACTGGAATTGTAGATAAGGGATTGTAAGTTAGAAAATGCTTGCGATTTCCTTTTTTAATTTTTGGGACAAGCGACGGTAGGCAATAGACTCCAGGCACTAGGCGCTGGGTTCGGGGTAGTGCGCTGAAGCTGGGGTTGTTGCGAGATTCGAGTTACGGGTTACGAGTGGATTGGGTAATCTATTCCTTGTATTAAACCATTTGTTCATGTTACTATTGTCTCGTATCAAGGCTAACTAGTTCTCGTTCTACTCGTATCCCATAACCCGTAACCC
>DIQU01000107.1:0-6770 GCA_002426555.1 Firmicutes bacterium UBA5454 | reverse complement strand
ACCCGTAACCCGTATCCCGTAACTTAAACTACAGGAGAGGAGTTTACACTAATGACCAACAGAAAGATCATCAATGAATATCTAATAATCATATTGGGATGCCTGTTCATTGCCCTGGCTTTTAATCTTTTTTTCATCCCCAATGAGATCGCACCTGGAGGTTTGAGCGGTGTAGCTACGGTTTTACATGTTCTTTTCGGGTTTCCCGTTGGTGTTACTACCTTGATATTGAATGTTCCCCTGTTCTTGATTGGAGTTCGCCAACTGGGCGGCCATTTTGGCATACGCACACTCCTTGCTACCGTTTTGTTATCCTTTCTTATCGATAATATCCCCGTACCCGCCCTAACCAATGACAGCCTGTTGGCTTCCATTTATGGCGGTTTTCTAATGGGTCTCGGTTTGGGAATGATTTTCCGGATGAAAGCTACCACAGGTGGAACCGACTTAATGACAACCCTCATCCATAAACATTTCCCATCGATTACCATAGCCTGGGTTCTCTTCGCGGTGGACTTCTTGGTGGTTGCTGCAGCTGCAGTCTTTTTAGGACTCAGTCAGGCCCTCTATGCAGTGGTTTCACTAGCCTTGAGTGCCAGGGTTATTGACTTGGTGCAAGAGGGTCTGAATACAGCCAAGGCAGTCTTAATCATATCAGATCATTCTCAAGAAATTTCCAAGCGAATCATAGATGAGATGGATCGCGGGGTCACCTTGCTAAATGGAAAAGGCGCTTATACCGGAACTGAAAAGGATGTTATTCTCTGTGTGGTTCGCCACAGACAAATTACACAAGTGAAGGAAATTACGAATTCATTCGACCCCTCTGCCTTCGTATTGGTGGCTGATGTAAGGGAAGTAATGGGCGAAGGTTTCACAGCGGAATAGTTAATGTGCTATACATAGAAAGGATTATCACATGCATAAGATACTGATTGTTGATGACGAGCCCATGTTGATACACGGTTTATGCAGCCAGATAGATTGGGAATCATATAATATTGAGTTGGCAGGAACTGCTGAAAACGGGGAAATTGCATTATCAATCCTGGAACAGAAAAATATAGACATCCTGTTTACAGATGTCCGTATGCCAAAGATGGATGGGCTGACCCTGATATCCGAAGCAAAAAAGCATAATCCCTTTCTTCGAAGTGTGGTTATCAGTTCGTATAGTGATTTTGATTATGTAAAGAAGTCACTCTTACTTGAAGTTGAGAATTATCTGCTTAAGCCCATCGATCAAAATGAACTGGATAAGACACTCGAAAAAACAATAGCGAATTTGGATCGGGATCGTATCAGTATTTTACAAGACGAATCAGGACTTTCAGATTTTAAAAGCAACATATTGGACAGGTGGGTTCACGGAGAAATACAGGACTATCAATTTTATGAACGAGCAGAATTACTGCATATCAATCTTTCTGCACCCTGGTATCAGCTCTGCGTTATAGACATTATTGACAGCAGCACAGAGAGTCAAAAACTATTACACGCACAATTACTTTTTAAAAAATGCCGGGATTATTTCTTTTCTGATATAGAAGGGGAATGCTTTATAGACAGATCTAACAGGGTTGTAATTGTTTTTTATGGAGATGAACTCAACAGAAGACAGGATCAGCTCAAACAGATTTTTAATAAAGTCAGTGCCGACTTATCAACAAGAGGGGTAAAACTATTTGCTTGTATCGGCTCCGCGTCAGATAGTGCCGAAAGTGTTGCGCATGATTATGCAGAAGCAGTGAGTTTTCTAAACTACCGCTTTATAGTTCCGGGTGTAAATTTTGTTTTATATGGAGAATTGTTGCGAGAGTTTGATCGACTTGGATGTAAGCCGGCTTTAATACAATTTGCTCAGTCTCTTAGTTCCAATGAACTTTTGACGACCTTGAATATAGCAAACGAATTTTTGGACACTGTTTCAATTTACCCGGTAGACACTGTTAAAAAGTGTATGATACCTTTTTTGACAACCCTCGTAAAGCAGATTAAGGAATCCGGACATACATCGGGATCAATGTCCAGTGCCGCAATAAAGGAATTTGCGGCAATGAAAACAATAAATTCCATGGGAAGCTTGGAGAAATGGTTTTTAGACATTATCGATCAATCCCTGGAGCTGATAAATAATCGTAAGGAATCATTTCATTTGTTGGTAAGACGCACCTTGGATATAATTCGAAAAGATTATAACCACACTGACCTATCACTTAAAAGGATTGCTTCCAACCTTAAAGTCACCCCTGCCTACCTTGGACAACTTTTCAAAGAAGAAACAGGAAAGTACTTTAATGATTATCTGACAGAAATCAGGCTCCAGGAATCCAGGATACTCCTGCTTGAAACAGATATGAAAATACGAGATATTCTGTATTGTATCGGCATATCCAATCAAAGTTACTTTAATCGAATTTTCAAAAAAGCATATGGCATGTCTCCACTGAATTTTAGATACCAGAAGTAACTTATCAGCATTCTAACAATAAAAAAATAATATTTTCTAATAATTTCCATATTACAGTCATGTTCAATATTGTAATTGATTTTCAATTCTACCCATAATTAGTGCAAGAATGGATAATTGTTACTATTTTACTAATATTTAATTTCATTTATACTAATAATGCAATAGGCTGACAATCACACGGATTTAATGGAGATGGGGGTAGATTTCTGTCAAACGGAAAAGCAGTGCTGTAAAAAAATCCGGATTTCAATTATTTTTAGCTTCCTTACCTCTTTTAATCGCTGTTTTTATATTCAGCTATTTACCGTTATATGGTTGGGCTTATGCCTTCTTTGATTATCATGCCGGCATGAATCTTAAGGATTGTACATTTGTGGGTTTGAAGTTTTTTAGATCCATGGTTGATAATCCAATATCCAGAGGGGAAATCCTGAGAGTGCTTAAAAATACATTTGGGATTAGCTCTCTTAACATATTAACCTCTGTTGTCCCTGCTATTTTTGCAATATTATTGATGGAAATAAAATCGAAGCCGATACGCAGCACCGTTCAAACCCTCACGACACTGCCCAATTTCATCAGTTGGGTGTTGGTCTACTCCGTTGCATGGTCCATTTTTTCTGTAGAAGACGGGTTTTTAAACCGCTTTTTAATGTCTATAAACGCCATCGATACACAGTTAAATTTCCTTGCAAGCTCTAAGCATGTGTGGCTGACAATGACGGGCTATACTCTGTGGAAGACCCTGGGATGGAACATGATTATGTACATAGCTGCCATAACATCAATTGATGCAGAACAATACGAGGCGGCAAAAGTAGATGGTGCTAACAGATACCAATGCATGTGGCATATTACTGTACCGGGTATATTGCCTACTTATTTTGTGCTGTTACTCTTATCCATAGCCAACTTCCTCAACAATGGAATGGAGCAGTATTACATGTTTCAAAACCCATTGAATAAAAGCGCCATAGAAGTGTTGGATCTTTATGTCTATAACATGGGAATGGTTGGACAGAACATTTCATATTCAACTGCAGTTGGTGTACTTAAGTCTGTGGTAAGCATAGCTTTGCTGTTCTTTGCAAATAATCTTTCCAAGCTCGTTCGTAAGGAATCCATTATCTAGGTTTGAACCGCATTTGAACCTCTGTTTAAATCTTTGCCCGAAGGAGAATCAAAATGAAAAGCTTAAAAGGTAAAGAAAAATCAGACAAAAAATCAGATGATATCATTTTTAAAATATTAGTTATGACCTTGTTTACTATCTTTACATTAGTGTGTGTCTTTCCATTTTATTATATTTTCATTAATACCATAAGTGACAACAAGCTTGCATCTGCCGGCGATATACTTTTTGTACCAAAAGGCATCCATTTTAGAAATTATCTGGAAGTGTTCAAACTCAGGGGGATCGGTCAGGCTGCTTTTATCTCTGTTACTAGAACGGTCATAGGGACGTTGCTAACCTTGATTGGGTCATCTTTTTTGGGATATGTGTTTTGCAAGCCTGAATTCTGGAAACGGAAGTTCTGGTACCGCTTTGTTGTTATCGCTATGTATTTCAATGCAGGGCTCATTCCCTGGTTTGTCACAATGAAAGCAATAGGATTATATGATAATTACCTGGCTTATATACTACCTACCGTGGTCGTTCCATTCTATGTAATACTATTTAAAACATTTATTGAGCAAATACCTGCTTCTTTAGAGGAATCTGTTCAAATAGACGGGGGCGGATATGCGGTTAGGTATTTTAGAATTATCCTGCCATTATCCACTCCCATACTGGCAACAATAGCTGTCTTTTCCAGTGCCGGTCAATGGAATTCCTTTTTGGATACATTATATTTAATACAATCCCAAGAACTTTTTACCTTGCAGTATGTTATGTATCAATACCTTAACGAGGTTAACGCCCTTGCTATGGCTATGCGTTCTTCTCAGTCCATGAATCTTAGTTTGGCAGCCAATCGTCTTTTAACTCCCACCTCAGTACGTATGACAATATCATTCGTGGTTGTTTTACCCATACTGTTTGTTTATCCCTTCTTACAGCGCTATTTTGTAAAGGGTATTATGATTGGAGCCATAAAGGGCTGACGTTGAAGGGCGATAAACCTAAAGCGTAGAAGGGCGATAAATCCAAGATGATAACGGTTTAAAGCCGTTTATTATAATAAACCAACTACCTAATATTAAAAGGAGGAGACAATTATGTACAAAAAGATCCACTATGCAATTCTCACCGTACTGATAACAGCGATGCTTGTGACAATTACAGGCTGTGGAATGACTCCCTCAGATAAATCAAAACAAGCTGTGCAGATTGATGTGTTTTCAACATCAACAGCATCAACAACAGCTGCTGGAGTCTATGACAATACCTGGTGGGGGAAAATACTAAAGGAAGAGGCTGGAGTTTCACTAAACATATTACCGACGGGCGATCAAGCCCAGGAGAAGCTTCAAGCCTTAATGGCTGGCGGGGAGTTACCTGATATAGTAATCTTCAACTCCACGAAAGATGTTCAAAATGCTATACGAGCCGAGCTTCTTACTAATCTTGACGAGCATCTGGATAAGCTGCCAAATGTAGAAAAAAATGCATCTACAGCCATGCAATATTATCGTGACAATATCAGCAACGACACAGGCAATCTCTATGCCATTCCCAATGAGGCGGGACCGGCTGCTTTCGGTGCTGAGACAAATTGGGGTCCCTACCTTCGCTGGGATCTTTACGAGAAGATAGGTTCGCCGGAGATTAAAACCTTTGATGACTATCTGCCTGTTCTCAAGCAGATGCAGGATGCAGAGCCGACGAATGCAGATGGCAAAAAAACCTATGGGATTACTCTATGGAAGGATTGGGATAATTACAGCATGTTCCTGGGGACGGAACTCTCCCCTACCATAGGTAAGGATTGCGGCGATCAACTGGCACAGCTGCCATTCCTTCAGGTGGATTTTGACACTGGAGAGACAATGAACATTCTTGATAAAGACAGCGAATACATCAATGCTTTGAAATTCTACTTTGAGGCAAATCAGCTGGGGATTTTAGATCCGGACTCTCTAACACAGACCTATGCAACTGCAAAGGATAAACTTACGGAAGGCAGGGTATTTTTCAGCTGGTGGCCATGGTTCAATGATACCTTTAACACTGTAGAAAACACCAACGCCGACGAGCCCAAAGGCTTTGCTCTTGTAGTGCCTGAAAATACAAAAACTTTGATTGCAGGTGAAAACAAAATTGGTGCAACATGGCCTATTGCTATCGGCGCAGAGACTAAGAATATTGATGCATGCTTGAGATATGTTGATTTTATGTATTCAATCGACGGACTGCAATTGTTGTTCAACGGGCCTGAAAAGGAGACCTGGAAGATTGATGGCAGCAAACCAAGCTTGACAGATGAAGCCTGGAAATATATTGATGATCCTAATCAAGAGCTGCCCGAAGGCGGCAAATGGGGAGACGGCTATCGGATTCTTGGATTTAATGGACTTACTTATGCCTTTATCAACCCGGATACAGGAGAACCGATTCATCATACCTTATGGGAATCCACAAAACAACATAATATAGAGTATCAGACCAAGCTGCAGAAAGACTGGACTGCTGCAACCGGTTATCAGACTTCAGTGGATTATTTAAAAGGAAACAACCTGACATTGGAAATGCCTCTTGCGAAGAACCTGGTGGCACCGATGACAGATGAGATAAGCGCAAAAGCAGCTCAGATTGGTGATATTGTCAAATCCTCTTCATGGAAAATGGTATTTGCCAAAGATGAAGCGGAATTCAACAGCCTTTACGACGAAATGATGACCAAAGCTGAAGGATTGGGTCTTAAGGATGTCTATGATTCTTCACTTGAAGGTTGGAATAATGCAAAGAAAACAGCAGAAGAATATCAATAAGCACAGACTAATCAATATAGACTAATTATCGTAAACCAATCACGCAGCCCAATTAACGTAGACCAATCAACGTGAAACGAGATCAATAAAATTCTCAGAGGTTTAGCATGACTGAAGGGGGTTTCCTTAAGTGGAGGCCCTCCTTCACACCTCTTTACAAGTGTCATCCCCCTGTTTATTAACGAAAAAGCACCAGGATGGCCAATGTTCCCTCTTTACAAATGTCATCCTGAGCGCCAGCGAAGGATCTATCATCGCCTGGAGCTTAGCACCTCGCACCTCGCAACCCGTAACTCGTGACCCGCAACCCGTATCCCGTAACCCGTAACCCGCAACCCGTATCCCGTAACTCGTAACTCGTAAC
>DIQU01000099.1:3191-4517 GCA_002426555.1 Firmicutes bacterium UBA5454 | reverse complement strand
AACGGCACCACTCTATATTTGGACGATTTTGGGCATATGACAAGCAAGACCTATTGTATCGAAGGCTTAATGCAACAGCTCTTATCCTCTTGCATATCGTGCCGGATACCATCTCTGAAACCATGCTGTAAAAGCTCCCATCAGCGCAGGTAAGATGGAATTGATTAGACCTATGTAGGGAGAAAGACCAGTGCCCATCAGAATATATGTCCAAATGGGCGTGACGAGATACAGCACCCCCCAGGCGGCGGTCAATATGCGGTTTGTACTGATAAAAAGTGGATTTGAAAAAGCGCTTTCTCCCCCGTAGCCGGACGCACTGTAATGGGCAGTCAGCGGTATTTTGGTAAATGCGCCGATGAACCATATCAGTCCAAAGATCAAATAGCTGCCGGAAACGATAAGCCTTGTATTCGCACCAAATAAAACCGCCAACGAAATCCCGGCCACAATGGGGACGCTGATTTGCTCAAAGACAACAGGACGGAATGCAAGCCATAATAACGGAACAAGCGCCGCCACGGCAATGCCTACTGCACTGCCAACGATGGAATCTATTGCGATTGCTATCCAAATGGCAATCCATGGCAAGAGAAGAATCATCATGTTGGTTTTGCGCGAAGGGGTTACATCGGCTCCCTTTGGGGGAGCCGATGTGCCGAACAATTCATCCCATTTGAGCATGAGGTTAAAATCGCCAATGACTTTATAAAGACGCTGAAACAGCGCATCCTTTCCGGAAATTTCATTGCGGGAGATGGAGCGCCAAAGAGAGTACGGTGTTTCAATCCTTGTGGTATATGGTTTGAAATTCTCTGTTATTACTTCTGACCCTTGCTTTGTCAGCAAAATCTGATAGGTTCTATCAATATCAGTATAATGAAACTCCAGTACACGCTCCACACCGTCGGGTCTGTATAAAGCCGCCATCTGTGTTGTAAAGCTATGGCTTTCATCTGCTGGCACACCCGCATCTTCACCTTTGGCAATACCCCAAGAAGCGTCCGCCATTTTTTCAAACACATCGCGTGGATATAACGGCTCTGCAAGCTCTGCTTGTGTCTCGGCCCGAATCCCTCCGGCCGCATACTCTGCCCCCGCACGGCGGATGGTTTCCAAATATGCATCTGTGCGGCCTTTTAGTTCTGGCACACTAAAGAGCTCTCCCTGTCCGCAAAGGACTGTCGTATATTTGTCTTTTCCGCAAAAGTGGTCAAACATGGGGATAACAGCATCATAATTGCCTTTCGATGTCCAAAAGCCGCAAGTTGAAATAACAAGGTGCTTTTGATGGGTTACCTTATAACGCATCGGATGTCCCCCGCT
>DIQU01000099.1:1507-3039 GCA_002426555.1 Firmicutes bacterium UBA5454 | reverse complement strand
ATCGGATGTCCCCCGCTCTCGGTACCCTCAGCCATAAACGGCAGACTGAGGGGAAGCTGCCGGTCGATGAGATTTTTAAGCTCTCCTGGAACACCAAAATAGTACAGTGGAAAAGACCAAATAACTACATCAGCGGCAATCAATTTGATCAGGATCTCGCTCATTCCGTCATTTATTACACACTTTCCCGGTGTCTTATTCCAACAGGCGAAGCACCCCAAACAGCCCTTGACGTTCGCTTTTGCCACATCAATAATTTCAGCGTCTGCCCACTTGGCTCCGTTCAAAAATGCGCGGGTAAGGTACATGGTGTTGCTATTTCCACTTTTGGGAGAACCATTCAAAACTAAGATCTTTATCATTTCACTTCTCCTCTAAAACAGCTATTGCTTTATCCGCCCAGGTAAGACCTGCATGGATAAATGCGTCCCCATAAAGTGCTGCTATTCTCCAGTATTTTGATTTTTCATCGTTGCCAACAACCGTCCTATATTTAGAGATAGCATCATAGGCGGCACTCATTCCCTTACTAGCTTCCATGCATTTTTCACGGTATGTTCGAAGCATTTCCAGTGATTGTTCCGTACTCGTTTCTCCTGCGAAAAATACACGCATCAGAAATGCGCTTTTGACACGCATTGCATTAGCAATATCCGATTCCGGCATGGATAGCCAGTTCCCAAGTTCTTCTTTTCCGCTATCCGTTATGGTATATACTCTCTTGTTGGGTTTGTCATTCTGAATAATGCGCTCACTGGTCAGCCAGCCGTGGCACTCCATAGTATCCAGTTCGCGATAAATCTGGCTTGTCTTTGCCTGCCAGAAAAACGAAAGCGAATCCCTAAAAATCTTATCCAGTTCATAGCCAGTCATAGAACCGTAATTCAAGAGTCCCAGCAAACCATGCTTGAGTGACATATGAATTCCTCCTCCGTGTCATATTCAACAAGTTGAGTATAACACGGAGGCAATATAGCGTCAAGGCAAATTTTGCTGAATAGCGTTGGTTTCCGATCTCTATGTTTCGGTATTAGGTAGCTACTTTCTGATGTATCCCGCTTCTACCGAAACCTGTTAAATCGATTGAACAATTTAAATGTAAACGAAAGGGAAAAAACGATACAAGGTTTGGAAGTGTTCACCATCCTTTTGCAATGATACTGTGGACTATCTTGGGGATGTGACGAAAAGCGCAGGCTGGCTCTTTATTTTGTAAACCCGGCCTGCTAATCTTTATTATTAGAACCTATTAAAATATTTAAGTATAGATTAGTAGCTTTTTTAATTATTTCAAAAAGTTATTGACATATGCCATAAACGGTGTATAATAAGAATAAATGGCATATGTCACAAACTATAAGGAGGTGAATAGCATGCCAAGAAGAGATGGAACCGGTCCAATGGGCGCTGGATCAATGACTGGAAGAGGTTTAGGCTTTTGCACAGGTGCTAATGCAGTCAAATATGGAGCTGGTCCCGGTATGGGATTAGGTCTTGGACTTGCTCGAAGACGCGGTTTCGGTCGTGGCTTT
>DIQU01000099.1:691-1268 GCA_002426555.1 Firmicutes bacterium UBA5454 | reverse complement strand
GAACAGAAAACCATGTTGCAAGATCAACTCGAAGCTATTGATAAGCAATTAGAGGATCTATAATGGACATCAGGGATAACCGGAGGACGCTCTGGTTATTTCTGATTAGGATTGGAGGTGATAGATTATGGCAAGACCTATGAAGTGGAGAAAAGTATGCAGTTTACCTGAAAGCAATAGATTCGGGCCACTTGATTTACCTGCCGATGCAGAAAACCATGTAAACATGACTGTAGATGAGTATGAAACCATAAGACTTATCGACTTGGAGGGCTTCACTCAAGAAGAATGTGCCAAGCAGATGAACATTGCTCGTAGCACCGTTCAAGGCATTTATATCGAAGCCAGAAAAAAACTGGCTGAATCGTTGGTAAATGGAAAGGTGCTATTGATTGAGGGTGGTGAATACCGGCTTTGTGAAGGATTAGGGAATGGTTGCGGTCGTGGCTGCCATAGGCATAGGCATGGAAGACGCTTTGCAAATAGGCAGGATTGAGGTAACTGATTATATATTTGAATGAGTAAAAGAATGGAGGATTCTTATGAAAATAGTAATTCCAGTAGATGAGAAAACCTT
>DIQU01000099.1:0-322 GCA_002426555.1 Firmicutes bacterium UBA5454 | reverse complement strand
TGCTGAAGTGCTAAAACCCGCTGAAATCAAAATTTATAAAACGATAACCGGTTCAGCCAAAGATAATATTGATGCTTTTATCGATGGGAAATTACCTTTGCTGGATGAATTTCATGCCGGATTTCACGGGCACGGGGGCAATTAATATGAGAATAGCTGTGCTAAGCGGCAAGGGCGGCACAGGAAAAACACTGGTATCGGTGAATTTAGCTGCGGCAGCGAAAGCATCCACATATATAGACTGTGATGTAGAAGAGCCGAATGGACATCTGTTTTTTAAGCCTGAAGGGGTTCAGGTGGAAGAAATATCAGTAAAGATTCC
>DIQU01000101.1:39442-49946 GCA_002426555.1 Firmicutes bacterium UBA5454 | reverse complement strand
GAGTTACAATATACTCATAATTTTTAAGCTTGTAACACCATTCATTATTTGTTACAATTATGTCATATATATCATTTATATGATATATATCAAAATATATCAGGTATATCCGGATATATTAATGAATTATAATATGAAGGTAAATACTTCATTGTTATAGTTTATATAAAACAAGGAGGAGAAAATATGAAAAAACATGCAATTAGAGGGTTGCTTGCGCTGATATTGGCCTTGTTGTTTGCCTTTTCAGCTGTAGGCTGTACTGATGATCAGCCGACAGGCAATGATGCAACACCTACGCCGACACCTAAAGCAACTCCCAAACCTACTGTAGAACCAGTGGTAATACTACCCGATATTCCAGCTGACAGATACGACGCTAGCGTTACACCCAGAACGGGAAATAACGAGTCCAGTCCTCTGGTTGTTAGCACAGGAACACTGGATGGCAAATTCAGCCCATTCTTTGCAACATCTGCTTATGATGTAGATGCAACCGACTTGACACAAATAGGACTCTTGTATTACAACAAGTCCGGCGCACCGGAAGCCGGGGTTGATGTTCCCAGCTTTGCCTACAGTTTCTCACAGGACATCAGCAGTGACAATTCCACGTCTACCTACACATTTGTATTGAAGAATGGAATCACCTTCTCAGATGGGCAGCCGGTTACAGCTAAAGACGTTTTGTTTTCCATGTATGTATTAAGTGATCCCATGTATGATGCTTCATCCACTTTTTATACCATGAAAATACAGGGCTTAGCGGAATATCGTCTCCAAGCCACCGCAGATCTGCTGGAACAGTTGCAGGAACAATCTGCAGCTATTATTGAAGCTGGTATTGCAACCGGTGAAAACGGAGAGATGGTAATCAATCCTGCAGACGGAATTGCAGCAGAAGAACAGGAAAAATTCTGGAGCTACTTTGAAGCTTCAGGAGAGCGGTTCGCTCAGGAAATCATTGATTATGTATACGCAAATTATCCCAGATATGTTGGTTCTGATTATTTCCCGGGATACACCCTTAAGGATGTATCTCAAAGCCCAACCCTCCAGGCAGCATTTGGTATGGCTATGTGGGGATTTGGTGAAATTAACGAAGAAGGTGCTTTTGTAGACAATAGCGGCAACACCTATGATTTGGCAGCAGATACCATCGACGCCAAAGTTTACTGGCAAAACATATTGGATAAATATGGCTATGACCTGGGTGAGATAAATGTTGAAGCAGCCGGTCAAAGCATCGAAGATTATATCAGAGACGCTTATATTCTGGCAAAAGGCCAGGAAGAAGGCGGCGTGCCCAGCATCAGTGGTATCACCACAGGAACTGCAGTCGGTGATGACGGCGTTGAGAGAGAAACCATTCAGATTGTTCTCGACGGCGTAGACCCCACAGCTATTTTCAAAATGGGTGTTCAAGTTACTCCTGTTCATTATTATACTGATGGATATACCGGCACACTGAACGATTTTGGTGTTGAAGTTGGTAACAAGGCATTCATGGATTTCTTGAAAACCAAGAATGTTAAACCCGTAGGCGCAGGTCCCTATGTATTTGATGAATATAAGGACAACGTTATCACCTATACAGCTAATGACAGCTTCTTGCTTGGATCACCGAAGATCAAAACCTTCCGTTACCAGGAGATTACATTAGGTGCGGAATATGACTCAGTAAAAACTGACACTGTTCATTATACAGATCCTTCCGCTTCAATGACGATCATAAATGATATTACCGAAGGCGAAGGCGACAATGCGAAGCTTGCTTATACACTGGTTGACAATGATGGTTATGGCTACATTGGTATTCAAGGACAGGCCATTCCGGAGCATGAAGTTAGAAAAGCAATTGCTCATGCCAGCAATGTCCAGCTCTCAGTAGACGAATATTATCAGGAATTGGCAAGTGTCAACTACCGAACCATGACAAAAGTACTTTGGGCTTATCCCGACAATCCGGAAAATCTCTTCCCCTATGACGCTACAGGCGAAACTTCCAAGGGGTTGTTCCTGGAAGCAGGGTATGTATATGACGAGGGCAAGAATGAAATGCAATATCCGGAAGGCCATGAAAAAGCAGGGGAGCAGGTAACATTTAAGTTCACACTTCCTGCCGCTGCTGAGAATCATCCTGCCGGTTCCATATTCATCGATACCCAGAAGGTACTTGCTCTGATTGGTGTGAAAGTAGATATTGAAGTCGATGAAGGTCTGCTTGATAAACTAAGTACCGCATATGCTTCCGGCATCCAGGTATGGGCAGCAGCATGGGGCGGCGGCGGTGTTGATCCGGACATGTTCCAGATTTGGCACTCCGACCCGGATGTTAACCAGGGAACTTCTGCTGCCAGAAGCGGACTGTATTGGATGTTTGAAAACGGCAGCGATGCAGAAAAGGCAATGCTTGCAGAATTGAACGAACAGATTATGGCCGGACGTTCCACCCTTGATACGGAAGAACGTAAAGCGATCTATAAGAGAGCTTTGGAGCTTTCCACAGGTTTGGCGGTTGAAATTCCAACCTACCAGAGAAAAAATCTATATGTATACAATAAGGATGTCATCAAAGCTGATTCATTGTTCAGCGGCGAGGATGTAACTCCATTCCAGTCTCCAATCAGCTTCATCTGGAATGTAGAATTGAACTAACAAATTATTATTGATAGAGTAATAAGGGTACAAGGCTTAAATGCTAATATTTAAGCCTTGTACCACTTCTTAAGGGATTGAGGGTTATTATGTGGAAATATTTGCTGAGAAGAATTGCCTTGTCATTATTGATCCTTTTGGGTGTATCAGCACTTATCTATTTGCTGGTTATGTTGATGCCTGCGGATTATATTGATAACCAGACTTCTGCCGCTCTTCAGAATGGTTCCATGACGATGGAGGATGTTATGCGTTTGAAGGAACTATATGGGCTTGCTGACAAAAGTTTTACCGGAATTGCAAAAAGTTATATAGCTTGGTTGAAAAGTACTGCATCGGGAGATTTGGGTTTTTCATTTATGTATGGCAGACCGGTTACAGATGTGTTATCGGATTATATCTGGATCTCATTTATAATAGCTTTTCTTTCCTATATATTCCAAATTATTATTGGTATTCCAATGGGGGTAAAGGCTGCATCAAATCAATACAGCGGGTACGACTATACAGTATCGGTATTTGCCATGATGGGTACAGCTCTTCCTTCGTTTTTTTTATCCGCATTGCTCATGAATGTATTTTCCATCCAGTTAGGTATCTTTCCGTTACAGGGCTTGGTAACGGCAACCAGGATATTTCCATCTGATGCTTATATTCAGGTTTTTTTGGACAAAGCATGGCATTTGGTACTGCCTATTACCGTTCTAACGACCTTAAATGTTGGGGGAACCATGAAATTTACCAGGACCAATATGCTTGAAGTGCTAAGCTCTGACTATATCAGAACGGCTCGGGCAAAGGGCTTGTCAGAGCAAGTCGTGACATATAAGCACGCATTCAGGAATACTCTGATTCCATTGGTAACATCCCTATCGGGCATGTTACCAGGCTTATTTGGCGGTGCAATGATTACAGAGACGGTTTTCGCCATACCCGGTATTGGTTATATGGCTCTTCGAGCAACTCGGGGAGGCGACATTCCGTTTATAATGGGTTATAATATGTTCTTAGCTATCCTGACAGTACTTGGAATGTTGATATCTGACATTATGTACATGGTGGTTGACCCCCGTGTCAAACTATCATAAGGGGGGTTCATCTAATGACGATTGAAAATGAAAAAGTTGTAAATCAAAATGGTAAAGACAACAATAATGTGTCAGTACAGGAATTAGAGGAACGTTTTAGAGTTATTTCCCCGGCTCGTATGGTAGCCAAGCGGTTTTTCAAGAGCAAGCTTTCCATTGTAGGCTTGGTTATGATAGTATTCGTGTTCCTGTTTTCTTTTATCGGACCCTTGATTATAGATGCCACCTGGGGTTATGGTGAGATTGAAGTGTTTCGAATTTCCCGCAATGCAGCTATGATTACCACTGCTGATTTCAGAGCCCCGGACGGTAAAGTATATAATTACTATGACAAATCCCAGACGACAATCCTATTTAAGGCTCCACTTTCAAGTGACCACTGGTTGGGCACCGATACGTCTGGTTTCGATATATTTACCCGCCTCATGTATGGTGGTCGGATATCTCTAATGATATCTTTCATTGTAATTTTTCTGGAAACCTTTATAGGTGTTATATTGGGAGGTTTGGCAGGTTATTTTGGAAAATGGGTAGATCAGCTGGTTATGCGAATTGTAGACATTTTTGCATGTCTTCCGGGTCTTCCCATTCTATTGGTACTTTCTGCGGCAATCAGCTCTATTGAGAGCATACCTGCCGAGCATAGAATCTATTATTTGATGGCATTTATAACACTTATGGGATGGACCGGCGTTGCTCGTATCGTTAGAGGGCAAATCCTTATGTTAAGAGAGCAGGAATATATGTTGGCTGCAGAAACAACAGGAATCAAGGCGATTAAACGGATTTTCAAGCATCTTGTACCAAATGCAATGCCCCAGCTGATCGTAAGTGCAACCTTGGGTCTTGGCGGTGTTATTCTTTATGAATCCACCCTTTCCTACCTCGGTTTGGGTGTCCCCTTCCCCAGAGCAGCCTGGGGTTCCATGATTGCATTGGCGGATCCTTCCAAAGGTCAGGAGATCCTTGCCAATTACCCGAATATGTGGATTCCTGCAGGTATTTTGATTGTAGTTACTGTATTGGGTTTCAGCTTTATCGGGGACGGACTTAGAGATGCATTTGACCCAAGAATGAAAAGGTAGGTGATTACGTGGGCTTGTTTGATCGATTTAAAACCAAGAAGATTGAAGGCGTAGATGATACAATGTATCTTACACTTCGTGAAGAAAGGCGTATAACGAAGGAAAATACAAAAATAATAAAAGAGTTTGAGAGACAAAAAAACAGGAAACATGTGACAGAAGCGGAATATCTTACTCAAATGAGAGACCCTTCCAATGTTGTTGAATTCGATAATCTGCACACCTATTTTTTCACCGAGGTAGGCACAGTGAAGGCTGTAAACGGGGTAAGCTTTGACATTCCACAGGGCAAAATCGTAGGAGTTGTGGGAGAATCCGGATGCGGGAAATCCGTAACCAGCCTTTCCCTCATGCAGCTTGTTCAAGCCCCCCAAGGGCAAATAGCAGACGGCAGCATCCGCTACCAGGCTGGTAACGGCAAATGCTATGATATTACAAAAATGCCGAAGGATCAGATGTTGAAAATTCGCGGCAAGGAAATTGCAATGATTTTCCAGGAACCGATGACCAGTTTGAATCCTGTTTTCAGGAT
The DNA here is from genome assembly GCA_002426555.1 of Firmicutes bacterium UBA5454. Lineage (GTDB taxonomy): Bacteria > Bacillota > Clostridia > Caldicoprobacterales > DTU083 > UBA5454. Next base: position 44,583 of record DIQU01000101.1, on the reverse strand, counting down.
AGGAGAACAAATGGATGAAGTGGTTCTCCTCCACGTTGAAGGAGCGACTGCTGAATCAGCCAAAGCCAGATCCATTGAAATGTTGAATCTGGTTGGAATTGCAGATGAGGAAAAAATTTACAAAAACTATCCTCACGAGTTGTCCGGTGGGATGCGGCAGCGTGTTATGATCGCAATGGCTCTGGCATGTGATCCCAGGCTGATTATTGCCGATGAGCCAACCACTGCTTTGGATGTTACCATTCAGGCTCAGATTTTGGAACTTCTGCGAAATGTAAAAGATAAGATAAATGGCAGCATCATGCTCATTACCCATGATCTGGGAGTAATCGCAGAAATGGCGGATAATGTTGTTGTAATGTATGCAGGCAGAATAATTGAACAGGGTACGGTTCACGAAATTTTCAAGGAACCAAAACACCCTTATACCATAGGTCTGATGAAATCAAAACCAGGTGGTAAATTAAAGGAAGATCGTTTGTACAGTATTAAGGGTCAAGTACCCAATCCAATCAACATGCCGGATTTTTGTTATTTCTGCAATCGTTGTGATCATGCAATGAATATTTGTTCAAAAGAGTATCCGAACATGGTAAAATTTTCGCCAGACCACTTGACAGCCTGCCATCTTTACTATGGTGAAGGTTTGCAGGAACAGAATCAAAAGCGGATGCAGAATAATCAATCTGAAGGAAAGGAGTGAGGTAGGAAACAATGGCAATCGAATTGATGAATCAAAACACCAGCACTGAAAATATATTGGAAGTTCACAACCTTAAAAAATACTACCCACTCTCCAAATTCTCCATAGGCAAAAGGAAAGCCTATGTCAAGGCAGTAGACGATGTGTCCTTCAATATCAGGAAAGGGACCACAATGGGACTGGTTGGAGAATCCGGCTGCGGGAAGACTACTGTCGGGCGAACTATTTTACGTCTCCATGATGTAACATCCGGAAAGGTGATATTTAATGGGATGGATCTTTCCAAGGTTTCTTCCGGACAGCTTAGAAAAATGCGTCCTCAAATGCAGATGATTTTCCAAGATCCTTACTCCAGTTTATCACCTCGTCTTCCAATCGGTGAAATCATCGGAGAAGCCGTGAAAGAGCATAAGATTGTACCAAAATCCAAGTATCGATCTTATATTCTAAAGGTAATGCAGGACTGTGGATTGCAGCCTCAGTATTTTTACCGCTATCCCCACGAGTTTTCCGGTGGACAAAGGCAAAGAATCAGCATCGCCAGAGCAGTAGCATTAAAACCCAAGTTCATTATTTGCGATGAACCTCTAAGTGCCCTGGATGTATCCATTCAGGCACAGATTATTAATTTAATGAAGGATTTGCAGGAGCAGTATGGGTATACCTATTTATTCATTTCCCACGACCTGTCTGTTGTTGAATATTTGTCCGATACAATAGGAGTCATGTATTTGGGCAGCATGGTGGAAATAGGCAAAAAGAAGAAAATATTCAGCAATCCCATGCATCCATATACCAAAGCATTGTTGTCTGCAGTACCCAAGTCCAATCCGGATGAAAAGATGAATCGGATTATTTTGGAAGGCGATATTCCCAGTCCGATCAAGCCTCCTTCCGGTTGTAAATTTCGTACAAGATGTCAGTATGCCATGCCCGTTTGTGCTGAAAAAGCTCCGATTTTAAAGGAATACGAAGATGGTCACAAAACAGCATGTCACCTATACAGTCAGGACTAGGACAGGATGATTCCAATGAATAAAAAAAAGAAAAGACAAACAGATGATTTTGTGGATGATGGTCGTGTAATTGCGAACATGAATATCGATGGTATGCCTCGAACCATTGTCAAACGTAAAGCATTTGATGAATTTGGCAAAACGAAAGAAAAGAAGGATTCCATTAAGCTTACAAGGAAAGAGCAATGGAACCTTTTCTTCGGTACTGTGGCTTCCCATGTTGTTATTGCAGTTGCTTTATTTGGCTCGTTGGCACTGTTTATATTATTTTGCACCAAAGTATGGTTTAAGTAGAATGAACCATATATGTACCAAGTAGGGAGAAGAGACAGATATGAACAATATCAAAAAATTGCATTATATGATACCTATCATAATTGTGATTGCGGGCAGCTTGCTGTTGAGCGCCTGTTCAATCAGTGACGAAGCTGTAGACCCCGCTTCCTGGGGCTACAACTGTACTGTAACTTATGATGCCTTAGGCGGTACCATTAATACCAGGGGTATTCGTCAGACCTATTATATGACAAACTCGTATCTGTTCAAACCGGCAGGTACAACAAACATGCTGATTCAGCCTGTCAAGGACGGTTATATCCTTGCTGGATGGTACACAGCCAAAGAAGATATAAAGGATAAGGATGGAAATATTACAGGGTACTCATTTAAGCAAGAGGATAGATGGGATTTCGATTTGGATCGTGTACAGGAAGATATGACACTATACGCAAGATGGATTCCCCAAGGCAGAGTAGACTATGTAGATGCGGAAACCAATGAAATCAAGTTCACAAAAAATATAACCAGCGAATCTCCTGTTCAACCCTTATCCGGCGCAGTACAAACCCTTATTGCAAAGAGCGGGTATACCTTTTATGGTTACTATGCCGATGCTGCCGGTACCATTCCTTATGACTTTTCCCAATATGTTCATCAGGAATTGATTCCATCCAATGAAGAAATTTATGCCCGGATTTATGAAAAGTTCCCAGAATATATTAGCAAGGCATCGTATGTGGAACCTCCAGAGGATGAGGAACTACCTCCTGAGGAAGACAATTCGGATCTGTTTATCCGTAAACTGGGTTATGAAATCACAACTGATAATCAGTCAGATAGGGATAAGATTCGACAATACAAGGATGAAATTTTTGAAGAGGCCATTGATCAATATGTTGCAAATACAGCCGATACTATTGTATATTTAAAATATGAACAAGGAAGCTATGTGCGAATTTCCAGCCCGGCTGATTTGAAAAGAGGTAACAGCTACAGCTTCTATGCAATGGACAGTAACGGCAACCCTATTGAAGGGTATATAATTACCAATGACATCGACTTTAGTGGAATTGCTTTAGTGCCTGCAGAAAAATTCACCGGTAAAATAATAGGAAATGGACATACACTGAAAAATATAAGCATTAAAGTTACCAGCAGAAAGATAGATGAAGACAAGAGCAAAACAATCGGGCTGTTTCAGTCTCTTAATGGTGCCTATATTGAAGACCTGAACTTTGAAAACATGAATGTCACCATGAATGTCAATTCCGGTATTCCCGTAACTGTTGGTGCCCTTGCTGCAGAGGGACGTAATACGGAACTGAAAAATGTTCACTTCAGCAATTTGACGATTGATACAGGCAAAGGCGATGATGGAGCAGCTTCTTACAAAGTTGGAGATTTGTTTGCGGCACAGAGCAACAACAAGATGGAAAATGTAAGCGGCAGCAATATTACCATAAATGCTTCCGAGTCTGCTCAGTTGGAGTTGGTATTTAATCAGGAGCAGGTTCAGTAAATTGAATTCAAGCGCGCTGTAGACAGCATCAGCTTTATTCGATTTTCCTGGTTGATTCGAGTAGCACCAGGGTCATAGTCTATTGCTACTATATTGGCATTTGGATGATGTTCCTTGATTTTTCGAATCATCCCCTTGCCTGATATATGATTGGGCAGGCAGCCAAAGGGCTGTGTACAGACAATGTTTTCTACTCCCGAGTGCACCAGCTCCAGCATTTCTGCAGTTAACAGCCATCCTTCCCCCATTTTAGTACCGGTTCCGATATAAGCTTGTACCAGGGATTTAATTTGTTTGAATGAAGCAGGTGCCCTGAAACAATCCTGTGTTTTGACGGCATTGATAAGCATGTTTTGCATTTTTATCAAGTAATTTGTTAAAAGACTGGTAAATATTGAAGCCAGTTTTTTATTACCATAAAGTCTATTGTCGGTTGTGTTGTTGTCGCAACAATAAATAACAAAGTACATCAATCCAGGAACCTCTACCTCAGCACCTTCCTGCTGAAGAAAATCTTCAAGGTTATTGTTGCCGAGGGGAGAGTATTTCATATAAATTTCACCAACGACACCCACTTTAATTTTGTCAGTTTTTTCCATAGGTATGGCAGCGAAATCCGAAGTGATTTGTTCCAAATTCCGTTTAAATTCACGATTATTCAGTATGCTTCTTCCGCTAAGTTCTTTGCACAGCTGGACAATCCATTTTTCTGCAAGCTCATCAGCATCGCCATGCTTAATTTCGTAAGGGCGGGTCTGATTGGATAAGAGCATAAGGAGGTCACCGTACAGGACTGCATAAACAAATTCTACCAGCAAGCCGGGAGTCATCTTAAATCCCGGATTTCTCTCCATAGAACTCAGATTGAAGGAAATCACAGGGATATACTCCATACCATTTTTTTTCAACGCCTTGCGCAGCAGATAAATATAGTTGGATGCACGACATCCGCCCCCGGTTTGGGTAATTATCAATGCAAGTTTACTTTTGTCATATTTTCCGCTTTTTACTGCATCCAGAAGCTGACCTATAACCAGGAGGGCAGGATAGCAGGTATCGTTATGAACATTTTGCAAACCTTCGTTAACTATTTGTGAATGAGTAGTATCAAGAAGCTCCAGCTTATAGCCATACTTTACTAAAATATTCTGCAAAAATCTCAAATGGATAGGAAGCATCATAGGGCATAGAATAGTATATTCTTTTTTCATATCCTTTGTAAATAACAGTCTGCCATCCCTTGAATATTTCAATCCGCTCATGTTTTTACCCCCTAAAGTGAGATAGCTGCAATCAGGCTGCGGAGGCGAATTTTAGCTGCACCCAGGTTGCTGATTTCATCTATTTTTATTTGTGTATACAGCTTGTGTCTGGATTCCAATATTTCCCGGACCTCGTCGGTGGTAACTGCGTCCAGACCACAGCCAAAGGAAACCAGCTGTACCAGCTGCATATTACTATGCCTGGTTACATAATGTGCTGCATTGTACATTCGAGCATGATAGGTCCACTGGTTCAGAACCTGCAATTTTCTCTTTTTCCCCGTATAGCTGATGCAATCCTCGGATATGAGGACCAAATTCAAAGCGCTGATCAGCTGATCGATTCCGTGATTTATTTCCGG
>DIQU01000101.1:25537-39202 GCA_002426555.1 Firmicutes bacterium UBA5454 | reverse complement strand
TTTTGTCCATATTCTTTGATATCGTCCATATAATCAAAGTACTCCTTATAAGCCTTCTTTGTTGCTAAGCGGGTTACTTTTTGCGGTATATCAAACTTTTCCTTGAAATAAGAAGATATTCTACTGGTAAAAAGCCTGGGCTCTGACAACGAAAAATAAGGGTGAAGAAAGTTTACTTCATCCAAGGCAGCAATATTTGCCTTCAGCAACTCGGGATAATAAGCGACTACCGGGCAGTTGTAATGATTGTCGCCGGTTTCTTCGTTAAAATTATAGGTCATACAGGGATAAAAAATAGTTTGTACTCCCTGTTCCAGTAAAAGCTCAATATGCCCGTGCATGAGCTTGGCAGGATAGCATACAGTGTCGGATGGAATTGTATGCTGACCTTTGGTATATACCTCCTTGGAGGAATGACCGGACAGCACTGCCTCAAATCCGATTTCAGACAGCATTGTGTGCCAGAAGGGCAGGTTTTCATACATATTCAAGCCCATGGGGATGCCTATTTTGCCCATAGGTGCATTTTCTCGGGCTCTGTACTTTTTCAGCCTTTCCAATTTATAAAGATATGCATTGGGTAATTCCTTTTGCTTTTTCTGACCCAGAGGTCTTTCACAGCGGTTGCCGGAGATATATCTTTCACCTCCAGGGAAACTATTTACGGTCAGGCTGCAGTTATTGGTGCATCCTTTGCAGTGAGCAGCTTTCGCAGTATGTGTAAAGCCATTTAAGGCGTCAGCTGTTAAAATAGAGGACTCTTTAAGATTGAGACTTTTGGCATACAAGGCTGCACCATATGCTCCCATCAACTCGGCAATAGGAGGGCGGGTAACCTGTTTTCCAGTATCCAGCTCGAAGCTGCGCAAAATGGCATCATTTAAAAAGGTTCCACCCTGCACTACAATATTGTCACCCAATTCATCGGGTGAGGAGATGCGAATTACTTTGTACAAGGCGTTTTTAACAATACTTACAGCCAGACCTGCAGCAATGTCTGTGACTTCGGCTCCGTCCTTTTGTGCCTGTTTGATGGATGAATTCATAAAAACCGTGCATCGGGAACCCAGATTGACAGGATGCTCTGCAAACAATCCCAGCTTTGCAAAATCAGCGATGGAGTAACCCAGCGCTTGTGCATATGTATCAATAAATGAACCGCAGCCGGAGGAACATGCTTCATTGAGCATGATGGAATCCACAGCATTATTCTTGATTTTAAAGCATTTCATATCCTGACCGCCAATATCCAGGATAAAGTCCACCCGGGGATCGTAGAAACTAGCGGCCAGATAATGGGCAATGGTTTCAACGATGTTACCGTCAAGATGAAAGGCGTGTTTCACCAGCTCTTCACCGTACCCGGTAGAGGCACTGGAACGGATATGGATTCGATTTCCCCCAAGTTGGTATATTTTTTCCAAATGCTTCTTAACCAGGGGAACGGGTTCACCATAGTTGGACTGATAGAATTTGTACAGTATATTACCTTCCGGAGTAATCAAAATCAATTTAATAGTAGTAGAGCCGGCATCTATTCCAAGGTAAGCATCACCACTATAGCTGGTAATATCAACATACTTGACCTTGCTGTCATTGTGTCTTTTTAAAAAAGCTTGATACACTTTTTCATTTTCAAACAAGGGTGATAAAGAATCAATGGTATGCTCCAAGTTGACAGCACGATGAAACTTGCTTGTCATGTCTTCATAGCAAAGAGCCTGGCTTTGGTTTTTACTGTAAAGAGCTGCTCCAAGAGCTGCATAATATTCTGCATTTTCTGGAAAAAGGGCATGCTCGGAATCAAGATCAAGGCTTGTTATAAAACGTTTCTGGAGCCCTTTCTGAAAGCTTAGAGGACCGCCAAGAAAGGCAACGACACCTTTTATGTCACGTCCTTGAGCCAAACCTGCTATGGTTTGATTTACCACTGATTGATACACGCTGGCTGCTATGTCGGTTTTATTAGCTCCCTGGTTCAGCAGAGGCTGGATATCCGACTTGGCAAATACACCGCATCGTGAAGCAATGTCATAAATCTTTTCATGCTTTGAACTGAGCTCGTCCAATTCATTTAGAGAAACATTCAGCAGGGAAGCCATCTGATCTATAAAGGCTCCTGTTCCTCCTGCGCAGCTGCCGTTCATCCGTTCTTCATTACCGCCGGTAAGGAAGAGGATTTTTGCGTCCTCTCCGCCCAGCTCTATGACTACATCAACATCATCCAAAAATGTTGCTACAGCAATACGGGTAGCAAAAACTTCCTGTACAAATTCTATGCCGGCATCCCTGGACAAACCAAGACCGGCTGAACCGGTAATTGCTAGCTTTATTTGTTTATCTCCAAGTATGTCTTTCAGTCCGTAAATTAACTCTGTAGTGGTTTCTCTGACCTTTGCAAAGTGCCTTCCATAGTGCTTATATAAAATATTATTATCTTCGTCCAATACGACCACTTTGGCTGTAGTGGATCCAATGTCGATTCCAATGAAATTTACCATTTAGTCCCCTATTCTTATATAACACATATATATGTAATAAAATCTAATGAATTTGCCAGAATTATATACTTATATTATAACCTGCATGTCAATCAGAATCAAGAAAGGTTAAAAAGCTTGAAAAGAAGAGCTGATTAATGTTAATATGGTTTTAAAACAAATAGCAAAGGTGGGAATTAATATGAGTTATTGCTTTGTGTTATCAGGCTTCGCAGATGAAATTGATGCTGATTTAAAAGTACAGATGGATGTTATGGATCAGCACGGGATTAAATACATGGAAATGCGGGGGGTAAATGGCAGGAATCTTACTGATCACACCCTGGAGGAAGTAAAAGAGATTAAAAAACAGCTGGATCAGCGGGGTTTCAGTTTGTCTGCCATAGGCTCGCCCATTGGTAAAATAGCCATTACAGATGATTTCAATCCCCATCTGGAGAAATTTCGTCATACTTTGAAAATAGCTGAAATAATGGAGGCTGAATACATACGAATGTTCAGCTTTTTCATACCCAAAGGTAAAGATCCGGCGCTATATAGAGACGAAGTCCTGAAACGTTGGAGAGCTTTCCTGAAGGCTGCGGATGGAACCGGTATTATTTTACTTCATGAGAATGAAAAGGATATCTATGGAGATATCCCTGAACGTTGTCTGGATCTGGTAGAGAGTTTGAACAGTGAGAACTTTAGACTGACCTTTGATCCTGCCAATTTTGTGCAATGTGATGTGGAGGTGTACCCCAGGGCATTTGATATGCTGAAGAAATATATTGAGTATATGCATATAAAGGATGCACTGTATGATGGACATCAGGTGGTACCTTCCGGTCAGGGAGACGGTCAAATCGAGTACATTTTAAAAGCCTTGAAGGAAATGGGCTATCAAGGATTTTTGTCTTTGGAACCACATCTTGGAAACTTTACAGGCTTTGCTGAACTTGAACTCGGCACACCTGGTGCGGATCTTCCTGAGGGGGGACCAAAGCAATTTGCCATAGCCGTACAAGCGTTAAAAAAGCTGCTGTAACTCATTGACAACCAAGTCTTGGGAATATCTGTCCTCCTGTTTTCATATGCTGAATCAGGAGGACAACTTGTTTGCCTGTAATATGCACTAGGGGGAAATATCATGCCAAGACCTGAGACTTTAAGCTATGCCTTGAATAAGAAGACTGACAAGCTGCTAAAAGCACACCAGAATAAAGGAAGAGGCATGACTATCATGATACTGACAGGATCAGTAGCTGGATTGCTGTGGTTCTACTTTATTGGCAATATGGATCGTTATCTGAATGCATGGTCTTCGCTTTTTTCAGACAGCGTCAGCTCTGCTTCTCAAGTGTTACCTATGGAAAGTGTCTACATCAAGATAATGATTTTTGTGACCTTGCTTTTTGCCTGCATCTATGCATTATGGAGCAAGTACAACGAAAAGTATAAAAAATATAAAATAGAAATATTGGAAATTTTAAATGCTGAACCTTGTCAACATAGGAGTCCTTGCTCCTGTAAGGATGATTATTGTTTTTGGCTTGAACAGGAAATGGGCGTTGACTTGTTATAAAAAATTTAACAAAATCGTAATAACTTTAATATTCGAGGCAGGAATACTCACATTTGTGTCGAATAGGAATAATAGTGTAACAGAATTGTAAAGTTTTGAAACATTAATGCAATAACACAGGGGTTCTGGGAGGGTAACAAAATGAAACATTGCAAAACAGCGGTTTCAATATTATTATCCGTTTTACTAGCAGCATCAATGGTATCTTTCACCATATTCAACCAGGAGCTTGATTCCTACAGCATGTATGTAAACAATCAAATTGTAGGTGTAGTTAAATACGCAGCCAAAGGTCTCGCCTTCTACGACAGTGCCATGAATAAAATAAGAGAACAATACCCTGAAGGTTCAAGCATAGAATCTGAGGTTTATTTCAAAGAAACAAAGGGCAGCTCAGATAAACTGTCAAGTGAAGCTCAGATTGCCAAAGCCATTGGTCAGGTAGTTGAAGTACAAAGCCCTGCCTATGCCATACGCATTAACGGAAATACCATTTGCCATGTCCAAACTTTTAAAGAAACTGAACAGTTGACGGCAGCTATTAAAAAACCCTTTATTGACGAGATTGCATCTTCAGGGGCTCAGCTTCAAAAAATTGGCTTTAACGAGGATGTTCAATTTACTCCGGTAACTGTAAATTTTAAGGAAATAGTTAGTGTTCAGGAAGCTCTTAAGCTGCTTCAGCAAAATATTGAAGGTGTTGTAGAACACATCGCAACAAGTAATGATACCTTTTGGGATCTTGCCGAAGCTAACAATATGGATGTCGACGAGATTCAAGCCTTGAATCCCGAAATTAATCCAAGAAAGATAAAAAAAGGGGACGTTATAGTTCTTTCGCTGGAAAAGAAGCTGTTAAATATTATAACGGAAGAAACTCAGACCTATGAAGATGCAATACCTTTTGAAGTTGAAGAGCGCGATGACGACACCCTTCTAAGAGGAAAAACCAAGAAAGTTCAGGAAGGAAGGAATGGTAATAAGGAGGTTCAGGTTCTCATAGTTCGAGAAAACAGCAGGGAGACCAAGCGTGAGATCATAAAAGAAACCGTATTGAATGAGCCTGTTAATGAAATAGTGGCTGTGGGTACCAAGAAGCCTGCACCTACTCCAAAACCTACAAAAGCACCGTCAAGGTCGGGTTCATCGAAAGCAACACCGGCACCTTCAAAGAAACCGGATTATGGCTCAGTCACTGGAGAAGATATCGTAGCATATGCAAAAACACTCCTTGGCAAGAAATATGTACGAGGAGAAGTTGGTCCCAATTCCTTCGACTGCTCCGGGTTTACCGTTTATGTATACAGGCATTTTGGAATTAGAATCCAACGTATGGAACAACACACAATAGGTAAAGGCGTTGCAAAGGAAGACATGATACCTGGCGATATTGTTTGCTTTAGAGATCCCGGCCATGTAGGAATTTATGTTGGAGACGGCAATATGATTCATGCGTCATCTACAGAGGGTAAGGTTGTAATTAAAAGCATATATACCACGAATTATATCACACGCTATAGAGCTTCGCGAAGAATAATATATTAAGCAGTCTGCACAAAGCACGATAACTGCTCATATAGACCTGAAAATCAGAAAATACAGTCATTTTAAGCAGCATTCATCAACTGTTAAAACAGCCCGGCATTATGTACGTGCTGTTTTTTATTTGCCCGTATTCTGCCTTCTGCCTACTTTGCTTTGCCCTGGTTGCGGCTAAAAGCCCTGCTGTGTTATAATGATTAGCAGTGAGGAAATAATGTTTAGAGCTAAGCAATAAGGATTACTGAAATCCAATGGCAGGATGATAATAATTTGAAAAGAAAACTTTCAAAAAAATATTTGTTGATATTATTATTCCCTTTTGGATATTTACTTAATATTTTATCCAGAAGAAGCAGTGTTTTAACTGAGCAATATTATTCCAGTGCTATCTATCGGGGAATTTCCTGGTTTATAGGAAATCTTTTTGGCTGGATTCCATTTTCTGTAGCAGAAATTCTGTTGCCCGTTTTAGCTGTAATTGTTCTTTGGGCTTTGATCAAATGGGGAATACGACTGGTAAGAAACAGGAAAGAGCGCTGGATTGTTCTTGGAAACGGTATTTTAAATATTTTGCTGGCAATCAGCCTTGTTTACTTTTCATTCACAGCTCTATGGGGGTTGAACTACAATCGTCAAAGCCTCGGCAGCATTCTGGATATGGATGTACAGGACTCCACTGTTGAAGAATTGGTGATGATGACAGAAGAACTTCTTGAAAGCACCAATGCCTTGCGTGAAAAGGTGGATGAAGATGAACAAGGCGTTATGGTACCCTTTGGCGGTGTAAAGGACTCATTCAAGCGTGCACGGGAAGGTTATCTGGCAACTGCAGAATTCATCCCGGGCTTTGATGCTGTGTATGGCAGACCAAAGCCGCTGTTATTCTCATCTGTCATTGCCTACACCAATATCTGGGGAATTTACATCCCCTTTACTGCAGAGCCCAATGTTAACATGAAAGTTCCTACCCCCATGCTGGGTTCTACCATGATGCATGAACTGGCTCATCAGCTGGGCTTTGCCAGAGAAGATGAAGCCAACTATATTTCTTTTCTAACCTGCAGCCTTCATCCAGATGCAGACTTTCAATACTCCGGGCATTTATCCGCATTGAACTATTCACTCAATGCTGTCTATGGGCAGAATGCGGAAACGTATAAGGATTTGTACAGCAGGCTTTCCGAAGGAGTTAAAAGAGATTATGATGAAAATTCGAAATACCATGAAAAATATGACGGACCTGTCCGTGAGGCTTTCTCCAAATCCAATGATGCATACTTGAAAGCAAACAATCAAGCAGATGGAGAACGGAGCTATGGCAGGATGATTGATTTACTGCTGGCTCAATACCGTCATGTGCAGCAATGGGAGGACCAAACGAGATGAAATCCATGGAAAAACTTGCAGGGAGAGATTGTGAAGTCCGAATACCACTGTCGGATAAAAAGCCCTTGAAGGATATTGAAAAAAGTATAATTAAGACATATGGAAAGCAACTGTGGGCAAAATTTAATAAGGCAGTGCGGGATTTCCAATTGGTAGAGGAAGGTGACAAGATAGCGGCAGCCATATCAGGCGGGAAAGACAGCCTTATTATGGCAAAGTTGTTTCAAGAAATGCAGAAGCATGGTGTCAGCAATTTTGAGCTGGAGTATATTGCCATGGACCCAGGTTTTAATGAAGCCAATAAAGAGCTGTTGCAAAGCAATTGTGAGTACCTGAATATACCGGTTAAACTTTTTGCTTCCAACATTTTTAATATCGTAGATCATATTGCTGCGAACTATCCTTGTTATATGTGTGCTCGTATGAGAAGAGGTGCATTATATTCCAAAGCACAGGAGCTGGGATGCAACAAGCTGGCTTTGGGGCATCATTTTGATGATATCATTGAAACTACCTTATTGAATATGTTTTATGCAGGAACCTTTAAAACCATGCTGCCAAAATTAAAATCATCAAATTTCGAGAACATGGAATTAATTCGTCCCATGTACTATATTCATGAGAAGGATATAACAAATTTTACATCGCACAATGGAATATTTGCGATGAACTGTGGCTGCGTGGTTGCTGCCAAGAAGACATCCAGCAAGCGCAGAGAGGTAAAGGAGCTGATTCGGGAAATGAAAAGAACCAATCCCGAAGTAGATCAAGCCATATTCAGTGCAGCCCGAAATGTTAATATGGACTGTATATTGGGATGGCAGATCAACGGAAAGAAATACTCCTTCCAAGACGATTGATATGTAGTTGCTGTTCACAGGGGGTAGTGCTGATATGTAAATTCGAGTGTCCATTCGAGTGCAAAATTCGAGGGTTAGGCTTGAAGAAGGATACAGTGTATGATAGAATAAGCGACAAAAGCATTGTTGAAGTGATAACATGAAGGTGAAAAAATCTACAGCAATTTTTATTGAAAGAGTGGTGTTAGATAATTGGCACAGGAAACAATAGATAGGATCTGTGCAGCTGAACAAGCAGCAAATCACACGGAAAAGAAAGCATCGGAAGAAAGTGAAAGAATCCTGCAGGAAGCTCGGACAAGAGCAGAGGAGCTCATTAATGAAATTTCAGCAGAATCTCAGAACGCAGCCAGGGCAAAGTTGGAAGCCGCTCAGCAGCAAGGTGAACAGATTATGACCGAAGGGCGGAAACAAGCGGAAGAGGAAATTGCAAAGCTGAGTAAGATTGCAGCGGAAAAAGAGCGGGAAGCCATGCAAGTTGTCCTGTCAGAGCTGTATCCTGTGTTGGATACCTGACCGGCTGCTTTATTTTCAGCTCAGCAACTTAAGGGAGGAATAAAACGAATGGCAATCCTGCCTATGAAACGTATACATATATATGCACTATTGGAAGATCACAAGCAGATTTTAGAGTTGTTGCAGCAATTTGGCACAGTACAGGTGGAAGATGATCTGCAGGAAGATGAATTTTTTTCGAAAAAAGATCTTACAGATGAAAAATTAAAATTAGACAGAGACATCACAATGGTATCAGAAGCACTTGCTGTTCTGAATGACTATGCTCCGGAAGAAAAATCCATGTTTGACTCCCTAAAGGGTAAGCAGGAGCTGTCCTTTGCTGATTTCGAAGAGTTGAGTGCCAAGTATCATGAGATATTTAAAACTGCGTCTAATATCAAAAACTTGGACAGGCAGATAGCAGAATCTACTGCTGCCATGTATAAATTGCAGCTGCAAATAGATACAATATCACCTTGGGGCCGCCTTGACATACCGCTGCAGTTTCAAGGCACTAATTCCACTGCAGCCCTGATAGGTACATTGCCAAGAGAATTATCTCATGAGGATATATTAATTCAGCTTGCAGACCTTGTACCAGAGGTGGAAGGACTTCATCTTGACATTATCAGCGCCGATCATCAGCAGACCTGCATTTTTGTGCTTTGTTCCAAAAAGCAGGAAAGCCTTGTAGAAGCTGCACTTCGCTCCATTGGCTTTGCCCGTCCAGCCATAGCATCAGGAGATAAAGCGCCGGCCATACAGAAAGCAGAATGGGAAGAAGAATACGAAAATCATCGAAAAGCAATTAATGAGTCAAAAACTGCTATATTTTCTTTTGCAGACTCCAGAGGAGAACTGCAATTTCTTTCAGATTGTTTGAGCATGAGAATGGAAAGACTGGAAACTTCCGAGCACTTGCTGGAATCCAAACGAATCATAGTCATCTCCGGTTATATTCTTGAGCGGGAGGCAGAAGCCCTCACAAGTGCCTTGTATAATAAATTTTTGCTTTACATGGAATTGTCTGATCCGTCTGAAAATGAAGATTTCCCGATTCTGCTGCAAAACAGCAAGTTTTCGGAGCCGGTAGAAGGAGTACTCAAATCATTCAGCCTTCCAGGCAAGGGCGAAATTGATCCAACTTCTATTTTTGCCTTTTTTTATTATATCTTGTTCGGACTCATGTTTTCCGATGCCGGATATGGCTTACTAATGGCAATAGTATGCGGTATTTGTTTAAGGAAATTTCCCAAAATGGAGAACAACATGCAAAAAACCTTGCGCATGTTTTTCTTTTGCGGACTTTCTACCCTTTTTTGGGGTGCAGTATTTGGCAGCTGGTTTGGAAATGCTGTTTTGGTTATATCCACTACCTTCTTTAATAATCCGGTAAGCTTGGATCCTCTGTGGTTCGAGCCCACTCAGGATCCTATGCGGATGCTGGTATTTTCCATGGGTGTAGGAGTCGTTCACTTGTTTGCCGGCCTGGCTGCAAATATTAAACAAAGTGCTAAAAACAAGCAATACATGGCTGTGCTGTATGATGCAGGTTTCTGGTACATGCTAATAGGCGGGCTGATTGTTCTTGCCTTGTCCAGCGAAAAATTTATAGAAATTCTTAACTTGAATTTTATCATACCTGAAAACATTGGAAAAACAGCAGGCATCATAGCTGCAATTGGAGCTGCTGGAATTGTTCTAACAGCAGGCAGAGAGTCCAGAAATTGGTTCAAACGTATCCTGAAGGGCTTATATGGGCTTTATAATGTCAGCGGTTACTTGAGCGATATCCTGTCCTATTCCCGTTTACTGGCTCTTGGTTTAGCTACAGGTGCCATAGCAACTGTAATCAATGAGATGGCGGCAATGGGAGGAACCAGCATTGGTGGTGTTATTTTGTTTGTCATCGTGTTTATTGCAGGCCATGCTGTTAACATTGGAATTAATCTTTTAGGCGCCTATGTGCATACCAACCGTTTAACCTTCGTTGAGTTTTTTGGGAAATTCTATGAAGGCGGCGGAAGTGAATTTATGCCACTGGGTATAAATACAAAATATTACAAAATCAAGGAGGAACTAAAATCATGAGTGATTGGAATTGGGGAGTATTAATAGCTTTATCGGGAGGAATACTTGCAGCACTGTTATCAGGTATAGGCTCAGCTATTGGTGTAGGAAAAGCCGGAGACGCAGCAGCAGGAGCTGTAACGGAAGACCCTTCCTTATTTGGCAAGGTGCTCATTCTACAACTATTACCTGGTACACAGGGGATTTATGGCTTGCTGGTTGCTTTCCTAACCCTGACTCAAATCGGTATAATGGGCGGCTCATCCGATTTTTCATTAGTGAAAGGGTTGATGTACTTTGTATCTTGCCTTCCTATGGCTTTTGTTGGATTATGGTCTGCACTTCGTCAATCGAAGGTATCCATTTCCAGTATAGCTTTGGTTACAAAACGACCTGATCAGTCTGGTAAGGCTATCATTTTCCCTGCTATGGTAGAAACCTACGCAATTCTTGCCCTGTTGATATCTATTCTTTGTATAACAGGTGTAAGTGGTTTGAATGTATAGGAACAAATTACCAGATAGGAGAGCATGTTGATGTCAGGTTTGGATAAATTATTAAACCAGATTGAGTCTACTGCCCAGGGCATTGCAAGCGCCAAACTGACGCAGGCAAATCAGCAGGCAGAAGCTTTGATTCTGGAAGCGGAAAATAACGCAAGGGAAGAAAGCCAAAAGAAGCTGCAGGAAACTGCTGTAGAAGTTGATGAAATTGTAAAACGTGCCAAGTCTGCTGCAGCATTGCAGAAGCGCAAGGCTGTGCTGGCTGCAAAGCAGCAGATGATCGAAGATATCATCCATCGCACACAGGATATGCTGAAATCCATGTCCTCGGAGGATTACTTTGACTTGATACGTAAAATGGTATCCTCATATGCGTTGCCGGAAGATGGAGAAATTATCTTTTCAAAGCAGGATCAAGACCGTTTTCCTGTTAATTTTGAAAATCAATTGGCTGAGTTGATTCAGCTCAAGGGCGGATCCTTGAAAATTTCTGCAGAAAACCGCCCTATAGACGGCGGATTCGTTCTTGTGTATGGAGAGGTAGAAGAAAATTGCAGCTTTGAAGCAATATTTACCAGCAAAAGTGACATCCTGCAGGACAAAATAAACAAGCTTCTTTTTACTTAAAAGCTTTGTAAGCCGGTTATAAACTGCAGGAGGGAGGAAACCAATGCAGGAAAAACAATTTATATATGCAGTTGCTCGGATTCGTTCCCATGAAATGAAGCTCCTGGATACACAATTCATAGAACAATTGATGGCAGCAGATGATGTTGATGAGTGTTTGCAGCTTTTGATGAACAAGGGTTGGGGACATGAGAGCAGTCTGTCACCAGAGCAAATCCTGGATCATGAATATGAAAAGACATGGAAGCTTATGGAGGAATTGATTGATGACATGTCTTTATTTAATGTGTTTTTGCTGCCTAATGACTACCACAATTTGAAAGCAGCCATCAAGCTTGTGATTTCGAATTCTTCATCAACAGGATATTTTACAGATCATTGCACCATTGATCCGGAAACTATGGTGGAAGCTGTAAAGACCAAAAATTTTACCCTGCTGCCGGAGCATATGAGTGCTGTTGCAGAGGAAGCCTATAATACAGTTGTGCAAACTGGTAATGGTCAATTATGTGATGTTATTATAGACAAAGCTGCAATGGAAACAATGTATGAAGTCAGCAGTAAACAGTCTAATGAAGTGTTGCAATGGCATGCAGAGATTAAGGTAGCTGCATCGAATATTAAAATTGCAGTGAGGGGACAGAAAACCGGCAAGGATCTTAAATGGATTCAAAATGCTATGGCATATTGTGATTCCCTGGATATTGAAGCTCTTGCCCAGGCAGCGTTTTTCAGCTTTGAAGCAATTTGTGAGTATCTGCGAAACACCGACTACGCGGAAGGTGTTGACGAACTGGAACGTTCCTTATCCAGCTTTGAGCTTTGGTGTGAAAATTGGTATATGCGGAAAATAAAACCACAGAAGTACAATCAATTTACCATTGGACCTCTTGCAGCCTATCTGCTTGCAAGGGAAAATGAAATTAAGATGGTTCGTATGATTCTGCTTGGCAAGCTTAATCAACTTCCTGAGGAAGCCATCAGAGAAAGGTTAAGGATTATGTATGTATAAGATAGCGGTTATGGGAGATCAGGACAGCATCTATGGATTTGCTGCACTGGGTTTGGATATTTACCCAATTAATATAAGAAATGAGGAAGGCAGCTCAGAAGGATCCAAAAAACTTAGAGAGCTTGTTAATGAGGAATATGCCGTTATTTATATTACAGAAGCTTTGGCAGAGACGTTAAAAGAGAATATACTTTGCTATAGTTCAACCAAACTGCCTGCGATTATTCCCATTCCAGGAGTGTCCGGTAATACTGGATTGGGTTTGAGAATGGTAAAAAGATCGGTGGAAAAGGCAGTGGGTTCGGATATTTTATTCAGAGATGAATAGTGCAGAAGGTTATAGACGGAAATTTGATAAAGAGGTGGACCAAATATGAGCAAAGGCACGATCAAAAAGGTAGCCGGGCCACTTGTAATAGCCGAAGGCATGCGGGATGCCAACATGTTTGATGTTGTCCGCGTAAGTGACCAGCGACTGATTGGTGAGATAATTGAAATACATGGAGATGAAGCTTCCATACAGGTTTATGAAGAAACCGCCGGCTTAGGGCCTGGTGAGCCTGTTGAATCTACGGGGATTCCCATGAGCGTAGAGCTGGGTCCTGGTTTGATGGGCAGTATCTATGATGGCATTCAGCGTCCCTTGGATTCTATTATGGAACAAACTGGAAATAACTTGAAGCGGGGGATAGAAGTGCCCGCATTGGATCGGGAAAAGAAGTGGCATTTTATTCCTACCCTAAAATCAGGTGACCGGGTAGAGACAGGGGACATTATCGGTACTGTACAGGAAACAGAGATCATTTTACATAAAATCATGGTTCCCTATGGAATAAAAGGAACTATAAGTGTTCTTAATGAAGGTGAATATACTGTGGTAGACAGTATAGGCACCATTAGAGACGAAGAGGGCAGGGAACATCCGATCAAACTCATGCAGAACTGGCCCGTTCGAAATGGACGCCCCTATAAGGAGAAATTGGCACCTACCATGCCATTGATAACAGGTCAGCGGGTTATTGATACCTTGTTTCCCATTGCCAAAGGGGGAGTAGCAGCTGTACCCGGACCTTTCGGATCAGGTAAAACCGTAGTACAGCAT
>DIQU01000101.1:25048-25385 GCA_002426555.1 Firmicutes bacterium UBA5454 | reverse complement strand
ACAGCATCAGCTGGCCAAGTGGGCGGAAGCTGATATTGTAGTATATATTGGATGCGGTGAACGTGGAAACGAAATGACCGATGTCCTCAACGAATTCCCGGAACTGAAGGATCCTAAAACCGGAGAATCCCTGATGAAACGGACTGTGTTGATTGCCAACACCTCGGACATGCCGGTAGCAGCTCGAGAAGCTTCAATTTATACCGGCATTACCATAGCAGAATATTTTCGAGATATGGGTTATTCCGTTGCATTGATGGCAGACTCAACCTCCAGATGGGCGGAAGCTTTGCGGGAAATGTCCGGAAGGTTGGAGGAAATGCCTGGTGAAGAAGGT
>DIQU01000101.1:0-24902 GCA_002426555.1 Firmicutes bacterium UBA5454 | reverse complement strand
GAAATGCCTGGTGAAGAAGGTTATCCTGCTTATCTTGGAAGCCGTCTGGCACAATTCTATGAGAGAGCAGGCTATGTTGTTTCATTGGGTAAAGAAGGCAGAGAAGGAGCACTGTCGGTTATTGGAGCCGTTTCTCCTCCTGGAGGAGACATGTCCGAGCCTGTAGTTCAAGCCACCCTGCGTATAGTAAAAGTGTTCTGGAGCCTGGATGCCAACCTGGCATACAGCCGGCATTTCCCTGCAGTCAATTGGCTGACCAGTTATTCTCTTTATATCGATACTACCGATCAATGGTTTGACAGCTATGTACACAGCGACTGGACGGATCTGCGTACGCGGGTTATGACACTGCTGCAGGAGGAAGCTGAGTTAGAGGAAATTGTAAGGCTGGTAGGTATGGATGCCTTGTCCGCTTCCGATCGATTGAAAATGGAAGCTGCTCGTTCCATTCGTGAAGATTATCTGCATCAGAATGCTTTTCACGAAATCGATACTTATACTCCACTGGAAAAGCAATACCTGATGATAAAACTGATAATGGAATATTACATCGGGGCAGCTGAGGCACTGAATCAAGGAGCCGACATAGAAGGTCTCGTCCAACTGCCTGTTCGTGAACGAATTGGAAGGTTCAAATATGTTACCATGGATGGAATACAGGAAGAATACGACAGCATCCTAAAGGATCTGTCCAATGAAATACAAGAATTACTGCGAAAGGAGGACTATTAATGCCAAAGGAATATCGAACGATACAGGAAGTTGCAGGTCCTCTGATGATGGTAAGAGGTGTTGAAGATGTTGCCTTTGATGAGCTGGGGGAGATTGAGCTTGCTAATGGAGAAACACGCCGATGCCGGGTATTGGAGATAAATGGCTCCAATGCATTAGTGCAGTTGTTTGAAAGCTCTACTGGTATCAATCTGTCAAACAGCAAGGTTCGCTTCCTGGGGCGAAGTATGGAGCTCGGAGTATCAGAGGATATGCTTAGCCGCGTTTTCGATGGTCTGGGCAGACCTATTGATGACGGACCGGAAATATTGCCTGAAATGCGTCTGGATATAAATGGACTTCCCATGAATCCTGTTGCACGCAACTACCCCCAGGAGTTTATTCAGACAGGAATTTCTGCCATAGACGGGTTGAATACACTGGTACGCGGGCAGAAACTGCCCATATTCTCAGCTTCCGGTCTGCCCCATGCAAACCTGGCTGCTCAAATTGCACGACAAGCTCAGGTAAGGGGTACTGATGAACCATTTGCTGTGGTTTTCGCTGCTGTGGGTATAACATTTGAAGAAGCCAACTTTTTTGTTGAAAGCTTTCGTGAGACCGGTGCCATAGACAGAGCAGTTATGTTTATGAACCTGGCCAACGATCCTGCAGTAGAAAGAATTGCTACACCAAGAATGGCCATGACAGCTGCAGAATACCTGGCTTTTACAAAGGGAATGCATGTACTGGTTATCTTAACTGACATAACCAACTATGCCGACGCTCTTCGAGAAGTATCAGCTGCCCGTAAGGAGGTACCGGGCAGAAGAGGTTATCCCGGTTATATGTACACCGATCTGGCTTCCATATATGAAAGGGCAGGTAGACAAAAGGGGAAAACCGGCTCTATTACCTTGATTCCTATTTTAACAATGCCCGAGGATGACAAGACCCATCCGATCCCCGATCTAACTGGATATATTACCGAAGGTCAGATTATACTCAGCCGTGAACTTCATCGCAGAAACATATCTCCTCCCATTGATGTATTGCCTTCTCTGTCTCGGCTAAAAGACAAGGGGATAGGTGAGGGAAAGACAAGGGCAGATCATTCCAATACCATGAACCAGTTGTTTGCCGCATATGCCCGGGGTAAGGAAGCAAAAGAGTTGATGGTAATTTTGGGTGAAGCAGCCTTAACAGAGATAGACAAGCTCTATGCGAAGTTTTCTGACGAATTTGAACGAAGTTATGTTTCCCAAGGCTATTCTGCCAATCGCTCTGTTGAAGAAACCCTTGATCTCGGCTGGGAATTGCTTCGCATCCTGCCCCGCAGTGAGTTGAAACGTATTGATGATAAATTCCTCGATGAGTATTACGACAAGAGGGAGGAATAATCTTGGCTGCCAAGCATGTAAATCCAACTCGTATGGAACTGACAATTTTAAAACGAAAGCTTGTAACAGCTATCCGTGGTCACAAGCTGTTAAAGGATAAGCGCGATGAATTGATGCGTCAATTCCTGGAGATGGTGAAGGACAACAGACGCCTTAGGGAAAAGGTAGAGGAAGGCATAGCTTCAGCAAACAAGAATTTTGCATTGGCCAGGGCTGTAATGGATGATGAAACCGTAAAAACAGCTTTTCTGCTGCCCAAGCAGGAGGTTTATCTTGAGGTTGGCGAAAAAAATGTCATGAGCGTTGAGATACCGGTGTTTGAATATAAGACCCGAACCTCGGATCCCAACGATATCTATCCATATGGTTATGCGTTTACCTCGAGTGATTTGGACAGTGCTGTAAAATCTCTGGCAGACATTCTTCCGGATATGCTGCTTCTTGCAGAAAAGGAAAAGGCCTGTCAGATGATGGCGGCAGAAATTGAAAAAACCCGCAGGCGGGTTAATGCATTGGAGCATGTTATGATTCCCGAAACTCAGGAACAAATAAAGTTTATTACAATGAAACTGGATGAGAATGAGCGCAGCACACAAGTTCGATTGATGAAGGTGAAGGACATGATGTTGGAGCAGACTTATCAATACAGTAAACGCTATGCTGATTGAACACAAGAATACTGACTGACAACTCTTTGATTAATTTAACATTTGTAGAAAATATTCAGATATTAAAAAGCTTGCCGTATGGCAAGCTTTTATTTCTTATTTCTTATTTCTTATCTGTCTCTTCAGAATGTCGCAAATTTTGTGATATTTCTTATCTTTTATCGACTTACATAATCCAGCGGATTGACAGGAACCCCATTCTTACGAACTTCAAAGTGCAGGTGAGGTCCGGTTGAGCTGCCTGTGCTGCCTATTTTAAGGACTGTGTCACCTTGCTTTACCTCTTTACCAACGGATACAGTAGTAGACCAGCCATGGGCATATAAAGTAGAGATACCGTCTCCATGGTCTATGATTACACAGTTACCATATGAACCAAAATATTGCGAAAGGATTACTACACCATCTTTCATGGCAACTGCCGGTTTGCTGCTGACGCCGCCTGATATATCAATGCCTTTATGTAGTTTCCATTGCCTGGTTATGGGGTGGGTTCGATACCCAAAGCTCGAAGATATATGGGTGGAGCTGGGTACGGGCCACGTGTTTCCTTTGCTGTTAGCTGATTTATTACCATTACCTCTTGAGCTGTTGTTATTTTTGGCTTTTTCTGCTGCTTTCCTGGCTGCTTCTTCTGCTGCCCTCTTTTTCTGAATTTCTCGAATAAGCTTTTCCAGCTCTTTGGATTCTTTTTCCTGTTGTTCCAACTCTTCACGCGCTTGAATTTCTTCTTCGCTGAGCTGATTCAATAAGGATTCTTTTTCATTTTGGGAATCTTGAATCTCGTTCTTCTGTCTGGTAATTCGCTTCTTGGTATTTTCTATTTCTTGATGCTTCTGTTCCAGTATGACTTTATTTTCTTCGATATCTTTTTTGCATTCCAGGATTTTCTGCTCTTCTCCTTCGCATGCTTGCTTTCTTTCTCCTACTTTATCACGATGCAATTGCATACTATCGAACATCTGTTGGTCATAGCTGATCATTTGTTTAATCATATTAATACGATCGATAAGATCGTTGAAACTTTTTGCTTCGAAAATAATTTCCAGATAGGAAGTGCTGCTGTTCATATACATGGAACGTAAACGTTCGGCGTTAAGTTTCTCTTGTTCATTTGCTTGATTGATGGCTTCTTCCAATTGCAGCTTCAATATTTCAAGACTTTCTTGAATTGCTGTCAGTTCGTCTTCTGTTTCCTGTAGTTTGTTTATTACTTCGTCCAATTCAGTTTGGCAGCGGCTTAGCTGCTTTTCCACGGATGACAATTCCTGTTCTTTCAATCTCAAATTTTCTTCTATAACTTCCAGCTGTTCACGGACTTTGTTCTGCTGACCTTTGAGATCATCGATTTCCTGCTTGGTTTCTTTGATGTCACCGTTTACGTTGCTTAAGTCCTTCTTTGCATCATTAAGATTCGATGCATATGTAGTAGTAGTTATTAAAAGTATAAGTATAAAAGCAAGTATAGAAGTACAACGTTTTTTCATTGGTATCACCCCTGGAGAATTTGAAGCAAATATGACAGGAATATTAAATATTCATTGCTTTTTTGTTATTATATAATATATATGTCGTTTTGTATAGTATAAATTTGGAGATTTGGCGGAATTTGTTGAAATTTTATATATAAATTTATATAATATGACAGATGTGATAGACATCGGCCTTTATACAATAATTATTTTTCATTTACGGGAATCCCAGCAGGAAAACAAAAACAAACGTAGAATAGAGAATATAAACAAATTATGGGTATGCTGGGATGTGATGTAATAATACAACATAAAATGTAAATTAATAAACAGGTCTGCCTGTCGGCGTGTCAACCACTAGTATCATGGATCGTAAATACAAATCCCAAGATATCCTAGACAGGAATTACTGATAATAAGATATTTATATTATAGGTAATCTAAGACCCGTGGACGCAGCACCTGTATGCATATTGCGGGAATAATCCGGTTAACACGATTGATCCTACATCACAGGAGTCTTCTATCCCATTGAAGAAGGGGATTTTTAGCGGGATGTAGAATATATTTATGACAGTTGCAACTGCCTTGAGAAAGTTCTAGTGGGGATAATATGGAGGAAAGCTATGCAAGATGATAGAAAAAGTTTGGGAAAGTGGGGCGAAGAACAGAGCTGCAGTTTTTTGGAAGCAGATGGGTACCGAATATTACGAAGAAATTACAAATGTCGTATTGGAGAAATTGATATTATAGCTCGAAAGGGTGAACAACTGGTTTTTGTGGAAGTAAAAACCAGGCGAACCGCATCATATGGCCGCCCGGGAGAAGCAGTTAATTACAGAAAGCAGGCAAAGCTTACCGGCACTGCCTTATACTTTCTTAATGATACAGGCTGGAAAGATGTTTCATGTCGTTTTGACGTCTTGGAAGTTAAAGCGCAATCTGATGGGACTTTTCTTATCAATCATATAGAAGATGCATTCCAAGCCGCTACAGGTAAATATTATTACTAATCACGAACAATTACAGTATTTCTTTGGGATTTGACAAGGCTGCACCTACAGCAGTGGCAAATTCTGCATGGTTTGGCAAATGATAATTAACCTTATGCAAGGCATGCAGAGTATCAAAAACGATTCGTGACTGAGGTACATTGGCCAGATTCCCTGTTAATACAACATCGTCTGTTTTATGAATCCGAGATGCAAAAACTGCAAACACACCAATGGTTTGAAAAACCAGATTGATAATACCCAGGGCAATATCGGCTTTAGTGGCCAGGTCACTGATTTTCCCAAAGTTTGATGCTGTAATTTCAGGTGGCAGAGTCTCCAGCTTGTCTTTGGTAATATCGGATATATTCAGATCAACATTTGCCAGATTTCCGCCGCGGGCCATTTCGATCAAATCTTCAAAATGACGTATGTTGAGCATTTTATTGGAAAGACCCAGGAGTGTGCCTCCGCCTATTCCAGTGCCGCCTATGTGTTTTTCACCGCTATGATCCGCAATAATAAATGCTGTTCCTGTACCCATACTAACCACAATGGCGCGATTAAGATTTGTCAGGAACAAACCGCCTTTGCCTATGGCATGAAATTCATCAACTTTTCCTGTGGGGATGTTGTATAAGGATTGGGTTATATATGAAGAACCCACTCCTGTAACCATAATCTGCCGAATATCATTTAGGTGAAGCTGATTCGCACTTAAGAATTTACCAAAAGCCCCGTAAATAGATGCAACGGGATCATTGGCTTTTACCAGCATTGGACTTATAATTTTATTTTGATTCAAACCGACTATTTTTGTGGTGCTGCCGCCTATATCAATACCTACGATAATTGACATATCCATACCCTCCTAAAATATCAAACAAAGTCATTCTCCTTTGGAAACATTAAACAGAGATTTAAAGAAGCTTGTTATTCCTCTCCAAAGAAGCTCGAAAAAACCTGCTTTTTCTACTTCCTGAGCGGTACTGACTTCAGTGGATGCCAGCACTTCACCATCCAGCTCAATATCAAGCTTTCCGACTTTGGAATCCTTTTCTATCGGTGCCAGAAGGATCTCTTCATCAAGCACCAGCTGTGTTTGAATATCTTTTATTTTATCCTTTTGGATAATAAGGGTAATGGAATTATCGGCCTTTATGGGAACACTTAACTCCTTACCATTCTTTACGTCTGTATCTCCCAAGGATTCTCCTTCAGAAATAACTTCTTTGATTTCAAAGTTCTGATATCCATAGTCCAAAAGTTCCCTGGAAGCGTCCAGCCGCTCTTCTTTATTTTTTGTCTTTAGAACAACAGAAATCAAACGCATATCGTTTCGTTTTGCTGTGCCTACTAAACAAAAGCCTGCTTTTTCGTGCCAACCGGTTTTCAACCCATCTGCACCAGGATAAACGCCTAATAGTGGATTACGATTATACTGAAGTATATCATTATAGGTAAACTCAGTTAATGATTCGATCTCCAGAATCTCAGGGTAATGTTCGATCAAGTGTCTAGCTAAAACTGCAATATCCCTGGCACTCATATAATGTCCTTCTGCACTTAAGCCATGAGGGTTTTGAAACTGTGTATTACTTAACCCCAGTTCCTGGGCACGTTTGTTCATCAACTGGACAAATGCATCCTGAGAACCGCTTATATGCTCTGCCACTGCTATACAACCATCATTGGCGGATACTACGGAAATTCCTGTAATAATCAATTCAAGAGGAACTTTGGTATCAACTAATAAAAACATTTCAGATCCCTCTACCAGCCAGGCATCTTTGGAAATATAGACTTCATCATCCAGGGAGATATCACCTCGTTCCAAGGCTTCGAAGGTTAACAATAAGGTCATAACTTTTGTAATGCTGGCTGGATGAAGTGCTTCGTTAGAAGCTTTTTCATACAAGATTTCCCCGGTAGAGGCTTCCATAAGCAGAGCTGCATTAGCAATCGAATCAAATTGCAGCTCGGCAGTTTCATCTGTTTCTGCGCCTTCTGTACTGTTATCCGTATTTTCATCAGTAGTGGAATCTTGCGTTGCATCTTCTGAACTGGTATCTTCCGTAGTTGAAGCGAAAGCAGGCAGCGCAGTAAAGCTTATATTGGCAGCTATAAATACTGCAACAAAAAGAATCAATAAAATGTTCTTTAGGTAATCCCTTGATTTTTTCACTATCTCTGATTTTTTTGTTCCGTTCATTAGCATTGCCTCCATATTATGCTTCTTATTTTACACATTTCATGATTCCTTGATAAATTTCCATACTCTATAACTGCTTTATTTTTTGTAAGAAATTTGTCTTAATACGATATTTTATTTTATTATGAATATCATATCATTACCTTATCTTGAAAACAAACATTATAATTAAATTTGTTTTACCATTTTTAAGCAAAAACGGCGGACAGCATCAGCTTGACCGCCGTTAAAAATTATGTTACGTTTTCGTTGTTTCACTTTCCTCTGTATCGTATCAATACACGAGCAATAGTACCGCCGATAATCATTGTTGCAGCAGCTTCAGCAAGGCCATTTGTGACAAAAATTGTCCCCATTAAAGCCAGAAGACCAGATAGATTGCCTCGAAAATCTTTGAAGTATTCTGTATTCGAAAACAACAGGACCAGCAGCGATAAGAAAAATATCGTGTTCAATAGTGCAGCAGAAAGGCTGGCTGCCCCGTAGGAGATTTTCCTTGTTCTTTCTTTCCCATGCAGCCCTTGAAAAATTAAACCAGTCAGCCATCCCATTAGTATACGTGGTACCATAGTGAGTATAAATGTGTAAAAGGGATTAATACCCATCAGTGCCACACCAAAGGGACTTAAGCCCAGCAAAGCATGTGCAAAGCTGGTGGCACCAAAAACACCGCCGAGTATCGCACCTGCTGCAGGACCCAGCACAATAGCTCCCACTGCAACAGGTATAGTCATAAAGGTTATTTCAATAATTCCAACCTTAAGGTAGCCCAGAGGGGTAAATGTCAAGACAAGCATGATAGCGGCAAGTATGGCCAATAGTACCATCTTGACTGTACGTGGTGATGTGTTGTTGTTCATTTGAACGTCTCCTTTGCTATCGCCCCTTATTTATTGTTTCAGGGTGCAATGCATTTTATTTATAAAAGCGTAAAAAACGCATTTATATCGATTTATTTCTTTTTTGATTCCGCTTGTATATTCGAAATAAGCCTTCAAGAATCAGGTCGGGGTTATAGATTATTTCATGGCTGCAATATGGAATAATGTATTCAGCCAATCCTCCGGTAGCGATGATATTCATTTCAGTAACGGAAAACTCCTCACTGAGTTGGTGAATAAGTCCATCAAGCATGGATGCAGTACCATAGATCAACCCCGAATTCATTGAGTCTACCGTATTTGTACCAAGCAAAGACTTTGGTGAAACAAGAGATATATAGGGAAGCTCTGCTGCGCTGGCAGATAATGCATCCAGAGAAATTCGAACACCTGGTAATATTATGACACCGCACAATTCCCCTGCCTTGTTAACAGCAGTAAAGGTAGTAGCGGTATCATCCATGTTAATTATTGTAAAGGGCTTTTTGTATAAAGCCAAGGCTGCAACTGTATTGGCAACTAAATCGGAACCTAGCTGAGCATGATGATCAATTTTTATATCAAGACCGGTTTTGATGCCGGGACCTACAAATAGAGGTTTACAGCCTGCGAGCCTTTCGACGGTACTGCTGAATACATTGGAAAGCGGGGGAACCACTGACGATATAATAGCTCCTTCAATGGCTGACGGTTCAGTGTCGTACAAGCTGAAAATACTTTTTAGCAGGATAAAGTATTCTTCTTCGCTTTTCCCTCTGTCTGATGAAATATCTGATCTAAAAACAAGCTTTCCATCGGACTCGAAGACTGCCAAAGTAATGCTGGAGTTGCTTAAATTCGATACAAATACCATATTTTACACATCCCTGCTGTTAGTTGTTACGAGATACGAGATGCGAGTAGTACGAAAGACAGTTGTTATCCCGTAACCCGTAACCCGTATCTCGCATCCCGTAACCCGTATCTCGCATCCCGTATCCCGCATCCCGTATCCCGTATCCCGCGCTTATCATGTCAAATATTATAGTATGCTTTAATTATACTGTCAAAAATTTTATTTCCCTTACAAAGGATTTGTAGTACAATAGGAAAAGCACATTTTTGATGGAGGTTTTCCAATGAATGGAGAAGTGAAGGGACTTATTGTACCTGAAGGCTATAAATCACCCTTGGATTTACGTGATACCGTAATTGCTATCAAGCTCATTAAAGATTTTTTTGAAAACAGACTGGCTCGAGAGTTGAATCTGGTCCGGGTATCAGCGCCTCTTTTTGTCAGACCTGAATCGGGGTTGAACGATAACCTGAATGGAGTAGAGAGACCTGTTGTATTTGATGTAAAGGGAATAGATGGCAATACGGTGGAAATTGTCCATTCTCTTGCCAAGTGGAAAAGGCTGGCTCTGAAACGCTATGGGTTTGATTCTCAGGAAGGTTTATACACAGATATGAATGCCATACGTAGAGATGAAGATTTAGACAACATGCACTCCGTTTATGTTGATCAATGGGACTGGGAAAAAATTATTCTCAAAAAAGAGAGAAATGAAGAAACCTTGCGTTCTGCGGTTAACAGTATATACAAGGTTTTTAAAGATTCTGAGAGCTTCATACAGAAAAGATTTCCTAGGTTGAAGTCTTATTTGCCCGATAAAATCACTTTTATTACTTCCCAGGAGTTGGAGGACAAATACCCCGGCTTAAATGCAAAGCAAAGGGAAGATGCTGTTTCAAAAGAGTATAAGGCAGTGTTTATAATGAAAATCGGCGGTCAGCTTCGTTCCGGCGAACCTCATGACGGTAGAGCACCGGATTATGATGATTGGGAGTTAAATGGTGATATCATATTCTGGTTCCCGATTTTGGAACGAGCCTTTGAAGTATCTTCCATGGGTATCCGGGTTGATGAGGAGGCATTACGGAGACAACTTAAGCTTGCTGATTGTGAAGATAGAAAAGACCTGTTTTTTCACAGCGAGCTCTTAAACGGACGACTACCCTACACCATAGGAGGTGGTATAGGTCAATCCAGAATCTGTATGTTTCTACTCAACAAGGCTCATATCGGGGAGGTTCAATCTTCAGTCTGGCCTGATGAAATGCATGAGTGTTGTCAAGAATCCAATATAATATTACTATAATTTATTATTGCTTTCTTGAAAAACTGTTATCGATTTCTACCTTCTTTAAGGGATTTTGTGCAGGTCCTTCTATGACTTTCCCTTTATAGGTAAAGCGTGAACCGTGACAAGGACAATCCCAGGAGTACTCAGCAGAATTCCATGAAAGCTCACAGCCCATATGAGTACAGGTAGTGTCTACTATAAATAATTGGCCCTGTAAATCTCTATATGCACCTGCTTTTTCGCCTTCTATCTCAACAACTTTTCCTTCACCAGGTTCAATGTCTTCAAAGTGTTCAGCAGAGGATAATTTGCTGGATACCAGATGCTTCGCTGCATTGGCATTTTCTTTAATAAATTTACCTGCAGCTGCACCAGGCCTGAAGCGGGATGGCATAAAAACAGGAGCCCATTCGTTTTCCTTATCCAGAATGTAATCTCTAAGAATCATAGCTGCCACTGTTCCGTTAGTCATTCCCCATTTTCTAAATCCCGTCGCAACATAAAGTCCAGGGTCTTTTGAATTCAATGGTCCGATATAGGGCACCTGATCCATAGTGGTATAGTCCTGAGTAGACCAACGATAAAGTACTTCATCGACTTGGAAAATACTGTTTGCTGTATTCAGCAAGTTTTGATAGTGAAGGCTGGTGTCTATACTCTGTCCGGTTTTGTGATGCTCACCTCCAACTATGATTAATACCCGACCATCATCCATTGGTTGAGAACGATAAGAGCGGCCTGGATCTTCAGCGGATATGTACATGCCGCCAGGGTATTGATCAGAGATTGTTAAACCAACAGCATATGAACGTTCAGGGTATATTCGAGAGAAATACATGCCGTTTCCATCATAAAATGGATAATGGGTAGCTATAATGACATTTGGCGCTTTCACATGGAAACCTGTATTGGTGGTCACAGTGTAAGCATTTTGAGTTTGAATATCCAAGGCCTTTGTATTCTCGAAAAGATAGCTGCCGTTCCCCGAAATCTGTTGAGCCAGTGCCTGTAAATATTTAAGAGGATGAAATTGTGCCTGATTGTCAAAGCGCAAAGCTGCTTTTACCTTAACAGGCAGGGGGATTTCTTCCATAAATGCTGCAGAAAAACCCAGTCCAAAAGCAAGCTCAGTTTCTTCCTGTATTTGCAGAATATAGTTTTCATCTTGGGTATATACATAGGCCGGCTGCCAGGAGAAGTCACAATCAATATTATTTTGCTGTATAATGGTATCAATAGCGCTTATAGCTGCCTGATTGGCCTTGGCGTACTGCTCTGCACTTTCCTGATCCATTTTGCTTTTTATAGTATAATAAATAATATCATGCTGAGCTGTTACCTTTGCAGTGGTATGACCGGTTGTCCCATGAAGTATCCTTGTTGCCTCCAGAAGTGCAACCTTAAGACCACTTTGTTTGAGCAAAAATGCCGATGTAATTCCTGTTATCCCTCCGCCGACAATGACAACATCTACATCCAGATTGCCCGTTAATGGTTCGTATTGGGTAAAAGGTACCGAAGCCATCCAATAAGATTGTGGCGGGACATTAAATCCTTCTCGTGATTGCATTTATAAAGACCTCCAGTATGTTATTTTTCCAGCTGAACTCAGTACTCGCAGCATCTTGTACCCTATTAAAATCTTTTAATGTTATCCTGAGCATTTGCAAAGGATTTTTTAGTTTTATTCGATTATGATCACAGCTCCGTTTGCAAGCTCTATCCAGTTATACAGAAACTCTGCATGGCTGGAGAAATTTCGAACGCACATATGAGAACGAGGGAAGGTTCCAATGGTTTGCAGGTATTCGATGATACCCGGATCCACCAGCTCACCGTCTTTTTCTTCATAATTCACCGGTACACCATGAACATAAGCACCACCGCAAAATCGGATGGCATAGGGTGCATAACCGGCTATCTCACTGGAATTGCTCTTTAGATATTGAAAGCGATCTTTTTTCTCCAGAGTCCTGAAGGTACCTAAAGGAGTCTCAAAAGAAGATTGACCTTGGAGACCGGTGGTGGCCAGAGTGTATGAGATCATTCGAATCTCATCACCAGACAGCTCAAAGGCTGCCTGATTCTGTTGGTTGCGGTCGATGACAATGGCATGGGTAAGATTACTCAATGTATCATTAGGATCAATAAAATTTTTAGGGATATAAACTTCCTGATCAAAGGACTCCACCTTTACCCGGTAAAATTCACCAGAATCTTCCAATATTCGTACAAGCATTCCGTCGGGAACATAGCGAAAATCAGATTGTGCATTGTCTTGCAAATATCCGGGAGCACTTTGATAGATGCGCATGCCATACTCATCAGTTGCTCCTTCTCCTTTTTTAGGAGCAACACCGTTGACGTTCTTATAATTGCTGACATGGTTGAGCTTGCCCTCAGACACCTGCTGCTGAAGGTCATGTATGGCTTCCAGCATCTTGTCGAACTGAAAAGTTCTGGTGATGCCGGCAGAAGAATGAATGTAACCTGTTACAATACTGCCATCAGTCTTACAGGAAACCTTATACCAGATATCAGAGTCTTTCTGTGTTTCACCTGTCAGCTTCTGATGAAGTGCAAGCTTTTCACTGTTTACAGCTGAACAAACTTCCTTGGAGCCTGGATTTGGGTTTTCATGGATTGGTACTTCATTTTCACTGGTAATTAAAAAATAGTCATAAGTGAGATTATATTTCTCATATTGAACACTGTAGCTAATTCGTTCAGGCAGTCGTTTTTCATAGAGCATTACAACATTCTCTCCAGCAGTGCTGGAATTTCCTTCAGTTAATTGTGTGATCTCCGTCTGATCTACAGCTGTGTTAATCTGGGTCATCAATAATGATTCGGCTTGGCGGGTAATATCCTGATCATTGCTGATATCATAAGCGTTGATGTTTTCTTCCACAGCTGCCTCATTGGATTTAGGCAGCTCGTCCAGGTTCTCAGGCTGCTGTGTTGGTGAGGGTGGTGTCTCGTTCTGTTCATCTTCCAGCTGCGGTTGGGGAGTCGGAGCTTCCTCAGTATCTGGAGACTCCACGCGAGGGAATGAACAGGCAGTAAGTGTTAAGAATAAAAATACAAAAATAAAAGACAGTATTTTTTTTAGCATAGGGAATCCCTCCTCTTCATATATTTCTTCCAAATCCAGCAAAAATATACATGAAAAATAAGACAGCAGGAAGAAATCTACTTGGGATAAATATTATAGCTTGTTTCAAAGTGGAAAGTCTGATTAAATATAGATTATGAAAGATTATTAATTTCATACATAGGATTTCCTGGAAAGGGATGGATGTTGTGTATTCTAATAAAAAGGCCTTAATTCAATATTTATTCCACAGTGGATTTACAGTTGAGACAGGTGACTATTTTCTGATATTCGACTTTTTCGACCCTTCGGATAATACTGTTGAATCCGGGGCTGCAGGCAGGGATATTCGAGAAAAGATTGCAAACAGTAAATATCCATTTGTGTTTGCCAGCCATAGCCATCATGATCATTTTAGTTCATCCATATTCAAGTGGAAGAGAGAGAATCCCCGGTTAACATACATATTAAGCAGCGATATAAAATTGGAATACAATGCTCTGGATTCCCTTTCAGATTTTCATTATATCAGTATGGCTCCTTATGAACATGCATCAAAAAATGCTGTGACAATTTCCACTTTTGGTTCAACGGATATTGGGGTGTCTTTTCTTGTGGATGTGGACGGACTTCGGATTTTCCATGCTGGTGATTTGAATTGGTGGCATTGGGCAGATGAATCTACCGGGCAGGAATTGGAGGAAGAGGAATGGAAGTTCAAGAACGAAGTGGCAAAAATGAGCGGAGAAAGGATTGATATTCTTTTCTTCCCTGTGGATCCCAGACTGGGAGAGCATTATTGGATGGGTGGTGCCTATATGCTTAAGATTTTCCAACCGGGTTTGTTTGTACCCATGCATTTTGGTAATAACAGCGGAATTACAAAGAAGTTTTCAAAGAAGATGAGCCAGTCAGCTGTACCAGTGTTAGAAATAACAACCGGGGGACAAACATATGAATACAATAAGCAATAACTGTTTATAAAAATGTTGTATTGATGTGTAAGCAGTGTATATTGCTGCTTACAAAATATATTATACGAGCGAGGTATTTAGAGATAATTAAAGATTATAGAAGAAGGAGGTATACCCTGTGAAATTTACTTTTGCACACAACAACTTTAATGTGCTGAATCTGGAGAAAAGTCTGACTTTTTACAAAAAAGCACTTGGTCTTGAGGAAGTACGCAGAAAGGAAGCATCTGACGGGAGTTTTACTCTGGTTTTCCTGGGAGATGGTGTAAGCAGTCATAAACTGGAGCTGACCTGGCTTAAGGAATGGGAACGTCCTTATGACCTGGGAGACAATGAATTTCATCTTGCTTTTAAAGTAGATGATTTTGAAGCAGCGCATGAGCTTCATGCAGAGATGGGCTGCATCTGCTATGAAAACCCGGGTATGGGGATTTATTTCATTGAAGATCCCGATGGGTATTGGCTGGAGATAGTTCCTAACAGGTAAGCTTTCCAGTGTATAGTTGATTTCCGTGAAAATCAGCTTTCTACTGCAAATGTAATTTTTTTCCGGACTAAAATAATATAAAGGAGAGTTGCAAACCATAGCGAAATCGGTATAACTCAGGCTTGCATGCATTCATGTAAAAAATTTCTATTGACGCATGCTCTGAATATAGTATAATAAATATACAACAGAGAGACAGTGTTCTGGGATATACGAATGGTTTCTATTTTGAACCTACGTATTGCATCCGGGAATCCAATAAGGGTATTGGATATCAAGCCCGCAGTAAGTCCAGGTTTGGCAGGGGACGGTAGAAGATATTCTGCGGATACCCACCTATCGAGAGATAGGTGTCAAAATTGAAACGACGGTATCTCAGATCTAATATCCAAACATAACTTAGGTGATAACCTAAGTTTTTTTGTTATGCAATTGCTTGTAATGTACTTTATTTATCTATAGAATAGAAGTGAAACATCAAATTAAGCTAAGAAATGAATTAATGCTAAACTTATGAGAGGAGAAGTATGATGAGTAAATATTCCATAGGTATGGATTTTGGAAGTCAATCCGTACGTGCCTTACTTGTCGAAGTGGAAACAGGCAGGGAAATAGCCACAGCTGTGATGGAGTATCCACATGGAGTAATGGATGAATATCTTCCAGACGGTACCAAACTGGAAGCAGACTGGGCCTTACAGCATCCTCAGGATTATCTTGATGTCATGCAGCAAGTTATACCTTCCGTGTTGAGGCAGGCTTCCATAGACCCTAAGGATGTTATAGGCATTGGTGTGGATTTCACTGCCTGTACCATTTTGCCAATTGATAATGCTGGAACACCCTTATGCTTTACGGACGAGTACCATTCTCAGCCGCACGCATATGTCAAACTATGGAAGCATCATGCAGCACAGGACGAAGCAAACCGCTTGACCCAGATTGCCAAGGACAGGGGAGAAAAGTTTCTAAAGCGCTACGGTGGAAAAATTTCATCTGAGTGGCTGGTGCCCAAGGTTTGGCAGATTATTAATGAAGCTCCTGATATATATGATAGGGCAGATCGTTTTATCGAAGCTGGAGATTGGCTGATTCTTCAATTAACAGGAGAAGAAAAAAGAAGCAGTTGCAGTGCCGGCTATAAAGGACTATGGCATAAACAGGAAGGTTATCCTTCACAGGAATTTTTCAAGGCTCTTGATCCCAGACTGGAAAACCTGGTTGAAGAGAAGTTGAGCAGTGATATTTATCCCACTGGCAGTAAAGCAGGAGAACTGACAGAAGCTGCTGCCAAACTTTTAGGATTAAACTCAGGGATACCAGTAGCAGTTGCTATCATCGATGCTCACGCGGCAGTACCGGGTACAGGCATTACCGAAGAAGGGAAAATGCTAATGGTTATGGGAACATCCACATGTCATATGGTATTGGGCAAAGAAGAGAAATGGGTAAAGGGAATGGGAGGTGTTGTAGAGGATGGAATGATCCCCGGCTATTTTGGATATGAAGCCGGTCAAGCCTGTGTCGGTGACCATTTTGAATGGTTTGTGGAGAATTGTCTCCCTCAGGAGTATCATCTGGAGGCAGGCAGAAAAGGTATCAATCTGCATGAGCTGTTGACAGAAAAGGCAGATAAACAGTCTCCCGGAGAGAGCGGCTTAATTGCTCTGGACTGGTGGAATGGAAATCGTTCCATATTGGTAGATGGAGATCTAACAGGGCTTATAATCGGCTGCACTCTTCGAACCAAACCCGAGGATATTTACCGTGCATTGATTGAGGCTACTGCATATGGCACCAGAATGATTATTGATACCTTTGATGAAAACGATATTGTTATTGAAGAGCTGTATGCTGCCGGCGGCATAGCTGAAAAAAATCAAATGCTTATGCAGATATACGCTGATGTAACCAATCGGGAGATTCGGGTTTCTGCTTCTTCCCAAACTACGGCACTGGGTTCTGCAATGTTTGGTGCAGTGGCAGCCGGGGCTTCAGCCGGAGGATATGACAATATCCAGGAGGCTGCTGTTAAGATGGCTGGTTTAAAAGACTTGGTTTTCAAGCCTATTCCCCAAAACACAGATACTTATGATTTGTTATATGAGGAGTATAAAAAGCTCCATGATTATTTTGGACTTGGCGGAAACAATATCATGAAGCGTTTGAAAAGTATTAAAAACAGATAAGCCAGACAGAGATTTAACTGGAACAACAGGAGTAAATATGAACTATATCGTATATGATACGGAATTCAACCAACCTCAACCAAAATTATATAATCCCAACAGTCGTTTTCGACCCAATCAGTTATGTCCGTTTGAAATCATAGAAATCGGTGCAGCCAAGGTTAGCGAAAATTTGGAAATTACAGATAGCTTCAGCCGTTTGGTCAAGCCTGTTATATACCGCAGGCTGAGTCCTATTGTTATTAGGAAAACCGGCATTAAGCCAACAGATCTGAAAGATGGAGACGGCTTTTCTAATGCTATTGCCGATTTCCGGGAATTTTGCGGGAAAGATTTTCTCCTGTGCACCTGGAGCACAAATGATGTAAGAATACTGCAGAGAAACTGCATTTACCACAAACTACCTTTTGAATGGCTTGGTAATTATCTGGATATACAAAAACAGTGTACCAAAGTTCTGGGTCTTCCAAAAAGCCAGGCGGTCGGTTTGAAAAATGCATTAAGAGCTCTTAATATAAAAGTAGATGGAAGACTGCATAGGGCTATGGATGATGCTATTCATTCGGCAAAAATTTTTATCGAAGTGTTCAGTGATGTAAAAAAGGAACAGATAAGCGAAAAGCAACAGGTGGTCAATGAGAATTAGCATGCTGTATAAATCGTTCGGTATTGTCCTGAGCATCAGCGAAGAATCCACACTGCTGTAATAATTTTGCCCCATGATTCTTCGCTGAACTCGGAATACAACATAATCCTATTTCTTTTTGTTGCTCTGTTTGTTGTCATATCGGTTGCTATAGTGTTCAGTTGCATTTTCGCCCAATTGGTCATTATTGAAAGCAGGTTTCGCTTTATATTCTGCTTTCTTTTTCTTTTCCTTTTTATCCTTGGCCATCTTTGTTCTCCTTTCTGCGAGACTTTTATACTTCTGGTATTTTATCCATAATTATGAATAATATCCTTTTTTTCTACAAAATCTTGACACTATATTGAGGAAAGGATAATATTAAACAGTATTGAGGGTTTGGGTCAGGTGGATTAAATGCAAAGTAAAAACAGGGTTTCCAGCAAGGATGTTGCCAAAGAAGCCGGCGTTTCTCAAGCTACGGTTTCTTATGTATTGAATAATGTAGAGCACATAAAAATACGGCCTGAAACAAGGCAGGCAGTTTGGGATGCAGTAAAAAAGTTAAACTACTATCCCAATCATATTGCCAGAGGTATGAAGTTAAAACGCTCCATGTCTGTAGGTGTAATTACAGACCGCAGTGTTACCAATTATAACTTCATGAAAACCCTGGAAGGAATCAAAAATGGTTTGTCCAAATTCAATTACTCCATTACTCTGCTTTTCGATACCCAGGAAGAACATTTCCAGACCGAGCTTATGAGTTATTACAATACAAGTCGTCTCGACGGGTTTATATTTGCTTTTGCTGACCTGGATGATAGCATACGCGAAAAATTGGATGCCAAGGAAGTACCCTATGTTCTTATCGATTCTCACGCCTCTAACAACGGTGCTCATGTAGTTGCTACGGATCACTTAGCTTATATTCCTGAACTTACAGCCCTGTTCAAAGAAAAAGGTGCAGATAGAATGGCTTATGTCGGTCCTCATTGGAAGCAGCGTACAGACCCAAGACTACAAGCTTTTCAAGAGGCAGTGGAAAATAACCAACAGCAAAATTGCGGCTTATGGCTTGGACCTTTTCGTGATGATGAAATCCATGAAATGGTCAGAAATTTATTAAAACAGTCTAATCCTCCTCAGGGTATACTGGCCGGCAGCCCGCGGTTTGGCTACCACGCTTTGAAGGCAGCAGCAGAGCTGGGCTTGGCAGTTCCGGAGGATTTGCTGGTGGCATCCCTGGGCACATCTGCTTTCTATGATTTATGCCAACCAAGTATGACAGCGGTAGAGCTTCCCTTATATGACATGGGGTTTGCAGGTGCTGAAGTATTGGTTGATATTATGAATAATAATACTGTAGATAGAGTTCGAATTCTACCTTCTGAAATTTTTCTGCGCGGTTCATTATAAAACCAATTATAAAACTCATTAAGGGCTTGACTTTGTGGCAGGCAGAATTTATAATTAACTTGTAATAACGTTTTTACAATAATGCGTGACATAATTTTATAGGAATAGCCGAAAATTATCAATCTGTCAACAATGTTTATCGAAATTATAAAATAAAATAAAAATAGGAGGATTCACATGAGTAGAATCAGAATACCCGACAGTGAGTATCAAGACAGGATAAAGAGAGCAGCAAAGCTGGCAGCCGAAAAGGAACTGGACGTTTTTCTTGTAAACTCCAACGAGGCAGACTATGCCAATGCACGTTATTTCAGTGGATTTTGGCCCTTGTTTGAAAGAGCAGGCGTTGCAATTACACCTGACGGCAAGGCATCTCTTCTTGTAGGCCCCGAGTGTATTATTTTCGCATCTGATGTCAGTAAAATCGACAAAATCTATCCCCTCCTTGCATATCGTGAATCAGCAGATCCATCCTATCCGGAATTTAAGCCTAATACCTTCCGTGATGTATTCAATGACATGGGAGTAAGCGGCAGCAACATTAGAATCGGAATTGGCAGCTTTCTTGATACCAATGCAGTAATGATGGAAAGCTTAAGGGAAGAATATCCAAATGCTGAAATCATCGAAGTAAAGGATATCATGGTTAACCTGAGGAGTATAAAATCGGAAAACGAACTGGCTTGTATGCGTGAAGGCTTCCGAATTGTAGAGCTGGCTATCGACGAAGTTCTAAAATACCTCAGACCCGGGGTCAGCGAATTATCCATGGTAGGAATTGCACAAAGGGTTATCTATGAAAATGGAGCGGAGTACGAAGGGCTGCCCATGTATGTGTTCAGCGAGGCTTCCACAAGACACGCGATATCCAGGCCTTCCTATCGGCTGATCGGAAAAGGCGACTTAGTTCAACTTAACCTGTCTGCCAAGGTTGACGGATATTCGCCCAGTATCGGTATTCCCGTATGTATTGGCAAGTTAACGGATGAAAAACGTGAATTGGTAGAGTTCGGCCTTGAGGCGCATATTTGGACAGAGAAACAGATTAAAGCAGGTGTACCAGCCAGAGACATTGCACAGGGATACTATGATTTGTTTGCAGCCAGAGGCTATAAGGACAACTTTGTATATGGTCCATGCCACGGTACAGGCATGATAGAAGTAGAGGCTCCCTGGATGGAAACCTCATCTCCGTACAAGCTGGCTCCCAATATGACTTTCCAGGTGGATACCTTTGTATCAGGCAGCACTTTTGGTTTGCGTTGGGAAAAAGGTATTGTAGTAACAGAGGATGGTTGTGAGAGTTTGTGCAAGCCTATTGGCGAAATCTATGAACTTGATTTTTAATTAGAGAGAAGGATTTTGAATGAGACTTGAAAAACAATTTCCCAGAGAAATAGAGAAGGCTAAAGAAAACAGAGTTCCACTTATAATACCTGTAGGTACCATTGAGTATCATGGACCTCATTGTTCATATGGCTGCGATACTTTAATAGCGCAGGGGATTTTGGAAAGGCTGGAAAAAGAAAAGGATATGGTAATAGCACCACCTGTCTGGTATGGACCTTCCAGCTGGGCGGTAGCAGGTCCGGAAAAGGGTACGGTTCATGTG
This sequence comes from Firmicutes bacterium UBA5454, assembly GCA_002426555.1. Taxonomy (GTDB): domain Bacteria; phylum Bacillota; class Clostridia; order Caldicoprobacterales; family DTU083; genus UBA5454. The sequence continues at coordinate 4,040 of DIQU01000101.1, read as the reverse complement.
GATGTGGATATCTTTGAACAGAACATTTATCACATACTCAAATCCTTTCTGTATGGAGGATGGCAGAATATCTACCTGCTTATACATCATCAATATGAGCAGGAAACTCTGCTTCCTATGACTTTAAGCTGTATGAAGGCAGCTAAGAAGCTTACCTTCCAGTATCTGGAGGAAAAGCGAGGCATGGGATGGTGGGGTGACAACACCAATCAGGAGTTTTATGAGGAATTGGATGGGAATGATAATCCATGGGATTGGATTACCATACTACCTGTCATGAGCAGGGAAGTACAGGCTGCTACCGGTTATGACCATGCAGGTAAATATGAGTGCTCCATATTAAGTGCCTTATATCCCGAAACTGTAAAACTTGACCGTGTGAAAGACAGTAATGAATGGTTTATCCAGGAAGCTGTGGATTCTTCTCCGGAACTTGGGGAAGAAATGATAAAGCTTTGCCTGGCTGACCTTGTACAAAAAATTAAATAGTATTAATCGGAAAAACAAGAAATATTATACATAAAGGCAGGATAGATCATGACTGTAAGGCTGGTTGACATAGCAGAACACCTGGGTATTTCTGTATCTACAGTATCACGTGTTATAAATGGGAAAGACAGGGTAAAAGATGAGACAAGAAAAAGAGTGCTGGAAGCGGTCGAAGAGCTACAGTATCGTCCAAATGAAATTGCCAGAAGCCTGCGCTACCAAAACAGCATGACTATCGCTGTCATTGTTCCAGATCTATCCAATAATTTTTTCAATTTGCTTACAAAAGGGGCTGCTACGGCAGCTAAAGAAGACAACTACCTGACCATTTTGTGCAATAGCGACTATGATCAAAAAATGGAGCAGGAATATATGAATCTGTTGGTTCAAAAACAGGTTGACGGGGTTATTCTAGCAACTGTATGTAAGGAAAAGGATTATTTTGAAAATATAATCACCGATGATATGCCTGTGGTTTTTGTAGATAATCTGCCCGATGTAGATTTGGATTTCAATTATGTTACCATAGACAATGAAAGAGCTGCCTATGATTTAACTGCTCACTTGATTCAGCAAGGATATGAAGATATAGCTGTACTGACAGGCAGCCTGCATGAAACATCAGCAGTAAAAAGGCTGCAAGGCTGGGAGAATGCCATGAAGTCCCATGATATGACAATTAATCAACAATTCATTGGTGTTGGGGATTTCCGAATCGAAAGCGGCTACAATATGATGGCGTCTATGTTAAATCGTCGAAAAAGACCGGATGCCGTACTGGCTGCAAACAACTACCTGGCATATGGTGCTATAAGAGCTGCACAGGACAAGGGCCTGCTGATACCTGATGATTTGTATGTTGTATGTTTTGACGCGGTGGACAAAACAGGTTTAATAAATATAAACATTCCTTCAATAATTCAGCCTGCACAAAAAATAGGAGAAGTAGCTGCAGAGACTTTGGTGAAAAGAATCACAGACAAGAATTATACTCTTTATGACAATATCATCCTGGAACCCATTTTCAAGGGCTGATTGTTAATCTCGCAAGAAAATTACAAAAAGGCTGCAGCTTGACCTGCAGCCTTCCTATTTACAGAAAGAATGAAACCTATTTTACGGAAGCACACGAACTTTAATTACACCATCGATATCCAGTATGGATTGCAGTAGTTCAGATGGAGCCTCACCATCTATGTCAATAATAGTGTAAGCTGTATTGCCCTTGCTTTTATTCATCATATTGGCAATGTTTATATTGCTGTCAGCCAAATGTGAAGTGATCTGACTTACCATATTGGGGACATTCTGATGGGCAACTGTAATACGCAGATGTTCCAGCTTTGGCATCTCACAATGGGGAAAGTTCACCGAGTTTATGATATTTCCTGTTTCTATATAAGTTTGCAGTTGATTGGAAGCCATTAAAGCGCAATTGTCTTCAGACTCCGGTGTTGATGCACCCAGGTGGGGGATTGGTATTACATTCTCGTTATCCAGCATTTGTTCGTTGGGGAAATCAGTAGCGTAGACGCTAACGATGCCATCATCGACAGCTGCCAATAAATCTTCTGTGTTTACCAACTCTCCCCTGGAGAAATTCAGCAGGCGAGCACCTTTTTTCATTTTGGAGAAAGCCTTTTTGTCAATGTAATCATATGTCTCCGGGGTCAAAGGTATATGAATGCTGATATAATCTGATTCTGCCAGTAAGCTTTCCAGACTGTCAGCCCTATGAACAGCACGGGACAAGCTCCAGGCAGCTTTTACAGAAATGAAAGGATCGTATCCGGTTACATCCATGCCAATACCATGGGCATCATTGGCTACCAAGGCTCCAATCGCACCCAGACCAATCACGCCCAGCTTTTTTCCGGTAACTTCCGGACCTGTAAAAGCAGACTTGCCCTTTTCAATGAGCTTGGGTATATCATTTCCCTTATCTTTCAATGTTTTAACCCATTCAATACCTTCATATATTTTCCTGGAAGTCAGAAACAGAGATGCCAAAACCAATTCCTTTACCGCATTGGCATTTGCACCTGGTGTGTTAAAAACAACAATACCCTGCTTAGTGCATTTATCCAAAGGAATGTTATTGACACCAGCGCCGCATCGAGCGATACCCAAGAGCTTGGAAGGCAGCTCCATATCACGCATGTTGGCACTGCGAACCATAACACCATGTGCATTCTCCAAGTCTTCTGTTATTTGAAAAGTATCCGGTGTAAGTTGTGTATATATGATATCTGAAATATTGTTCAGCAGCTTAATATTATACATTGTTGAAAGCCTCCTAATAATGTTCAATCACTTGTTGTTCAATTCAAATTTCTTCATAAAGCCTACCAGAGCCTTTACTCCTTCAATTGGCATAGGGTTGTAGATACTGGCCCGCATACCGCCTACGGAACGATGTCCTGCCAGATTCACCAATCCTGCATCCCTGGCTTCCTTGATAAATTTCCGGTTAAGTTCTTCAGACGGAAGCAGGAAGGGTACATTCATCAAAGAACGGTCTTTCGGTACAACAGTACCATGGAACAGCTCGGATTCGTCTATAAAATTGTACAACAGACTTGCTTTTTCAATATTCAGTTTTTCCATTTCGGGAATACCGCCTTGTTTCCTTAACCAGCGGAACACCAACATAGCTATATATATGGCAAAAGTAGGGGGTGTATTGTACATGGAGTCGTTTTCTGAATGTATCTGATAGTTGAGCATGGTAGGTGTGTATTCCATGGCATTACCGATTAAGTCCTCATGTATAATAACCAGAGTTAAGCCGGCAGGTCCCACATTTTTTTGAGCACCGGCGTAGATTATGCCAAATTTTTGTACGTCATATACTTCGGAAAGAATACAGGAAGAGGCATCTGTTACCAGAGGAACTGAACCTGTATCCGGTAATTCTGTAAATCGGGTTCCATAAATGGTGTTATTCATTGTAATATGGAAGTAGTCTGCGTCTTTGGAAAACAGTGACTCGTCCAAATCGGGGATATAATTGAAGGTAGAATCTTCAGACGAAGCGACGACGTTGATAAAACCATAGCGTTTAGCTTCAGCAATTGCTTTCTTTGACCACATACCTGTATTCACATAATCTGCCTTCCTGCTGTCTGTGAATAAATTGAGGGGTACCATGGAAAACTGGGTGGAAGCACCACCTTGCAGAAACAGAACCTTGTAATTTTCGGGAATATCCATCAATTGTCGAAGCAAGCTTTCTGCTTCATTGTAGATATCCAAAAACATTTTGGTTCTATGGCTCATTTCCATGACTGACATTCCACATCCGTTGGCGTTGGTCATTTGATCTCCAGCTTCCTCCAATACGGTCAGTGGCAGTGCTGATGGACCTGCTGAAAAATTGTAAACCCTTTCCATTAGAAAAGCCTCCCTATTATATATAAAAAAATTAAAAAAAAAGTTCTATACTTCACTTATTATAAAAAAATCCAGGTTTCATTATACTATAATCATTTAGCTATTTAAAGTGTAAAAGCAATCTTTGCTTTTTTCGGTGAATTGAAAAAGTAACTTCC
>DIQU01000061.1:29846-61695 GCA_002426555.1 Firmicutes bacterium UBA5454 | reverse complement strand
GGATTTTTCACTTGACAATAACAAAATTCACACGCTTTCTTATATTTTGAGATATATTCGATATAATTTGCTTTGTTTTCAATCGTCAAAATCGATGTAACACCTGCATCTAGAATCAACTCGCCACTGAGCAGGTCAGGAAGCGAAACGCAACTGCCATGAGTAAGCGTCGAAAAATCTATATACCCACCATTTTTAAACGAGATAGCAGCATTTCCACAAAACTCAAATTGTTCCGGATATTTTACGATTCCAACTTGACGCAGTAAGTCCTCAGCCGTTGATTCATTCTCTGCATCTAGATATTTTCTCAGGATGCTTACCAAACGAGATTTCACTGTTCGCTCAAACAATTTGCTGTCGCCAAAGCAACGTATAGAGAAAACTCGCTCCAAAATCTCATTTTCAGCGAACATGTCAATATATGTAATTGCTAGCAGAAGGTTGTGACGCTCATCCTTATCTTCGGGCAATCTGTTTCCCAATGACCGTTTTTGCGAAATGACATTGTAGGAGTCCTGCAGAAAATCTCTTGCCCAAGGAGAATGAACCACATCTAATTTACCCAAGAGCTCAAGGCAGATATTATCAATAATATCACTTTTAGAATCACGTCCTACAAAATTATATATCGCAGATAATTTCTCATAAACTAGCCAAACCTTTGAAACAATATGGTTTTGCTCACCCTTCATCCAATCGAAATCGAGAAAATCTCGGTTTGCAAGCTCAATCACTGTTTGATTGATGAGAGCACGGGAATCACTACGTTCAATATCGTATGCAGGAAAATCGCTATGCCCGTTATCGTATAACTTCAGCAGAATTCTTCGAGTAGGGGCAATACCTTCACGGAAGGCGCTACTTCGTTCGTATTTATCCAATAACGCTGATAGCAAATCGCGAGCAATGGTATCATTCATCTGCAAACACCTCGGCTTTTCTGGGGTCAAAGGCTTTCACACAGGTTCGTTTTCCCTCACGAAGAACACAAAGATTGCGGTCAACAAGTGTGCCGATATCTCCGATCTTTTCGGTAGGAGCGGAAAGTATCACTTGGAAATTGAACTGCCGCAATAGCTCAACACTTTTCACAATTCGCTCTCCATCCATTTTGGAAAATGCTTCATCGAAAATAATCAGACGAGCTGTACTTTGAGATTTATCTCTTCCGGAACGATATAGCTGTGCAAAGGAGGCAAGAACCGCTATGTAAAAAGGCGTCTGCGTTTCTCCACCGGATTTCTTGCCCATAGTCTTTGATAAACGCTGTGATTCTCCCTCGCGGTTCATAGACTCCAAATCAAAAGTAAGATAGGTTTTATAGTCTGTAAACATCTGCACTCGTTTTTCATAATCCTCATGTGCGGACATTTTTCCCGAAGTATTGTCATTGGTGATAATTGCAAACAATTCGGCAATTTCATCCTTGTACTTGGCGTTGAATTGCTCCGTCAGCATGTTATATCCACCTTCCAGAAGCATGGGGTCAACAATCATGTCGTAATAGCGTTTGTATTCTGGTCTGGGGATAATTCTGAAACGGAAGGTTTCCTCGCCAAACGAGCTGCCTTTGAGCGCAGTATTCAAGCCATCAATCTGCCTCTCAGCATCCATGATGTTGTTTTGCAGTCGACTAAGGAAGTCTTCTTGAAACTGTTCAAATGCCTTTTTTCGTGTATCCTCAATACGCAGTAGATAGTCGGGCAGTTTATTGTCGCTGAGCTCCAGCCACGCATTGTCATACACCTCATTTTCTTCCGTTTTTATATCATAACCCATAATATATTTTGTATTATAATCACGGCGATAACTTTGTAAATCGTCCCACATCGCAGCACGAGCATTCGTAGAACGAGACAGCTCTCGGGGGAATGCCTTGTTAATATCCTCTGCGCTGTTTCTAATCGACATTTCTCGCTGATAGCGCAAGTCTCCGACACTTTTAACCCAAGCCGCTCCAAAACCATCATTTATTTTGTCTTCGAGCTCAGCTAATTGCAGCGAGAGGGTAGGGAGTGTTTCTTCTGTGCAAGCACGAAGCTTCTCTCTTTTTGTTCCACGTTCATCCTTGTACCCATCAAGCTGTTTACCAAGTTCTTTTAGAGTAACATCCAGCGTATCAATACGTTCTTGTAGTGCGTTGATTGCGCTTTGGTCAATCGCATCTTTACTCTTTTTAAGCGACAGAACATCACCTTGGAGGGTTGGCACCTCCGACATAGCTTTTGCGGCCACAATCGCTTGACTTATTTCTGTGGGACTAAGGGAATGCATATCTCCACAGTATTGTAATCCGATCTTTATGGATGCGCATAATGAAACTTGTTCGAGCAAGACTGCAATTTCAGCTTTGACAGCTTCAAGGCGTTTGAGAATAGCGCCTTGTCCAATTGCAGGCTTTGCCCAACGATTTGGATTCATTGCCCGAACAACATAATTTTGATAGAGCATACCATCATCAGTCACCGCTGTCCTATATCTGCGCAAGTCGCCTACACGGTCGCTTTTGTGTACCCATCCGAGCGTAAAATCCAAAAACACACGCACATTTGCATCGTCAGTCTCAATTTCTTCCACAAGACTGCTGGGGTCAATGGTCGGATTTTTTCGTTTGAGTTTTTCAATATCCACTATCCCCGTTCCATACAGTGCCCGTTGACTTTTTATTGAGTCAAACACACGCAAAGCGATACCAAAATGCTCTGGGGGCACAATAATATAGTACTTTTGCGAATTCAGGTAACCTTCGATTGCATTGCGCCAACGGTCATTTTTGATTTCAGCAGCCTCAGCTACAATGAGTACCTTCACATCTGCGCCGATGCTTGTACGTAGACGAGAGGATATTGCTTCCTTAAGGTCAATTGCATCCTGCGGAAAACGGTAAATACCACCTTCGAGTGACTGTTGTTCCTCTTGTAGGGATTTTCTGGAACCGCCCAAACGAGATTGTTCTACCGCAATACGCTCCTTTAGTGCAATGGAGTGCTCAGTGATTTGTTTTGCCCGCTTGATATACTCAGATAAGCCGTCCTTACCTGCTTTCATTATGCTGTTCTCATCAAGCTCTCGAATGTCTTGAAGCTGTGCTAAGAATCTACGCCCTTCCCCGCATATGTCATTGATTCTTGAAATGAGCAGTGGGTCAAAAATGGTGCCATTGGGAATGTCCGTCTTTGAAAGCATAGCTCCAATATTCGTGTTCCAGCTTGAAATGCAACTTGAAATAAGAGAAACTGTTTTTTCATAATCTTTACACAGAGCTTCAATTCGGGCTGTTTTCTCTGCGATTTGTGTTTCAATTAGTTGCAGCGCCTGCGCCTGCTCATCGTTGAGTAACCGTGCTTGCAATTCATTACGTTCATTTTGTAGCGCCTCAAGTCTTACGGAGGTAGCAAGAATGGTTTCTTCAATTTCGACTAACTGTTGTGTAAGATTCTTGCTTTTCGCTTCAGCGGCACAAAGCTCGCTACTCTTCATTTCAGTTTTTGCACGTGAAATGAGATAAGTATACATCTGCTCATCCTGCTTGGCACGCTCGAAGCTTTGATGAGTTGTAATGATTTGCTCGAGTAGAGAGATTTTTTGTTTTAGAACATCAGCTTCTTCTTCAAGTCTTTTATAGCTTCGAATATTATCCTGCATTTGACTGATGTCAACCGTCTGCTGAACATCACATACGAATTCTGAAATGAACTGCTGAATCTCTACATTCGGATTGAACGAAACCGCCTTTTTGAACAAAGAGCCAAATTTTTCTCGCAAGCCGCCCATTTTACCACGTAGTGTTTCTGCAAAGGTTCTGCCTACATCAGTTGCACAATGTCCTGAATAGTTTTCCTTAATAAATGCTCTTAGCGCAATAATATCCACGGGAACTTCATTTGAAACGAATTCGTTATTAGGGATTGGACCATCATAGAGAAAGAAAAGCTTTTTCATATCGTTTTCCGAATAGACATCAAAGCAACAACCTGCGGTAAAGGATTTTTTCTTTTCTTCATCTAAAAATTCCAATGCAATGTAGCTCGTAAATCTGCCATTTCGCAAATACTTAAATCCAGACTCCTCGTCATCACCAAGCTCGCCTTTTAGGTATCCCATTAGCGTGCGATTGCCTCGGCCATTTGCTGCTTTATTAAAGAAGTTACCGCTTGTATCGCCGAGTAAAACAAGCTGGATGGCGTCAATAATAGTGGATTTACCAGAAGCGTTTTTTCCAGTTAGGAAGTTGAGCATGTCAAATTCTATCACCTCATGGGTGAAGTAATGCCAGTGTATAAGCAGAAGTTTGTTTAATCTTTTCATTCTGCCACCTCGTCGAAGAGTGCTTCATCTACTGAAATCTCTGTTTTCATTTCTTCAAGCTGTGCTATCATATCATTGATACCTTGATTGGAGACCATCGACAAGATAGAAGGTAGTATTAGCAGTTGGTTGCCATCATTGCTCCATGCCGCAGATTCCATTTTTTGAATCACATTGTAATGTGCCAATGTGCGCTGCGCATCAATGCGCTCTTTTTGTGTCGTTTTTCCTCTGCCTATGATTCCCAAGGTGCGCATTTTCTCTACCACTGTTTGCGTATCTGTTTTTACTGTATGAAAATTTCCCGTATTCTCACGATTTTCTTCATAAATCAGTCTGCAGGTATACAGAAAAAGTGTTGTGAATCTGTCAATCCTAAGCCGATTGTGGTCATAGATATTGATAAGGGATAAAATTCCGTAGTTATCATCCTTCTCTAATTGCCAGCCGGATACTGAAAAATAATCATGCAATACAGAAAATAAACGAGCCGACATATTATAGTCCGCATTCGGCAATGTCATTTGCTGGGAGGGCTGGTACTCATAGCGCACCATATAGGTGTGGGATAGCAAATAATTTGAAAGTCTTCGAAACTCACCTTTTTCGTAAGTCGAGAGTGCCTCATATTTTTCGTTCCACATATTATTTGCCCTCCATTTTATGCAACGTCATATTGGGTATTCGGTAGCCATCTTGCAAAACACGACCATCTTCCATAGCTATTAAATAATTCATACCCTTATCAGTTGCACGCATAGTTGCCAACATAAAAAGGATGAACTCAGAATCATCATCAAAGTGAATATCGCTACTATGTATTTCTTTTACGCCATCAGGGAATAGCCCGTCCACATAAGCGCGAACTCTCGCTATCGGGTATCCCTTCTTTAACTGTTCCAGCATCCCAGCCATAACCTCATCGGAGAAGCCCTCATCTTTATCAATGGGAAGTGGGTTTGTATCCACACGTCGGCTCCTAACGCTTTTGTGGTAAATGGATTTCCCGTCCAAGAATTCCTGACGATTTACTCGAATATTATTTTCCAATAGCAATCCAATTTTTTCGCGGTTCTCATCCTCAGAGAATGCATATGCTTTCATCAAATCAAGCAATTTACCTTTAATACTTTGGTCAGCCGTCATTAAATACTGAATTTTCTCAATCGAGCTTTTTGTGTAGGTGCTGTGTTTTCGGTCAATTTCGTTGATAACGCCACCAACCGATTGATAGGTGTCTAAAATATAATCAATTGCACTGATGATTTCATGCCCTGCCTCATTCTCGTCTTCGTGCTTTTTAATTGTCATAGCACGCTCGCTCATCATTTGTAGTAAGTGTTCATCTGCCAAAATATCCGCCAAAAGGCTCTGTATTGGTGCCATATACCGGTGAATAGAGTCCATTGTTTTGATTGGGTGATAGATTCGGTCCGACATTTTTTTGTATTCTTCAAAATGGTTCTGTAAAAGTAGGTTTACATCACCCTGCTCTTGAATATCTCGAATGAATCCTCTAATGCCATGATAAAGCGTGCGTAGTTCATACTGAAGTTGCTGCGTGTTTGCCTTCGCCGACAGCACAGCTTCATACATTTGCTCCTCATGTTCGGTTTTTGCCTGCTTTAATCCGGAATAGGTTGCAAAAACAAGTGAGTTATACTCATGAATATTATTTTCGCCTAATTCACTGAGCAGTTTCATAACTGGAATTGCATAGTTGCGAGGTGTCAATATCTCAACAAATGAGCTATCAAGGAACTCCTTGTCAACCCAGCCTGTTTTGATAAATCGGTTCAATATGAGTCGTGCTTTACCGCTGAGCGTCGTACTGTTTTCGGACTCCTCGTCATCCTCCTCAATAACATAAGCTCTATCCTCTAAAATTGAGATTAAGGAGGATATATAATCGTCAACCTTAATGTTCAACTCGAACTTAAATAAGTCGTGCAAAAGCATGAGTGATTCAACATATATTTCCCGATTACCGGACACTAGTACTGAGAAAAAATTGCTTGGAACAATATCAAAAAGACCCAAATAATCACCCGCTTTCTTTACCTTCTTTAAAAGCCCTTACTTTTTGTTATATAGGCTCAAATCGATAACTAATCCAATCGTTTACCGTCTTTACATGCAAGTCATGGCCTGCTACTTTTCCGGGTATTTGAGCAACCAGTTCTCCTCCATATAGCTATTGATATTGTCTGTTAGGCGTTGCAAATAAGGCACCGCCTTTTCCTCCTGTGCATACCACAACATGGATTGCCCGAAGCCAAAGGCCCTTGTATACTTCTTTGAGGGTACGCTCCATATGTGCCGATGTCGAGTGCCTTGCGGAAGGAGAACGCAATTAGACGAGTGAGCAAGTACATTGTAAAATCGCTCTTTATTCTTCTCATCCATAAATAATTGGTACTCACGAAACACCGTAGCGTTCTTATACCAGCCGACCACCGACGTTTCATTTAGGTCAGAAGTGGCACACCAAATAACGGTAACGCCAGTCACACACAGATCCTTATTGAACGCATCTCCGAATCCAAGAATCTTTTCAACATGAAGCTGATTACTTTTACTGGCGTTTGTACTTTTGGTTTCAACAAAGCCAAGGCAGTATTTACTTGCCGCCACCGTGCCGGAATCGTCTATCCAATCAGCAGGAATATCCCGCACAAGGAAGTTATATTCTTCATGGCCGTATCCGTTTTCCTTTACGAAGCTACCGCCGTTATAGGGAACATCACTCCAACTTGCGCCTTTGTAATACTTCATACTGGAGATTTTGCAGAAAACAAGACTTTCCATTGTGTTCATTCCTTTCTAATCGGACTCAGGTTTATAAATAACTCTTTTAGCTCCTCCGGGCTACGGTTATTGGACAGATATTCGAGTAATTCCTCCTGCCGCGCCTGACCCATTGTGACACGATACAACGACAGGATTTTCAGCAATCGGTTATATATTGCTTTATCCTTGCTGTATGGGTACATCGGGATAATACGCTCGATTTTCACTGAGCCGTCCTCCGGCAGACACCAGAACGGAACAAGCTCCGGCTCATCATCGCCTTTGGCGTCAAGGGCAAACTGGAATACTTCATCCCAAACATTACTCGTAAAATCAGCGTCCCTATATTTCTGCGCCAAACTCTGCCTGATTGCAAGGCACTTATAGCGGTTAATACGCCCCTCGCGCTGTTCAAGGTCGACGGGGTTGTGCGGCAGATTCCAGTGCATTATCTTACGGGTGTAGTTGTGGAAATCCAGACCCTCTTGACCTATTGATGTGGTGGCAAGCACAAATGGTCGAAACGGCGCGTTGAAGGCCGTTCGTAGATTTTCTTTCCGCTGCGAGGTTTTCTCGTCGCTCTTTGTCTGATAAAACCCAGCGGCGAAATGTGAACGCATACGAATCTGTGCCTTTTTATTCTCAGTAAAGCTTGTGTAGGTATCAATAGAATAACTTGCCGTTGTTGCCTGTAGAGCTTCGCACATTTGATTGCACAGGCTCTCCATATTTCTGTCGTTGAGGACGTGAGCGTACTCATCGAGCATGGCGGCGAAGTTGCCATCCACGCAGTATTTCAGAACATTCTTATAATGGGCATCGTCACTCTTGCCGTAAGCCAGTTCAATAACAGCTATCGCCTCGGGCTTGTCAAGTATATCTGCGACTTCTTTTGCAAACCTCTCTGCAAGGCTACGGTCGCCCTTGAAAACTCGCATCGCACATATGGCGGGTGACGCTATTGCCATTGACGTGAGGACGTCAGCCAAATCGGAAGGCATTTTTCTCTTTGGAATCTCAATTTTCTTATTTACAGGCCAGATGTTGAACCGCATGAACTCGTCAAAGAGCAGAGGTGCAACCCAATACCAGTCCATGTCCGGTGCTCCGCGTTCTGTGAGGTCGTATTCACACTTTATACCGTCAAGTAGCGGTTGTATCTGTTTCTTAATGCCTTTGCGTATATCACTCAGCGATTCGCCCATGTGCTCTACTGGGTTGTAAAACTCGGCGAGCGTCGTACTCGCAGTCGTAAGTGGCTTAATCCTGTTTTCCGTGAGTTTTCGATATGGGAAGCGGGTGGTAACCTTCCGCTTAGAACCACTACTTGAGACGTCATCTTCAATTAGATAGCCCTTATTGCGTTTATCTGGCTCATCTGAGTACAGTTTTCCAATTGTGCGCCGCTCACACTCATACGAAAGGGTGCAGGCAATCATTCGCGGAACCATTTCCCATGCTGAAAAGACAAGCACCTTTGAAAATCCATCCCTGCCCTTGAAAACACCGCCCGGCTTATAATATGGAATTGATGGCGGAACCCAAAGCAGTCTTTCTGCTCCATTTGCCAAGGAGACATCCATAAGGCGCTCAAGTCTTGCGTTGTTGGGAGGCAGTGGTTCGTATTCACGTAGCTTCTTTTCATCTATGAACAGTAGCTTACGGGCCTGACGGGATATGTTCGGCTTCAAATGCTTGATATCCGACTTGTATTTGTAATGTTCCATGAAAGACAGCAAATAGGGACACGATTTCACATACTCAACTGGAATATGAACCGTATCACTGAGGTTTTCGGCAACCATAAACGATTGAACATCTGTTTCGGATATGTCAAGAGGTGCTTTTGTCTTGCTGTCATCAAAGAAGCTCCCGCTCTCGCCAACGAGGAGTCGCTCTGTACGGCAGATACCACTGTACATCGCTTGCTCCGCTTTGTTCTTGATGCTTATAAGCGTTCCAAAATCGGACGTAACCTCGCGAAGAGAGTTAGAGAAACTGCTCCACGTTTCCTCAAATTGCATGTTCTTATTCTCATCTGAGAACAGGAATCGCATAAGCTCTAAGAATTCCTGATAGTGTTCATCAACGCCGCTTTCAGCTGCTTCTTCAAGGGTTTGATATAATTTATACGGTGTCGCGGAAAGCAGGAGGGTATTCGTGTTCTTACCCTTAAGAAAAGCGTTGGTGAGCAGACCTATCTCACTGTCTGGCGAAGCGGTAATCAACTCACGGAACCGCTGAAACTCGTCCATTATGACGAGATCGGGGTTGAGCCTGCCGATACTGACCTGTGAGAAAAGGACGCGGAGACTGCGGATTGTCCGCCTGCCAACCGTGGCGTCATATCTGTTATTGTGAACCGCTTCGCACAAGCCAAGGAGTTCTTCCGTCAGTTTCGCGTCAAAATGCGTTAATACATCATGGCATATGGTTTTAAGATATACGCCATTAGACGCATTATCACAGTCGATGACACGCTGCTCTATCCAGTCCTTAGCCCATGTGTAGAAACCGTTTATACCATCTGCAAAGATAACCTCAAGCTCGTCTTTTGAGGTGCTGAACATATCGAGCCGCTTCAGGATTGCGAAAATCAACGCGCGCTCCTGCGCAAGACCGCTGCTATTTGTGATGTTAAAGGAGGTCGCTGGGGTGAGAGGGATAAGTTGAATATAGCCCTCCCGAACTTTAGAGTCGTTTTCCTGCTCAAAGATTTTCAGATGTTGCATTGACAACCTTGTGTCAGATACGCCGTCCACGGTCACACTATCGTATATTTTGAGTTTGCGAATATTCTGGTTGGCAATAGATGTATTTGAGCATATATAAAGCACCTTAAAAAGCTCGTCGCCTGTTTGTTTGTGATAGTTTGCGAGCTTGGCTATTACGCCTCTTGCGATAAGCGTTTTTCCAAGTCCGACCTCATCGGCGACGAGGACGCGCTTCTGTCCCGATCTGAACAGGTCGAAGCAACGTTCTGTCGTAGCGCGTTGGAAGTCTTTCAGTTCGGACAATATGATTTTTTCCCTTTCAGCGAGTGTAATCGCGCTCATTGCTTCACCACCTTTTCAAACTGCTCGTACAGCTTCAGAAAGTCTTGCGGAATAATATTATCATTCGTAAGCGATATTATTTCTCTAATTTCACGCAGGCTATCTTTGTCGTTTGCCGCAGCTTTCAACATACGTTCGTACAAAATCGGTACATCGAAACTCATATTTAGGAAGCGGAAATCGCCTTTGCCCTTTTTCATGCTCTCCAAAAAAGCGGCAAGGAAATCGTCGCTTAATAGGAACGCGATATAGTTCAAAAATGCGTTTTTATCCCTTACAACTTCGCTGAACACAGCAGAGTCGCGGTTTTCGGGGATCCCTGTGGTCTGGATTTTCAGTACCCGACTAACCTCTTTGCCACGACTCTTTGCCGTGACGACATACCATTCGGAGATGTCGCGCAGACCGAGGCCGGTAAAACTTATACTCTCGCTTAACAGCTGATGATTTACCATCATTAGGGGAGATAACGTCATTTTGGATTCGCTTTGAAACGGCGGCATAGTCACGGTCACATTGAAATGCTCTTTTTCCGTTACGACTGCTGTTTTTCGAAGAGCGCAAAAATCACGCACAGTGCTTTCAAGCATAATAATAACAGCATCGTCGCTAGTGGCAACATACTCCTTCGGCTCGACTTTCTCAAACGGATTCGCCTTTTCGTCAGAACCGAACAGATCTTGCTTGAGTTTATCGACGTTCAAATACCGCTGCTTACCCCAAAGGGCAATCATGCACTCCACATTGCCGCCAAAAAAAGCGTTATAGCTCGCGTTTGCCGAGCCCACGTATAACTCACTGTTTAACCATTTTGTGCGGAGATAGACCTTTGCATGGATGTCCTGTGTCTTGAAATCTCCAGTTTCAGAGATTCGCTCCTCGCCATCAACTACATCGTCCTTAATGGTGTAGGTATCAAATGACTTGAGCAACACCGTACTTAGCTTCGATAGCTCCGATTTCCTTGTAATAAGCGTACAGTCAGGATTCACAAGGCGCTTCTTTTCAAAGCCCTCAATGACGCTTTTGCTCAAAAATGGCGATATGACCAGCATCTTATGGAAGCTGTCACCAAGGTTGTCGGTGGAGGAAACACCGATGCCGTAAGGGATAAAGTCGAAGCTGTCAAATTCCTTGCCAAGATAACGCCACTCCACATCAACAATTTCATTTGCAAGCTTAGACAACAGCTTTCTTTTATTCTTGAGCTGACTGTTGTGTGTGCTTGCGTTCTTATGCAGCCATTGCAAAAATGAGCGCATTGCCTCGCCTGTGCTTTCATCTTGCTCAATAACCATTTCACCCCTTACTGCGCTATCAAGGCGCAGTGCAACGTCCCAACTGCGGTCGAAGGTGAGATTTCTGGACATGACAATCAGACGGTACTTGTCGGGCAAGCCGTCTGCTTTAAACTTCAAGAACCACGTTTTGGGATGAAACGACCGTTTGTTTCGCAGGCTGACCTCGCTCACACAGTTTTCAAGCAGTGGTAGCAATTTATTGGGTTTATCCGGCATCTTTATTTGACCGCTCTGGCAGAAAATAAGCAGCTTTCCGCTTGCCCTGCGAATTGCTTCGAGCATATGTAACGGACTCTGCGTAAGCTCGGTATCCGCTTCCACATTGAGGCCAACGATAGCGCATACAGCTGTCAGTGTCTCAAGGTCAAGGGAATATGTCGTTCCGACTGCAAACGACACCTTATAACTCGGAGGTGGTGAAAGCAGCTCCCTATAATCAATGCGATCTGATTGTGCATTAAGCATGGTTGCATTCCCCCTCGAAAATGTCCTTGATGATACGCTGAACATTGGGCAAGCGGTAAACAAGCGAAGACATATTTACGTTATTATCGTCGTACTTATACAGCTCTGTATTCATCAGCTTTGCACGCGCCGCACCTTTAAGTTCTTTTTCGCGGCGAATGACAAGGTTGTCCAGTTCGCTCTCGTTATCAATTGCAGATTTATATGCCTTGAGAAACCGCATCACGCTGGCGCGGGGCTTGAGTCGTGCCTGAATATCGGCAAGGCTCACGGTCGGTTGTTCCTCTTTGTATTGAGACCATAACTCATTGGCAAGTTTATTTTGTCCATCTGAATAAATGACATTGTACCTGACCTGTGCGCCAAAAATGAAGCGCGAAAAATCGCGAGCAAGCTTATAATCTCTCAATAGTTCAGGTGGCATAATGCTTTGCATAGCATTGATATCATCGAATTCCTCATATTCGGTGAAGTCCAGCCGATTTTCACGTAACACCAACGCAAGTAGGCTGTCCCGGGTGCCGGGCATGGACGTGATACGCTCACGCAAATATGTAGCTTCGTCTAAAGTCAACTTAATTGTTAGGCTTTCGCGCCAATTCTCTTCTGCGGCGGGTACGCGCCAAAAGGCTGCTCCGCTCATCCCAGCATCGGAGTCATCGATTGTATCATCCTCATGTTTGGCTTTGCGCTTTCCCAGTCCTTTTTCCTGCTCTGACGCAGTTTTTCGCGCGTGAAAAAGCGCCGCATATTCAGATAGCGTAACCGGCTCTGAAATAAAACCGTAGGTTCGCAGTGCACTCCAGTAAATACTCGACGGCTTTCTTCTCAGCGTTTGCCGAGAACGCTGCCCGATAACACCCACAGCGCCATTAACGGCGAGGGTGTCAATAAGTTCAAGCTCGCTTTGTTCTAACGCCTCTATAAACTGACGCGGTAATAACTTCTTTCCTCGTTCAAGCTCCAGGCAGATATACGGTATAATGAAAAGATATTTTGCTCTCGTCTGGATAGTAGAGGTGCCAGGAAAGAGGATATCGGAAAAGCCGTCCCTTATTGATCCGATGCCAAGCTCGTCCACCGCGCCCGGCTCTGTCAGTTGGCGTAGCACACTCAGAACCATATCCCGGTCGCTCTTTGAAAAATCAATCCACCCTAAATTAAGCATAGTCATCCTCCTAACAAGGGCTGATCATAGCTGAACAGGACCTCGTTAATTCTGAAAAAATCATACAAACCGCTCTGTATAAAATCCTCTCTATTGCCCTTAGTTACCAAGATAATTTATCTATTCCAAGGCTCATTAAACGACAAATTCCGACATCTGCCCATATCCGCTTATATAAGCGCCATTTTGCGCTCTCGTCAACGCGACATAAAGCAGACATTTTTCAGCAGTGATGGATTCCTGTTCACTGATAGCATCCGTATGGTCTATAGCAGATGCTAATGGTATGATGCGGTTATTCGCTGCTACAATAAACACATACTGAAATTCAAGCCCTTTTACACGGTGCATAGTAGCAATACGGATACCGTCCAAAGAGCGATCATCGGATTTGCTCCGCTTAATTTTAAATGAACGAATCCCGTTGCAGGTAAACTGCGTAATATAATCTTCTAGCAACTTATTAGTCCTTGCAACCACACAAATATTCTTTATAGCAACACCGGATGCAGTAAGGCTTTTAATCTCAGCCAACACAGCATCAAATTCTTCATTAGCAGTTTTGAAAGACAATATGCTCGGCATCGGACCATGTGTAAGCGACTGGCAACGGTCATCATTGTCCATAGAATCATCCAGATCATCAAAGGAAATACCGTTCAATAGGGCAAAAGCTGCTTTCCTGATTTCTTCCGTCGTTCGGTAGTTGATTCGAAGAATGCTACTACGTCCGCGGATGTTGATACCGCATTTTGACAAGGCTGCTTTATTTTTATAAATCCTCTGATGAGCATCACCAACGATAAAAATATCATCGGCGTGTTCTTCACCGGCTATGGTGCGCAGTAATCTGAATGCATTTGCGCTTAAGTCCTGGCCTTCATCAACAATAATGTGCTTGTAGCGGGATTCTGCAGGTGTTTTTGCTGCCAGAAGGCGGCACTCGTACATCGCGGTATTGATATCTCTGATTTTGCGCTCCTTCATCAGATTTTGATAGGACTCGAACACGTTCCAGATTTGTATGCGCTTTTTACGATCCAGCCGGGTACCGCGACCATTGCGCTTTGCTTTTACATATTTATTAAGGGTCAATGCTTCCTGGGCAATGACCACGCGGTTCCACTCTTCCTCGTAAAAACTTACAGGAAATTCACTGTCCAAATCATTCATAGAAACAGCATCTTCCCATAAATTATGCAAACCTTCGCTGTATACAATTTCAGCAGAATAACCATGCTCCCGCAGGAATTGAGCGACCCAGGCATCAAGGTTGATAACTTCTATCTTTCGAATCTCTTCAAGGGTGCATGTTTTGCGCAGGTTCTCCTTAATGTCCGATGCCAGGTTGGCTGTAAATGTTGTAAATAATATGCGCTCTTTGACCTTTAGCTCAGATGCAAGATGTTTTGCACGGTGCATAGCAACAACGGTTTTCCCTGTACCAGCACCACCGAGGACACGTGCAGAACCGGAATATGTGCGGTTGACAATTTTACGCTGCGTAGGATGAAGGAAAACACGCCACTTTTCAAGAGGCTCTGCCATGATACGCCGTAGTTCATCTTCACCTTCAACTATGACAAAAGAATTTAAGGTTTCCGGACTGTCAAGCGCATCAGCCAAGCTATCGGTAACTTCACGCTTTTCTTTCTCTGCAGCAATCATTTCGATTACTTCAGCTACTGGGAATCCCTCTGCAACCCACGACAGCGACTCAAATACATCCTTCGAAAAACTGCTTTCTTTATTATAAAAATCTTCTGTATCTTTAATAGAACGAACAAATGACAGCTGTTCTTCTGGCAATCCGAGTTCTATCATTTCAGTATCTGACACTTCTGCGAAAAGCATGAAGGCCTCTGCTTCCGGGCTGACAGCAGGTGCAGAGATCAGATCATAAACCTGGATTGCGCCTGTCTTGGGATTGACCTCACACTTTTTGTTTTTTGCCCATGCATAGGCATCATCATGATGATCTACCCATAGCAAAAGGTAAACACCTGTTTCAGCCTGGCGCACAACAATTCCCCTATACGTATTATCAATGCGTACAGAACAGATCTTGTTGTCACTGCCATTCTTCAGCTTTTCATAATTAATGCCAGGAGACTGCGGATTATTTCGGAACTTATTAATAAACTCCGTTACTTTTCCTTGAATCTGACGCGGCAGAACCGCAAATGCAGTTAAAAAGTCAGAAGAAATAGCAACCTTAACATTTAGAGCCATCAGTTCTCACCTCCAAATAGTTTCAAATCTATCCCATCAGAAGCAGTGAATATTTTCCAGCCAATTGCTTCCAGCTTTTCTTTGTCTTCAAACTGTTCTTCTGTTACAAATCCGACTTTTTGCACAGTCCACGCTAATTCGATTGTTGCAATGACTTCTTCGGAAGCATCAATCAACTCATATCCTACCTCATCTGGTGCAGCTATACCCAGATCACGCAGCTGGCTCGCCATATCAATAGCTTCATCATCAAACAGCAATTCTCTGATGCTACCCCATTTATCGCCTGCTTCTGCAGGCGCAATATCGATAGAATGTGCTGTTGCCTGGTCAACCGGCAAAGCAATGTATGCCATCTGTTCAAGCCCTGTGGTGCAAACAGCCATAAACCGCTCTGCGAACTGCATCACATTACAGAATTGCCAGAAGCCATTCCATTCGTTCTCATATTTATCAGTTCGGACGTCCTTTTGATCATCGAGAACAGCACATACAGAAACAGGTGCGTCTTTATTTGATTTCATATCGTTCAGCAATACTCCTGCATACATGGACAAATGCGCATTTGAACTGCGAGGAGTCCATTTACCGAAGAAAGTGCCTGGCTGAATATAATCATCATCGGTAAAGTGCGTAGCTTCAGCCACTTTTGCCATTGTCGTATTCCATTCAAGAAAAGCAAGGGTATTAACGGCTTTCGTCGGTTCAAGGAGAGATAAAGAATAAGCTCTTGCATGAGTCGCAAAAATTTCCTCTGCTTTCGCAATATCGAGATATCTCATTAGTAATTCAAAAGTGGACATTTTATCGGGCTTAATTAAATCTGCTTTCGCATCGTTAACAGTCCGCTGGTACATAGATTTCCCGGAAGGCATCTGCTCTGCAGCCAATGTCTGAGTTGCATAATCACCTTGTGCTTGGAATACAGACTGCACATCACGCCAACTGAGCGACCAAACACGGTATCTACCGCTGCGACGGACTGCTTCCCGCTTAAGAGTATCGTCGGCAACCTTGTCTTTGTGATAGATAAAGCCATCTGTAAACACAGCAACTGGCAGTCTCATGGACGCACCGACAGGACGGATAATAAAGTCCGGCTTACAAGTAACAGCCACGCCATCCGCTGCGTCAAGCAGCACCTGTGGCTCAATTTCCCAAGTGGAACCATTGACCTTAAGAATATAACCTTCTTTATCCTGAATAAGGGCTTTGGAGATCTCGACTTTTCTGTCCTCGTTACCCATCTGAGCAATAGCCTCTACAAATCGACGCTCAAGTTCACTGTCGAATAATGAGTTGACCGGTATATTCCCGAGCTTTTCAATCCTTGTCACATTATCTTTGCCGCTGAGTATTGATTTCAGGATTTGTATAGCGGTGCTTCTGGAGATATTGCCGATATTTTTGCTCTGCCTGTATGCATAAAGACAATGATAGCAGCCGTCTTTTTGCGGATCTTCTTTACATGAGCACTGCTCAAGTACAGCCAATGCCTTTTCAAAAATCTCAATCAGAGCATTTTTTTCATGCATAAGCTGTTTTAGATAGCCGGTGCCCCCGGGGATAGAATCATAAATTACAAGATACTGCTTCCTGTAGTCGGCTTCTGGAACCGGTACCTCGCTGACAGTAGCACGAAGATGATCCACATTGCCAAAGTATTCCTGCATACCAAGCATGAAGGCAGCAGTGAAGGATTCCATTCTGACATTAGTAGAATCCATAGTAGTTGCAGGAACCAGAAGACGCAGTACCTCCGTGGCAAATTCACGATACAAAAATAGACATTCTTCATATGGATCATTGGCCAAATCCGGCATCTTTCTGGTCTTGCAGTAGAAAGTATGTACCGGGGTTCCACGATCAGGCTGAATCTTTCCACAGTACTTGCAGATATTGAAGCCTTTACGGACTTCCTCCACACCAGAGACAGTCAGTTTCTCTCCGGTTATATCGCTTTCACCGAAATTAATTTCTCGCAGCGTTGCTTTCTTTACAAATTCATATCCGAAAACAAATTCTTCGTTGTCCATCTCATAAGCGCTGGCAATATCATGATCTTCATCGACATCCACAAGTAGCTGCTTGCAGTAGAAAACATTGGATCGATCATCACTCTCATCGTTAATGAGACTCTTCGTGTAATCCATGTTAGAGTAGACCATCTGAATCTTCAACATTGTTCGGACTTGTCCAGCATCAGCCCAAGAAAGACTTTCACATTGTGGACAGCTAGCTGTGTTTTTACCTGTCTCCTCAATCTGAGCATGCGCGCAGTTTGGGCAAAGACGCCATCTGGCAGTTTGAGCAGAGGTCAAATCAACTTGGTCTATGGTCAGCTTACGACCATCAACATAAAAGCTGTTGTTCGGTGCAAACTCGCTGATGGCAGAGGATGCAGCACGACTATATTCATATACACTCTTGGTATATTTTTTCTTTGTCGAGGAAGATTCTTCTACTCCGGTTTCTTCCTTGCGGTATAGCACTGCTTTCAAAATAATGCCAGCTTCCGGAAATGCATAGTTTGGCAGCAAGCCTTCATCCGACAAGAAATTGAACACATCCTTTCGATTTAACTCACGCAAGACATTAAGCAGTGCTGCTTGTTCTGATTTTAATTCCTTTATTTCGTCCTCATAGGAAGAATCCTTCGGCCTGCTTTCCAATTCTTTAACCATTAATTTCAGCTGTTTAATACTTGCTTTCAAGGAATCGCGCTGCTTCTTCAACGCTTTGAATGCTTCCAGAATACGCAAATGCATCGGGCTTTCTTTTAGCTTGTTGCCCTGGGCAAAGATGCGAAGCTCGTTTGTAGCATTGTCATCTAGGTACTGTGAAAAAAGCTGAATAAAGGAATTGAGCTGATGGGTCAGGTTGTTCTGTATATAATTAAGGAAATTGAAAGGAAAGACATCGATTGGGTGGCTTTCCAGCTTACCAAGGCATATACCTACATTCTTTGGGATAGCTCTCTCTGATATACCACGCTTCACCCAGGAATCCATGCAGTATGCAACAAACTGTCTCTCAAGCACGGCAGATGCCTTGAGGAAGATTTTCGGTGGAACGACATTGCCCTCCATCATGTCAAGGGGGTCTGTGTAAAAATATAAATCATGCGGACGAGCATTGGCCACTGCAAGTGTCAAGGCGTTGCCATCCTTACGCCCGGCACGACCGGTTCTCTGAAGGAATTGGGGCTGTGCAGGCGGAATACTGCAAAGGATTACTGTAGAAAGATCACCTATATCAATACCCAATTCCAGTGTTGGCGTACAAGACAGCACGTTGGGATCCCACACTTGAAGGGTGTCTTTATTTCGCTTAAAGTCAATCTCCAAAGCTTCACGATTATCTCGTTCCAAAAGTCCGGTGTGTTCTCTGGCGTTGATACGGGAAAGATCACCGGAACTGAACAATTTCCCGTAATAGTCCAGCGAAGAACCTTCATCCTGTTCAATCATTCCGAAGCAGACACTTCTCGCACAAGGAGCCTGCTGCCAAAAATCTAAATTTTCTGCTGCAACGGCATACACGGAACCGCAGTTGTCGCACTTCATCTGTATAACCTCACTGGTAATAAAAACTTTCTCCTTGTTCAAGCCGTATACAGAAAACTCTGCAGAAAAAGGAATGCTGACGATAATATTTTTCTTTAACAATTCCTCAAGAATTATCTGACTGATAAAGCTAAATGTACCAGACTCTACAAGGATGTCATCGCAGCAGGAGAAAATCCAATCTGTATATTTCCGGTCCGATACAGAATCAAAATTATAATTACGCCTTCCGGCAATCCTTTGCTGCGCTATAAATCGTGGTGTGTTGCGGCCAGACTGCCTGCCGGGCATCCACCTGGCCCATTCATTGGAAATAAAGTAACCGTTGCCGTTCTCATAAAGGTATCGGCTGAAGGCTTGGTCATCAAAAGCACCATTCCGGCGCATGATGTTGAGAAAGCCGATAACCATCTGCTCAAAGCTATCCAATCCGGTTTCCTTTAATGTACCAAGTTCGTTCTGTATCCGTTCAAAAACCGAGAATGCAACCTCATGTACTTCATCGCTATCAAATGCGATAGCAGAGCAACCAGATTTTTCAAGGGTGCGGCCAATGCGGCCTGTAAGGCCGTATTCAAGCATGATTTCATAGGACAAGCGTTTTTCAACATCCAGCATCAGCTTCTGTGCTCTCTGATCTTTGCCTAGTTTTCGCTTTCCAACCAGGTCTTCGTAGGCATACATCCAAGTCATATTTGGAGCAATGAAGAAGCTAACAAATTCCTCATCGCTCATATTATCATGCCAATACTTCAGGAAGCCGTTTGTGAAATCTTTCAGATTCTGACCGGCACCGCCACTTAGCACATATTTTTGCATAGCACCTCGGAGCCCGAACCTCCAAGTGCGGGAGTTGAAGAATCCAGCCCTATGTGCAGCATCCTGGACATTGTCAGAGAACGCCAGAGTTTTCTTGTCATCATTGAATTTTGAGGCGAAAAGTTGTGATAAGCCGGCACTGATTTCCGTTGCACTTCGCAGGCCCATAAGAGACAGACCGCGTCGGCTACCGCAGAATGAGCATACAAACTGCTTATGACTCTTCGAACCAGTAGTCAAGTTTGGACTCGGCACAAGTACCTCCACCATATCAGAACCACAGTTTTTGCATCCGTTATCTCTGTCCTCACCGAGCTTCACTTGTAGGCAATTCGGGCAGAGTTTGGCTTTGACAAGCCCTCTCGGTGCATTATCATGGGAATACGGGAAGAGCATAATGACTTTGTCATCCGTCTTAAAATAGAGGTTGTAGAATGCTTCCAGATTGATGATAGTTGCATTCATACGCTCATTTAGAATAGAAACCCAACCCGTCACTCCGCAGTCACGGCAGTTTACTACAGGCAGATATTGTTTTGCCTGCTGGGTATTCAAATCATACGCAATGGAATAAGTCACATCCTTGGGTGATACTTTTGCAACCAAACGGCGTAGCTCGCGAATCCAAAGCTGAACCTGTACATTCAAGAACGGACGCAGATGTCCCACGCTACCAATTCGGGCATGGGAAATTAAGGCGAACAACGCATTCACCGCAGCTCTACTTTCGTCCAAGGCATCTAAATCGGGATAATTGACCCGTAATTCTTCAATAATATGAGAGACTTGACAATAGTTGCTGCCCATTAGAGAAACAACCGATTGCATAAAGCTGTGGTGCATCAAATGCTCTCCAAGGGCAATGCGTCCTTCATCAGTAACAATATCCTCATTGAAAGGAGCAAGCCAGGCCTTAACAGCGCATTCAAGGTAAGAGGCCTCATCGTCCTGTTCTGTAAGCTTGTTCAGCTCGATCACTTGCTCGGCAGTGGGCATGGTAAAATCGGTAATGTCTTTATCAGAAAAGAATTCGTCCGGTGTCAGACGATCTTCCGTAATAACGGCATCTTCCTCAAAGGGTTCGCCAAATATTTCGGAAGCATAGGTTACTATGTTCTTGGAGTTATCCTTGGAACCCATCGTAGCAGAGGTGCCAATGCAGCAGAGATATCCGCCCGGTGTCCACAAGCGAGATTTCAATCGGCGAAGCAAACAGGCAAGGTCGGTACCCTGCGCGCCGTCAAAGGTATGCAGTTCGTCCACGGCAATATACTTCAGAGTTTCCGGGGTGTTGTCCTTCCACAGCGCAGCGTCTTTTGGGCGAACAAGCAGATAGTCGAGCATCTTATAATTGGTAAGCAGGATATCCGGTGCTCGGTTCCGCATTGTTTCATGGTCAGTGATTACATTTGTTTCGCTCATTCTGGTGCTTGGTGTTTTCTCCCGACCACCGACAAACATACCGGCAGTGACATTATTCTTCAATTCCAGACTATTATAAATCAGTTTCGCAATCCGCTTAGCCTGGTCGGTTGCCAGTGCATTCATTGGATAGATAATTAGTGCCTTGATACCCGGTTCACCACTATGCTTATAGCAGTATTCCAAAATCGGGTACAGAAAGCATTCGGTTTTACCCGAACCTGTGCCGGTGGCGATTAACGTGGATCTACCATCATTCCCAGTTAACCGGTCAAAAGCACGTTGCTGGTGTACATAAGGCAGATGCTCGGGATGTATTGCTTCAAAGCAAGACGGCATCTCATCCATAACACGGAACGGTAGACGTACCGCAACATAGGGTTCATGATAAACAGACCCCTTTGTCTTCAACATATTTTGCAGAGAACCACGGAATGGCTCATTCGTCATCGGGAATGTGGTCTCTATGTAATCACCGATGCCTTTCTGCAATTGTTTTGCAAGTATGGATGGTAGCATGCTATGCCCTCCTTATATTTCTGTTCGGGTACATAATTAACCTGGCTGGTATGTACTGGCAGAAGCCTTTTCTTTGGCATCTATAATGACAACTTGCGCAGGATTTAAGCCTGCATGGAGCATTTCTTCGTATTTTTCCAATACGGTATTTACACGTCCCTCATTCTGACCCGTATTAACCAAAATAAACAGCTTATTATTTGTTGATTCTGATTTGGCATACTCTTCAATCTGAACCTCTAGCCCATGCACGCATTCCGTGTTTGACGTAAGTTTTATTTCAATAACGGTTTTGTCAGAGCCACGGCTAATTTTGAAATCAACGGGCCCTCTACCGCTATCTACTTCAGGGCTAATATCCCAATCAAACTTCTTGCAATACATCAGAGCTATTGCGTGGAGAGTACGTTGGACGGTTTTTTCCCTTGTGCGGGAACTGGCGCTTTGTATGATAGATGATCCTCTGTGATATTCCACCCATTCACGATAGTTATCAACAATATCTAGTGAAGTTTCAAAAGAAGATGTATTCTTATCTGATGTCACCGCAAAAGTATTGCGCATATAGCCAACTAAATAATCGATATCTGATAATGGGTCATAGGCATCGACGGTAGCCTTTCTATAAGAGTCAACAATACGACTGACACGTTCCGGATTTTTGAAAACCCATTCGCGTAAGTATCGCTTTTTCTCGGAGGAAGCCATTTTTGCCCATTTAGCACTTACCAGATCATTTATTTCTGCACGGATAGCATCATTTTCTCTGCAAACTCGATCTATATCATCCCAACACCGGGCAATCGGAAGTTCATGCAAAATATCTGTTGGTAGTAACAGAAGTTTGATGCCTTTGTACGGGTTGATAAGTATACCGTCAGAAAACTTATACTCCGGAAAAGTACTAGCCGATATTTCAAGTTCGCGATAGACTCTTTTTGAATAAGTAAGAATGCTGTCATAGATGATTCTTGCAACCATATCACTCAATCTGTCCGGGCCGACATTCTCCTCAAACAACCCAACAAGATGGAAAATTTCCGGTTGTTCAGATCCGCTCCGAATTATCTCGTGGGCATCTTTAATGATTTGCTCACGAAGCATACTCCCGAAACCCGCTCCATGGTGCCCGGATGAAAAGCCTAAATTTATACCGTTTACTTCGGGAAAGTCAAATCGTTTTATCGCTTCTCGATAGGTCCTGTCTTTATTTGAGCTGGATTGTTTCAGAAGCAATCCAATCTCATAAAAATATCGATTAACCTTTTCATATGCACCGACAAACTCTGGAACAGTTGTAGCCTGAAGTCGCTTGATATTAATAAAGAAATGACTATCCTCATCCAGGAAGACATTAAACAGGCCTAATTGATGCAGTTTTTCTTCAGGAATGTTGAATTCTATTGAAAACAATACAGCCATGGATTATCCTCCTTTTACAAGTGAATTGTCTCAAACCGAGCGATGTTATTCCTCGTATTTCTCCTCAAAGAATTTCCATGCAGTTTCATAGTCCTGTTCACGGTCGCAGCGGTCGAAGGGGGCAACATATTCAATGGTGCGTTCTACAGAGCCACTGGGCATCGTATCGTCGATGATGGTGCGATAGAATTTTTGACCGTAAGACGCATCTAACATCTCGCTTTCAAACCGAGCACGCTCCACCCCTATGCTTGTTAAACTGCGGTTATTTGTGAAAGCAATGCGACCATTGGCATCATACCAAGTATCAGATTCATACTGTTGAAGAACAGGAAATTGAATACGATAAATTGTTTTCAGTTGGTCAAGTGTCATACCAAGAGCCATAGCAGTTAGGACATCAATTTCAATTAATGCCTGACGACGTTCGTAATCAGTACGTAGTGGAGTATCCCACGTCCACTTATCAGTCAATTCCGTAAACCTTTTTGAACTAAGGCGGTAATCTGATTTAGCCCACCTTTGATCTTTAAATTCATCATCGAAGCAACTGCCCCACAATTCTGAATAATATACGCTTAGGCAATTAAGCATCAAGCTCAAAAGCCTAAGCCTTTTGTTTTTTGTGTAATCTAAGAGAAAGAAACTGCTGACCAAGTCTATTCCGCAGGAAGCCTTTCCCGAAATTTTAACATAAAAATCACAAACAATAGATGCCATAGATCCCGCAATAGTTGCAAGAAGCTTTTCGTTGTGTGAAGTGATCCCAAATACAGGGTGAATATGCGTAGCACCTTTTGGAACAATGGCTGGAATCAATGTTCTCTCGCCACTCTGATTGAACATATTACGCAGAGCGATCCTGTAATCTTCCGTACTCTTAACACCCCATGGTGTTTTTGGTTGGCGTCTGACAAATTCTTCGTGTGTACAGTTGGGTGCATACTTGCATCTTTGTAAATAATCCTTCGGTATATTTAGCAAATCTAGACTGTCGTAAGCTCTATGTGTATTGCATTCTCTTTGTGCAATCTGGAACAACGGATTTGCGACTCCAATAAGTGGACCAGAATAAACCATATCAATCGGTGAGACAGGGAAGTGTTCCCTATGAATAATCGAACCATCATTCTGAGAACCAGTTTCGTCCCATATTCTAGCCATGCACAATTCATAATTTGCTTTTTTTATGGTCTTGCTTTCTGCCAAACGCGCTAATACTTCAACCATCTGACGAGCATGTAATACTGGTAATCGAGCAGATCTCCATTCTTCACTATCATCAAAAAGCCTTGCAAAAAGCTTGAGTTCAGTTACCCCAATATGAATTACCCTATCTGGGTGTCCATCAGTGTTCCATTCGTTCCCAACTTTAATTCCACCGACAGGACCTAAGTCGGTGCTACGATCGAAGCACTCATCAATTGTGTGCACCTCAAACAGGTTGGATATTGAGTCAAATCCGGGTTGAATCTCGTTACAATATATATTCAATGAAAAAATCGCTCGGTTTGCAACCTCCGGGAAAAGTTTCCTCTCATTTTGGAATTGAAAATGTTTACGAAGCCTCGGATATAGTATTTCTCTGAGAGTGCCGCCCTTCGGATCATCATACACACCATCTGGATGCAGAAAAGCACTGATGCCTGATTTCCCATTAAACATCCAAGACTGTGGCAAAAAGCACTTA
Organism: Firmicutes bacterium UBA5454; assembly: GCA_002426555.1. Classification (GTDB taxonomy): domain Bacteria; phylum Bacillota; class Clostridia; order Caldicoprobacterales; family DTU083; genus UBA5454. Next base: position 36,934 of record DIQU01000061.1, on the reverse strand, counting down.
AACATATTTGCTTGCTGACCCTTCAAAGCAGCATAATTCTGAATGGCATTCAGAAAATCCTGCTGCCCGGCCATTGATTCATATTCTGAGAAGTATAAAGCCTTTGTTTCCGTATTTTCCAAAGTCTCACTGCGATGATGAGTAGTTTGTGTTGCGCTTAAATTCTTTACTGCAAACATCGGCTGTTTGTCTGAAAGTACAGATTGTTCGTTCCATTCAAGTCTTATCCACGGCGGATTCCCAATAATCAAATCAAAACCACCATGTTCAGCAAACAAATCAGCAAACTCCAATTCCCAATGCATAAAGTGGTTCTGCTCCGCAATTTCATAAGCCAAGTTGAGGCGTGGGTTAGACGCACGAAGCGCTGGGATATCAACCACAGTTTCAGTGCCATAGGTGTCGATAATATCCATAGCCATCTGCTCCATATCCGTCGGGAACATAAACAACTGACCGTCTTTAACATCATTACGGACATTGACGGAAGCCATCGTGCCTTCCAAAATGAGGGACATATCAAAGAAGAACTCGCTGCGTGTCGGCAACAAATCCGCCTTGTCAATCGGCCAGAACCACATGGCACACCAATAGTCCATTGCAAACTTAAGGCGTGCATATGGACCGGCGTTCTTCATGTGTTCAGATTTATAAAGTTCTCTTAAAATCCTATCCTTCTGGCGTATGCTAGTATGAGAATCAGTGCTGTTATCCTCATGACCGTAGACGGACAATGAATCTTTGGTCTTTAAATTCACCTCTTTACGGAGTTTAACCTGCGCCTCCCACAGATCGTCAATAGCAGCAGAAAGACGCAGTAAGGTAACAATATCTTCATTGTCATATGGAGTATTAAATTTCTTGTTCCACTGCTTCATATAATTGATGTTGTCTGGCTCAAGAGACTTTATAACCTTGTCGGAATAGCTTGCCATACCAGTATCACCTAGTAGAAAATGGTAGACTTGTTTCCGAACCTGGCGTTTTGTACCAAGCTGTACGCGATCAGGTGCGTTTTCGTACCAGCGCATTCCCTTGGAAGTAGCTGTCAGGTTCTCTATACGGTAGCACTGCCGCCGAGCACCGATAAGAGAGTTGCCGCAAACAAGCTGTGTACCAAACCACGGAACAAAGTCCCCACCGAAAATGGTATTCAGCCATAAAGATACCTCTGCCAATTCGACAGCCACGGGGTTTAAGTCAATGCCATAAACATTGCGATCAGCAATGAACATTTTTATCTTTTGCAGTTCGGTGAAACGGTCTTCGTAGGAGATGACTTCACCGAGTTCCTTCTGCTTCATGTCAATATAAGCCTCAGCCAGCTGATTGATGGCTTCGTTCAAGAAGGCAGCACTTCCCATAGCAGGTTCGCAAATCGTGAGTCTCAGAATCTCATCAGCGGTTTTACCTTCCAGCAGTTCTTTCAGCGCATATTTTACCAGGCATTTCGTCAGCACTTCCGGAGTGTAATAGGAAGCAGACTTCTCACGTTCACGACCTGCCAGGCGGTAAATAAAGGTTCCTTTTTCGTAACGGCGCAGCTTGCCCTTGCTTTCACCTTTTTCATAGCGAACGCGTTCGTCCTCAGTATACTGATCCAGTTCTCCTTCGGAAACAAAATAACCGACATCCAACTCATTAAAGCTGTCCCCCGCTCGCTTTACCTCAAACAATGTATGCTCGGCAATAAAACCACGGTAGGACAGCAACGCTTCATAAACAGAACCCATCTGATTGATGCCGAGATTTGCATAGGAAATACGACCGCGCCGACTGTTTCTTCTACCGTTGCTTCGGGTCAGGCTCATCAGATCGATAATGCGGAGCATAACGCTGTTGCGCAGCTTGGCACCCGTTATCATCTTTGTATATTCCGGATCAAAGATGTGAGCCTTCAAAGGAGCGATAACAAACATATCGTGAAGGCTTTCTTCGCTGCTGTATTTCAGGATATCCTCTTCGGTTTCCGGATAGCCGTTATAAATCAGGTCATATAGTTTGGAAAGGGTTTCATGCAAATAAAAGCCGCTGCCAACCTCGTCCACATCGTCTCGAATGTTATCGGCTATATCACGAAGGCTCTCAAGGGAGTAACCGGACATATAAGACTGTGCCTTGATGGGCGCGTAGCCAAGTTCCGGGCGAGACTCGATAAAGAGGACAAATAACATTCGATACATATAGCGCAGGCATTGCATGGTCAGCTGTCCGGCATCGACAGCATTAACGTCAATATTGAGACCCTGTCTGTGAGCCATATCATAAAGGACTTCGTTGCCAAGGAGTTCAATGCTCTCACGCAGAGCGTATTTCAAATCCTGCGATACTCCGGCTGCGTGCTTCTGGGAATTGGCATCCAATTCGTCTAGCAGGGCCGCTCCTTCCTCCGGGCACAGGCTGTTTCGGTGCAGAAGCACGGCCATCGCCTGCAATGTGGATTCTTCATGGCGGCTGAAGATTTCTTCCAGTTCAAACTGGAGATAGCGTTTTTCATTCCATTTATTCCGATCAATTAGGGCAATTTGATTCATGCCGATAAATATCAAAAAACGTGGAGGCTCGGCGGCACCGAACAGAATCTTTGTCGCCAGGTCTTCATTCTCCAGTGTGGTTAATGTGGCTTGTGAGCTAAGATTTGAGCTCTCTTCCCCGTTATTCTCGGTAAAGAAGCAAAACTTTTTCAGAACCCCGGCGTCTTTGTCTTCTGATGCGGCAAGTAGTACCCATAACGCAGGAGCACCATTTGCTTTCTTGATTTCCAAGTAGACTGGAACTTTCAGCGTATCGTCGATTTCAATCCATTCTGGCTGTGCATCAGGATAACCGAGTGCTTTCAGATAGGTATCAGCAAGTAAGCGGATATTCGCCAGAATCTGGGTATCAAATTTGGCACGTAAATGACGATCATGCAGCGGATAATACTGTCTTGCTGCATCGCGCAGTAGCGCCCAAGGTGTCCTTATTTCTTCGCTTTCCTTTGCTGCAGCTCTCCACGCAGAAATCGTTGCAGAGGCATTTTCCTCAAAGATGGATGAAAAGTAATGGTTTGTATAATACTCGTTTTGATTGGTGATTCCAGTTAAGTCCATACTCATCCTTATACCCCCTTCAATACAGCGATAATTCGAATATACGGATTGTCCTGTATGGTCAATGTATCCGTTACCCAAGAGGTGAATTTGTCAAATAATTCATTCACCTTGCGCTCTTGTTCACCACGTTTCCGCTCACTTTCAAACAAAGACAACTGATAATCCCTATGCTTTTCCTCAAGAGCGGCAAGTTTATCAATTTCCTCGTCAATCAGCGGATTCATACGGTCTTGATACTCTTGGTAGAATCCACCGAGATATTCCTTTGCGTGCTCAACTACATCTGGTAGAAGAGCATTAGCTTTATCAATTGCAGCAGCAGAAATGCTGTCCGTATTCGGGATGTTCATTCTACTTATCCCTGTTTTCCGAATTACCTCGTTCATCGAATAAGCTTCTGTAAAGCGACCATTTTCATAGCCAAGGCCAAACCATTCATCAACCAATGGTGTGGACTTCCGATTCGGAATGCTGCCGGCTACAATATATATAAGCTCATTGGGCTTCATCTTATCCGGCAGGCCAATAATTGGCGCTTCGCTACGACCAAATAGCAACCCGGACTTATCGTTGACCCAGGAAAAGATAGGGTGCAGCTTCCAAAGATACTGGGTTTTTGGCCATGCAGTCTCCGCCATATTGTTCTGCATGCTACGCCTCATTTCACCCATGCAGAACTCCTTATCATCGCTGAGTCGCAAATAATCGCCGGCAGGCATTGCTTCTTCCGGAATCAATGCATTCAGTCTGCGGCGCATATCGGGAGGTATGCTAATTTCAAGCCCGGACACCGTTTCCATCTTGGATACCGGATGGCTTTCGGTTTGATTAAGGTAGTTCATTGCGTTGTAAAGATAAGCAATGTCGGAATAAAGCGTATCCTCAGTTTTCACCTGTACCGGAGCAGAATCTGCAGCTGCGGCAGCCATAAGAGCCTCAAAGGGATTGAACTCCTCTTCGCCACTGTCAAAGATGGATTCAAATGCGCTTGCATCTGAACCTCCTTCAATTGCATCAGAAACAACCAATTCTTCTTCTTCAATGGAAAACTTACCAAGCAACAAAGCAGGGTCGCCGATATTTTTCAGTGCCTGTTCTTCCTTGGTTATCAAAATCTCGATGATTCGCATATCACCTTTGATACGCTTGTTTTCGCTCTCAATCAACATATATCGGATATCCGGTCGCTGCTTCTGACCGTATCGGTCAATACGACCGTTTCTTTGCTGGAAAACCATTAATGACCAAGGGATATCAAAATGAATCATCCTGTGGCTCAGATAGTGCAGGTTCAAACCTTCGGAAGCAACATCTGAGGCAACCAGAATGCGTATAGACGATTCTTCACGACCAAAGTTTTCTACAATCTCTTGCTGTTCGGCATCACTCATGGCACCGGAGATATCCTGAACAGCATTGCTCTTTAAGCCGAGATCAGTTCGGAGATGCTCCGCCAGATATTTCATGGTCTCAATGCGTTCAGTAAAGATAACAATTCGGTCATCAGTAGCACCGGTCCATCCGTATTCCTTACTATGCAATAAATGAAGAAGCTGTTGATAACGAGAGAAGTCTGTAGGTTTGATTTTAACAAGAGCTTCTCGCAGGTTTTCCAAGGAGCTAATATCTTTTATTTCATTATCGGTGTATTTTTTACGCAGTTTTGAAAGCCTGGCATCAATGCTCTTAATGCAGGCGGCAGGGCTTGAGAATAAGGACTTTTCAAGGCTTGTCTTAAAAAGCTGACCGACGCCCCTAGTTTTTCCGAGATCCATTTGCAACTGCATTTCTGCAAAAATATCGAATGCGTATTCTTCGCGCGCAGATGCATGACAGCGTTCCAGTTCAATTCTTCTCTCAAGGAAAGATCCGCTGACCTGATCCTTGACATCCTTTTTGAATCTACGGACGCAAAGGCCCTTTATATCATCTTTTGTGTACTCGTCGGGATTTGCAATGGCTGTGGGGTCAAGCATATTCATAAGAGAAGCAAAACTTCTGGCACGCCCATCATGTGGTGTAGCCGAAAGCATAATCATCGTATCTGACCGTTCTGCCAGCAGTTTCGCCAATCTCGCACGCTGCGCCTGGTGAAAGCCGCGCTCTGCTACATTCTGTGCTTCATCGATGACAATAATATCCCAATAAGCATTTTCAATGTGTGTACGATATTCAACATCGCGTTTCAACGTATCAATAGAGACTATGGTTTTATCGTAATAAAAGAACGGGTTATAATTCGAAGGCAGTTTAGCTCTTATATCGTGTATCTTTTTGGAGTCAAGGCGAACCAAAGGGATGGTGAATCGGTTCCACATTTCCTTTTGGAACTGCGTCATCATACTCTTAACGGTAACGACCAGAATGCGTTTTCCTTTTCCACGAATTATCAGTTCTGACATGAGAATACCGGCTTCCAGGGTTTTCCCAAGGCCAACCGTATCGGCAATAAGGATACGCTGACGCGGTCTGCGCAGTGAAATTTGAGCAGGTTCTAGCTGATAAGGCATTAAATCCATTGCTGCCTTATCTCCTATATGTAAATCTGCATCAGTTGGAATCTTCTGACGCCACTGACTCTCCAGATAAAGTTGTGTTCTTCTGAAAAAAGGTGAAGAATCCGGAATCAGCATAATCTCTGCCGGGTTCACCAGTGTGATTTGCTCCAGGTCTGTAAGAAATATTGCTTCCTTATCTTTGACAAGTGTTGAAATACCTACACAGTGAAGCGCCTTGTTACCGAGATTGTTTGTCTCTATTTTTTTGACCATCCATTCCTCATCACGGATGATGGCTCTCATACCAGGTGCATAATCTACCATACCGATAATTACCCTCTCCCTACCTGTACTCAGCATAAATGCGCATAATGCGCCACATTAAGTACAAGTATAAATAATCTACTGTCCCTAAAAACGGACTTTAGCGTGTGATGCTCTTGCTGCTTTCAGTACTTTCATCGGGAATGTACTGCACAATGTCGCCAAAGTCGGAATTTAGCACCCGGCATATTCTTTCGAGCGTCGAAAGCGTAACAGGCTCATCACGACGCATTTTTGTAAGTGTCTGCGGAGACATCTCGACAGCCTTACGGAGATCAGACTTACTCATCTTTTTATCGACCAGAAGTTTCCATAGTCTGTTGTATGAAATTGCCATATACTAACCTCCACAAGCAATCATATGTTTAATTATACTACGGATTACTCATTTTTCCAATATTATTTCACATATTTCTGTGATTGTCTCTCACCCTATGTCTGTCCCTCATATTAATTTCACCTGCATTATGATTGGGAGTGTGCTTTTTTGATGTTGTATATGTCGATAATCAAAGACCTCATTACCATGCTCGTTTGAGCGATGGCAACGAGGCCTATTTTTATCCATTATTCTTAGCCCTTGTCTCTGATAACTTTTTATTAGCGCGATATTTTCGTTGCCTTGCAGCGTTATGTGCCCTTTGGCACTCGACCTTTTTACAGTAAATCTGGCGGTTATTGTCACGAATGAAAGCTTCTGCGCAGTGCAGACAGGTAATGAGCGCACCTTCGTTCAGTTCTCTTGTTTGGCCGCCTTCCTCCGGTGGGCCGAAGTCAACAATCATACGAGCAAGAGTGTACCAACAAATATCAAAGACGGAATGGACATCCGCAGCAAAGACTACTTGATTATTCTTCGGATTAACTTTCAGCCTCATGTGAAAATCCGGTATCATATCCATCAACTGATCCCGTAGTTCTTCATAATAGTCGAATGGCTCACGAGCAAACCATGTGCCCTCCGTTTGCCCCTGCTTTTTATTCTTTTTCCTCTCAGCTATCATTTCATCGAGCAATTGCTGCGGAGTAATTTCACCTTTTTCCAGCTCATGTTCTTGCAAGTACTCTTCACATTTGTATTTTTCAAAATACGGTAGACCTTTAAAGAACTTGCCCTCTTGTGCTAAATCAAAAGCATCGTCTCCATCACCGGCACATACTTTTTTCAACG
>DIQU01000061.1:0-29709 GCA_002426555.1 Firmicutes bacterium UBA5454 | reverse complement strand
ACCGGCACATACTTTTTTCAACGCAAAATAGAACTGTGCCGCTGTATAGAAACTTTCTAGGTCATGCAGAAAAGTGGAGAGACTGAACATTGACTCCCTCTCAAGCATTTCACCATCATCTGCGATATCAAACTGCTTTTCTGTCATCAAGGAATACACAGTGTCTATATAGTACGGATGGGCAACATCCTTACAAAATTCTATAATTAAATCAACATACGGCTTTTCTTCCGAAAAGTCGTTTATTTTTCTGCCCAGATTATATAGCTCCCGGAATAGTTCCTTCCCGGAAAATCCATTTGCCTTATCTAAATCCGGCTTCATACCTTTGTAGATAATCGGCTTTAAGTACCATGATTCGCCTGCACCTTCTTGAAACTCATAATCTTTAAATCTGAATGTGTGATATATCAGCTGGCCAATACCGCCAACATCCCCAAAGCCGATGACATCAGAAGTGTTGTTGGCTTTTGATTCTATATAATTACCCATTCCATCATATGGCATGAGTGCACCTCCGTAACATTAAGAGTAACGTTTAGATTTTTGCCCTCCGTTACATCATACTGTACAATTACATTAAACACAAGAGCAAATTACTAAACTCTTTGTTTTATGTACCTTGACAACTGAATAGTCCGCCCGCAAGAGATACTCTGCGAAGACATGCCACGATGGTGAAAGCCGGAGCGTTGGAACGCCGAGCCAATACGAGGAGACCTCAAGTAAGGGGCTGCCTTAGGAACGGTAGCGAANNGCTGTCTGGGTTATTTAATTTCCCATAAAGATTACATAGGCTAACCAACAGTTCCTGGCCAGTCAGAGAGGTATCGGTACCGCTTTGGGGAGCATGACCCCCTGTGAATATAGGTTTAATTATTTCGCCGTCATCGTCATAGTCCGGGATATACTCAGGAAATCGCACAGCCCTGTATATCATTTCACCTACTCCGCCTATTTCAACAAAACCAAGGTTTTCTACCGGTAGTCTTTTCATATCATTCACCCTTTGAATGTAATCATTTGTGTAAGCGTTGAGAATTATACTTCGATTACATTTTATTATACAATGGCATTAAATACAAGAGCAAATTGTAAAACTCTTTGATTAATGTTCCTTGAAAACAAAATAGTCCACCCGCAAGAGATACTTTTGCAGTGCCGCCGCCACGATGGTGAAAACTGGAGCGCCTCTACTGCAATCGGATACGAGGAGACCACGAACAGGTGGCTGCCTTAGGAACGGTAGCGAATGGTGGATGCTGAAACCAAAACAAATATCAAGAAAAGGAGGAAACCGCAAATGGAGAAATCGACGATGAGTGTACAGGAGCTTTCGGCACAGATGGGCATAAGCCTTCCAAAGGCATATGAACTTGTAAAGCAGCCCGGCTTTCCCATACTCCGTATTGGCACAAGAATTCTGGTACCGGTTGAGGCTTTTCATGACTGGCTCATGAAAAAGTCTGGAAGTGGTGATTCATAATGCCTCCAAGCAATTTTACTCTTCCGTATTACCTAGCTGATTGTGTTGGGGACGCATTTAACTGCCAGTACAACACTGAACTCCGGGCCCGCAGCATCGAGGAAATAAAAGCGGCTGTCGCTTATGACCATGTGAATATTAAGTTCAAAGGCAGCTATCGGAGCGTTGACAATTTTGATGTGCCGAGGTCGTTACGTTCGATAATGACAACGACCATTCAGATAATCCAGAAGATTGGATTGATCCTGCCGATACCAAGGAGCTTTTTTGCAGTCTTGATTTCGTTTTAACCACTAGCCGATCCAATATGAAACAGAAAAACAATAAGTCTCCGCGCCCACGATATCATGTGACCTTCCGGGTCGGCTCTATAAAGGATCCAAGTGCATTTTCCGCATTCATGAAGAAGGTGCAGACCATATTCCCGTTCTTTGATGAGAATGCCCTTGATGCCGGGCGCTTCTTTTATGGCAATCCCGATGCGGAGGTCATTATCCATAATGGTGGAAAAAGTCTGACCGAGTTCGTTGCCGAATGGGAATCAGAACAGGCATTTGCAGAGCTGGATGAAGTGATCCCGGACGGAAGAAGAAACTCGACACTTTCACTGATTGCCGGGAAAACAATCAAACGTCACGGAGATACCGACCATGCATATAAAATGTTCCTTCAATATGCAGATAAATGCGATCCGCCGCTAGCGGATTCAGAGGTCGATCGGATCTGGCACAGTGCTCAGAAGTTCTATAAGAAGGTCAAAATGCAACCCGGATACATAAGCCCGGAGGAATACAACAGTCCTAAGGAACCGCAGTGGGAAACGCCGATACCTTTCGACGAATATACGCTGCCGACTTTCCCGGTAGAGGCACTTCCGGAAGTCATACGGATGTATACCGTTGCGCTTGCTGAAAGCACACAGACTCCGGTCGATATGAGCGCCAGTGCTTCAATTGCTATCATGGCACTCTGTATGCAGGGCAAGTACCGTATTCGCGGTAAGCCCGACTGGATAGAGCCGCTGAACTTGTATGTTGTTGAAGTGGCAGAACCGTCTGAGCGAAAGTCTGCGGTAATAAACGCAGAAACAAAGCCGCTAAATGCATATGAAACCGAATACAACAAGCAGAATAGCGGCTCCTTTGAAGCCAGCAAAATGCATAAGCGTGTACTGGAACGAAGGCAAAAATCTATGGAGGACCAGGCTGCGAAAGGCAAACTGGAAGATGGAGAGCTAGACCGCATTGCTTCAGAGATTGCAGAGTACAAAGTGAAGAACCCGCTCCGGCTGTATGTCGATGACATCACTACGGAAAAGTTGAACTCAGCTCTTTCTGATGGAGGCGGCAAAACTGCAATTGTGTCTTCGGAAGGCGGTATCTTCGACATGCTTGCCGGAATCTACACCAAGAATGTCAATATTGATGTCTTCCTGAAAGGTCACTCCGGTGACTGTATTAGAGTTGATAGGGTCGGCAGAGAAAGCGAAAGCATTATGAATCCCGCCTTGACCATACTTCTCACTGTACAACCAAATGTGCTGTCCGGCCTGATGCAGAATGGAACATTTCGTGGCAGAGGTCTTACTGCCAGATTCCTTTACTGCATGCCAACATCCATTGTTGGAACGCGAAAGTATCGCACAGAACCTATTTCAGAGGATGTGTACAGAGGATATGACTCCTTAATCCGCAATCTGCTTGATGATGAACAGCTTGCAGAGCCGGAACTGATTACTCTTTCCCCGGAAGCAGATAAGCTGCTTGAAACTTTTGTAGAAGATCTGGAACCGAAAATAAAAACAGATTTTGCTGATATAACAGACTGGGTTGGCAAGCTTGCTGGTGCCGTTCTTCCTATCGCCGGAATCCTGTGCAGGGCATCCGTCTGCCGTAGTCATGATTTCCTCGATGATCCGCCTCCGCTGATCGTGGACGAAAAGACAATGGAAAACGCAATTTCAATCGGTCAGTACTTCACAGAGCATGCAAAAGCTGCATTCTCGCTTATGGGTGCGGATGCTATGGTCAAACAATGTAAATATGTGCTGTCGGTTATCACAAAGAACGGTCTTGTGGAATTCAGGCGCAGAGATATTATGCGCCTCTGCCGCAGCATCAAGACTGTGGAAGAAGTCCAGCCGGTTCTGAACCATCTCGCTGATTACGGGTACATTGCTCCGAAAGAAGAGACGTACTCCGGCAAAGGCCGACCCGCAGCACAGACCTATCTCGTCAATCCGTGTTTATATGAAAATGAAACGTAAATGGTCTTTTGTCCTTTTTGTCGCGGTGTCCCGAGGGGTGGAGATATATTGAAAGTAATAAAAATAATAATCGTTAAATTACTACTTTTTATATCAATTCACTGATGAACCGCTGTATACGCATAAGGACGCGTGACAGAAAGGACAAAAAAACGTGGGCATCGGTTTCGGTGCTCTTTTTACACTATTAAAAAAGAGGTGAAATTACATGGGTAACATTTGGACGGTCTCCAAGCCGACCAGACACATGAAGGAACTCTGCAAAAGGCTCGGCAGTGAGTATTGCATCGCCGACATTGACCTTGAGCGCGTCATCTATCGCGACTTTGGCAAGGGCTATGACGTTGAAATCTCCGGTGTGAATACTTCCAGCCTCAGTAAGAAAGCGCGTATCTATCTCTGGAAAGACAAGCGTCGTATCATTAAGATTATCGAGAACATTCCGCAGAGCGACATCGGTGCATGGGTAGATAAACTGTATGCTCTGGTGCATGGTCTCACAGACGCCGACTTCGGCGATGACGGTTTCCTACGGGAGTCTCGAACCGAATATGCGTCCTGAGCACAGAAGCCCCATAGGGGGTGGTCTTATCTCCACAGCTTTTTAAAGCGGACAGCGGCGTGGGGCTTCGTGTAGAAAAACGGGAAAGTTTTAGGGGTATTAACCCCATAAGTTTAAAGAAAGGATGATGTAAATGGGTAATCGAGGCCCTCAACCTGGCACCGGCGGCAGGCCAAGAAAGCCGCTGGCAGATAAAAATATCTCGGTTTGTATGGCTGTATATAGTAACACCTAATTGATACAAAGGAGGTATCCCAATGGCTCGAATTGTTGAACAAGTAGCATTTCCCGATGCCGATCTTCCAAAGCTAATGAGGGTCGCAGCTTACGCTCGTGTTTCGTCCGGTAAGGACGCCATGCTACATTCTCTGTCGGCGCAGGTCAGTTATTACAGCGACTTTATACAAAGGCATCAAGGCTGGCAGTATGTTGGCGTATATGCGGATGAGGCGTTGACCGGAACAAAAGACACTCGTAAAAACTTCCAGCTTCTGCTTTCCGATTGCAGAGATGGAAAAATCGATATTGTCATCACAAAGAGCATTTCCCGCTTTGCCCGGAATACGGTCACGTTGTTGGAGTCTGTTAGGGAGCTCAAAAGCATGGGCATCGACGTGTATTTCGAGGAGCAGAACATTCATACCATAAGCGGCAACGGCGAACTGATGATGACCATCCTTGCATCTTATGCGCAGGAAGAAAGCCTGTCCGCCAGTGAGAATCAAAAATGGCGAATAAGAAAGAATTTCGAGGAAGGCAAGCCTTGGAACGGAACTCTGCTAGGCTACCGTTATGATCATGGCAAGTACGTAGTCGTTTCAGATGAAGCTGAGACGGTCAGAACCATATTTGCATATTACCTTACCGGTATGGGCGTCACGGCAATTATGAAAAAGCTTATTGAAGGTAATGTTCCAACAAGGCTGGGCAGTACATGGAGCAAAACCGGTATTTCAAAGATTCTGCGGAATTACATATACACCGGCAATCTCCTGCTGCAAAAGACTTACCGGGAAAACCATCTCACCAAGAAAACCCTCATCAATCACGGCGAGCTGCCGCAGTATCACGCTACAGATACCCATGAAGTAATTATTGACATGGACACATTCATGGCCGTGCAGGACGAAATTCAACGCCGAGCAGAGAAGTATAACCGCTCTGAGCAGCCTGCTCAAAGTTACCCCTTTACTGGAATGCTCATCTGCGACAGCTGCGGAAAGTACTACCACCGCAAAATAACAGCGACTCGCCCGGTCTGGATATGTAGCACCTTTAACACAATGGGCAAAGCATACTGCGCATCCAAGCAGATCCCAGAAGAGACATTATACAAGGTCACAACCGAGGTGCTCAACCTCGATTCCTTTGACACGAAAGCCTTTCAGAGCGAAATAACGGCAATCAGAGTCAAGAACCACAACATATTGGTATTCAGCTTCAAAGACAGCACAGAGAGCGTTAAACGGTGGCAAGACCGCTCCAGAGCGGAAAGCTGGACGGATGAAAAGAAAGCTGCTGCTCGCAAGAAAAAACTTGAAAACCTGAAATCATCGATGGATTCATCCATCTGAATATACACTTTATTACAAGGAGGCGCTTTTATGGCAACAGCAAAAAATGTGACGGTGATACCTGCCACGTTCAATCCACGAACTAGGAGACCCATAGAACAGGTGTCTCGCCGACGGGTAGCCGGATATGCTCGTGTCTCCACTGATAGTGACGAACAGTTCACCAGCTATGAGGCGCAGGTGGATTATTACACCAAATTCATCAGCGATAACCCGGAATGGCAATTCGTCAAGGTTTATACCGATGAAGGTATTTCCGGTTTGAACACTAAGAAGCGTGACGGCTTCAATGAAATGATTGATGATGCCCTTGACGGAAAAATCGACCTTATCGTCACAAAATCCGTGTCACGCTTCGCCCGAAATACGGTGGACAGTCTTTCCACCATACGAAAGCTCAAGGAGAAAGGCGTGGAGTGCTATTTTGAGAAGGAGCAGATTTTTACTTTTGACGGTAAGGGTGAACTGCTGCTGACGATTATGGCGTCTCTGGCGCAGGAGGAAAGTCGGAGTATATCTGAAAACGTAACTTGGGGGCGACGCAAACAGTTCTCAGACGGAAAGGTCAGCCTACCATACGGGCAGTTTCTCGGATACTGTAAAGGCCCGGATGGATTGCCGGAAATCGTGCCGGAGGAAGCTGAGACTGTTCGAGAAATTTACAAACTTTTCATAGGTGGAAAATCCACAAGTTTTATAGCGAAGTACCTGACACAGAAAGGAATCACAACGCCGGGAGGAAAGGCAAAATGGCAGATACGCACGATTGAGAGCATTCTCAAAAATGAAAAGTACAAGGGCTCAGCTCTCCTGCAAAAAGCGTTTACGCTGGATTTTTTGACCAAGAAGATGAAAGCTAATGAAGGTGAGGTTCCTCAATATTATGTAGAAGATAGCCACCCAGCAATCATCGAGCCAGAGGAATGGGAAAAGGTGCAAACGGAAACGAAACGCCGAAAGTCCAATCCTAGGCGACACAACTGCCAAAGCCCGTTCTCATGGAAAATCATCTGCGGTGACTGTGGTGAATATTACGGCTCAAAGGTATGGCACTCTACTGACCAATATCGGCGGGTCATCTGGCAATGCAACGGCAAGTTCAAAGGTAAAGAAAAGTGTCGGACGCCGCACCTGACAGAAGATCAGATAAAGGATTATTTTGTTATTGCGCTCAGCACATTGATTGAAAACCGCGAGGCACTGCTTGACGACGGTAGGATTGTAAAAGATGAATTGAGCGACTGCTCCGGGATAGACACAAAAATAGATAGGGTTCTGCCGGAAATGGACATTGTCACCGGACTCATCAAGAAGTGCATAGAGGACAACGCCTCCCAGACGTTGGATCAGGAATGCTACGCAAAACGGTATGACGGACTTGTGGAAAGATACGAAGCACTGAAAGATAAACATGCAGGCTACATGAAAGAACGCGAGGAGCGGCAGTTCAAGGCGGATGTTCTGAGTGGTTTCCTCTTTGAAATAACGGAACTTGATTGTCTGGACATTGCCTTCGATGAAAAACACTGGAACATGACAATTGACTATGTGACGGTCTATACAGACGAGCGTCTGGTATTTAGCTTCCAGAATGGAAGTGAAATCACGGTAGAAATATAGAGTCCCAAGGATGGCAGAAGCTGTTGCTTTCCTTGGGATTTTCATTTGCATATGGTCGTTTAACGAATAGGGGTTGTTTAACGGTAGCAAAACGCAAGATATTGTAGTCACACCATAATTTCGAAGGTTTTCATAGCCTTATAACACTGTATATAGGCATCGGCAGAGTATAAATGCACCACGCGGTTTCAATAGTCCTTGATATATAAGGCTCCCAGAGGATAAAAAAACGATACCGCAGAAAGATACATTGTATCAATCTGCGGTATCAGTTATGTAAAGAGGTAACAAAAAAGATGCAAGTGATTTATGGAGATTATGCTCATAATATAGGGTGAATGCATTATCTATTTATTAAATTTTTCGTTCAGAAATTGAAGAAGTTCGTCAGATTTATTACTAATAATATAACCCTTATCGCCATCAGGACCTTTGCTGTCAAGAAATCTAAAATATTTTATTTTTATTTCAGTTGAATAAATTTCATCTATATTTCCGTTTTCATATTCAACTTTAATTGTGTAAGCAGGGTCATTTTCCATACTTTCAAGGTGTTTGGGGTGTTTTACAGTAGTTGTCCTTAGGGTTTTTAATAAGTCCAACACGGTTTTCATTTCTTCATCGGATAATGTTTTAGGCTCAGATAAGCTGTCAAAATTACTGCTTACAGTTATTTTATCAACTTCTTTGGTATTGCCTGAAAGCATTGAATTATTACTATTCGTTAAATATATAAATGCTACGACTCCAACAATCACAATTAAACCAACGATAATGAAGACACCTTTTCTTTTCATCACATACCCTCCTATTATATAAATAATCTTTGCTTAAATAGTACCACAAATAGTTAACTATTTCCATTATAATATAAAAAAAGATTGTCGACATAAATCGACAGTCTTTCTGGTGCGGGAGGCGGGACTCGAACCCGCATGAGCGTTGCCCACTACCCCCTCAAGATAGCGCGTCTGCCAGTTTCGCCACTTCCGCAAAGAGTGACTTCTGCTTTGCCTTTGCTTGAAAAAGTCACAATCATTATTATAGCTATGTCGGATACAATTGTCAACAAAAAAAGTTGGTGTCTGTGCCAAGAGGTGCCAGGACGAGGGTGTTTATTTTATCAAGTACCAGTCCTTTATATTTCTATATATACTCCATTCGCTTATATGATCTATACCATGAATACGCTCGTCATACAGTATGGAACCAGTGCGGAAATACAAACTGACTATGGGCATTTCCTGAGTAAGATATTTTTGAATCTCCTGATAAGCTTCCCATCTAGCTTCTTCAGTAACAGCCCTTGCTGCATTATCCAACAGCCAATCCATTTCAGGTTTGCTGTAAGCCATAAAATTACCAAGTCCCTCTCCTATTTGAGATGAATGAAGAAAAAATCTCAAATCATGCACCACACTCAAGTTGAAGCCGGTCAAAACAGCATCAAATTCCCCATTAGGCAATCTCTCCGTTTGCATGATTTCCCAGGGAACATTTTCGATCTCTACGCGAATTCCTATAGTCTCCAGCTGTTTGGCAATCAATTCAACAGAATCTCTTCGAAAATCATTGTCACTGTTAGTCATCAGCGAAAAAGTCAAATCTACCTTTTTCTCATCAATTATTTTGTCCAGCACACCATCTCTGTCGGTATCCTCCCAACCTTCCTCCTGTAATAGGCGAAGAGCTTTATTGGGATCATAATCATAAATACGGTATCTGCTATCATACAGCCAGCAGTTGGATTGAATCGGCACATCAACTGTTTCTGCATTGTTCAGATATACTTTCGATATGATATCTTTACGATCCAAGGCGTAGGCAATGGCTTTCTTAATGGTTTTGTCCTGTAACAGGGAATGGCTGCTGTTGAATGCCAGAAATTCAAAATACGGGGTTAAGTATTTATAATGCCCTGCGTTTCTGCGGCTTATAAGCGTGTTAGCATACACTATGCTGGAATCTGCCAGATCTACCTCGCCTTTTTGAAAGGCTGTTCTGGCTTCATCGTTGGTATCATATGCTTTTCCCACTATGCTGCTGATATAGGGTTCATCACCCCACCAGTACTTATTTTCCGTCAGCTTAATGATGGATTCATCGTCCGGCTGATCTGTATCAATACGGTAAGGACCTGTTCCAACTGGAAGCTGATCTTTATTTTTATTAGCGATATTCTCTATGGATTGATATATGCTTTTTGACAATACAGGAAAGGTGAGAATATCCAAAATCAGACAGGAAGGTTCGCCAAGCCGAATAAAAAAAGTATAGGGATCTCCCCCGCGCAAATTGGCTTCTACAATATTAGTGTTTTCAAATATGTTTTTTTGGTAAAAGGAATTTAAACTCCCGCTTTGAAGTGCTTCCAAAGTAAATAGAATGTCCTCAGCGGTAAGATTTTCACCATTATGCCACTTAACATCCTTACGAAGGTCAAAGACCCATAATCTGCCATCCGGTGAGGTCTCCCATTTTTCGACAAGCCAAGGTATTGGCTTATGATTGGAGTCATATGCTATGGGGCTTTCAAATATCAAACCAAGAAAATTCAGCATATCCCTGGACTGAGTTAAATGTGGATTCAGAATGTCGGGCGCAGTTAATGCTACCCGCAATTCACCTCCTTTGCGCGGAGGTTGAACTGTCGGCTCAGGTGAAGCTGTTGGAAGAGACTCTTCCTCTATCAGGTGAGTTTCCGGTAATTTGGTCAAACCACAACCAGTAATGAATAAAATTAGAACTATGGTCAGTATTACAGCCCAGTAATTCTTCATTTGCTACTAAGTCCTTTCAAAGCACATTACAGTTAAATTAATCGCCTGGAAGCTCCAAATATGGGTAAACCTCCTGGTATATTTTATAAGCTTCCTGTACCCTTACTACATAATTTCTGGTTTCCCCATAGGGAATATGATCCAGCTTTTTTCCATCCTTGCTGCATTCCTTGTTTGTCAGCCACTTGTTGACATTGCCAATTCCACCATTGTAGGAAGCTAAAACAAGGTCCATGTTATCTGGAAACTGAGAAGATAAAAAACTGAGGTACCAACATCCAATTTGGATATTTATCTCAGGATCAAACAACTGCTTTTCCTGATAGCCTTTCAACTTCATCCTGCCAGCAGCCCACTCTCCCGTACTTGGCAGGATTTGCATCAAACCCTTGGCATCTTTGGAAGATACTGCATCTGGAAGATATCTGCTTTCCACCAGGATGACTGAGGCAACCATGTAAGGATCTACTGAATACTCTTCTGAATATTTTTGTATCCAATTTTCGTATTTTAAAGGATATTGTCTGCGTTTAATCACATGACTGTCATCTGCAAAGAAAACCAATATCAAGATCATTACCAGGAAAATCAGTAAGCGCGTTGTGCCCTTTCTTCCCTTTGGTTTTCTCATTCCATTTCCTCCGAAAATAAAAATGCCTTCAACAGCTTCTGGACTTGCAGTCTGGTTTCTTGAAAGGATCCAGAATTGTCAATGACCACATTGGACAGTCTTTTCTTTGTGTCCAGACTCATCTGACTGTGTATCCGGGATAGAGACTGTTTGCAGGTGAGATTGTCTCTTAACATAAGCCTTTCC
The DNA here is from genome assembly GCA_002426555.1 of Firmicutes bacterium UBA5454. Classification (GTDB taxonomy): domain Bacteria; phylum Bacillota; class Clostridia; order Caldicoprobacterales; family DTU083; genus UBA5454. Next base: position 18,604 of record DIQU01000061.1, on the reverse strand, counting down.
AGCTGCATCTGTTCCGGTATGGCTACAATCCAAACCTCATCCATCCATTGATCCCACTCGGACTCAAACAACAAGGGTACATCAAGGATAACGAGTGGAGGATTTTGTTCTTGCTCTATCTGCTTTAAAATTTTCCCCATTTCATCCTTCACCAATGGATGAGTCACCCGGTTTAATTTTTCTCTTCCCAGACTGTCTGAAAATATATGTTCCCCAAGCTTTTTGCGGTCTATTTCCCCATCAGGCAGAAAGTATTCTTTACCAAAAGTTTCATACACGGCTTCCCAAACACGATTGCCCTTCGAAGCCAGATTGCTGTAAACTGCGTCAGCATCGATAACAGGAACCCCTAACTCCATAAGCATACGTGAAACTGTTGACTTACCCGATGCAATTCCTCCGGTTAATCCTATAATTTTCACTACAATTCACCTATTCCACGTCACACCAGTTTTTGCCGGTTCCAATATCTACTACCAAGGGAACTGCCAGTTCTATGGCATTTTCCATTTGATTCTGTAAAAGCTCCTTTACCTCTTCCAGCTCAGACAGCCATGCATCGATTATTAATTCGTCATGAACCTGCAATATCAGTCTGGATTTTAAGTTTCTGTCTTTTAATTCGCCATGTACACGGATCATAGCCAGCTTTATAATATCTGCCGCTGTACCTTGAATTGGTGTGTTTAAAGCAATGCGCTCACCAGAGCTTCGGATGTTATGATTTCTGGAACTCAACTCAGGAATCTCTCTCCTTCGATTAAATAAGGTGGACACATATCCATGTTTCTTCCCATCCAACACAATTTTAGTCATATATTCCTGTACCATGGGAAAGCGCTGTAAATAGCTGTCTATATATTTCTTCGCTTTAGCCCTGGTAATACCAAGGTTTCTTGCCAAACCAAAGTCACTTATACCATAGATTATACCAAAATTGACAGCCTTGGCACTGCTCCTCTGTTCCCCTGTCACCTCATCCATAGATACTCCAAAGATATCAGCAGCTGTACGGCGATGGATATCCTGCTTCTGTAGAAAAGCTTCCAATAAATTCGGATCGCCGGATATATGGGCAAGAACACGAAGCTCGATTTGTGAGTAGTCCGCATCTACTAAAATATGTTCTTCATCACTGGCAGTAAACACCTTCCGAATTCTTCTGCCCATTTCATCTCGAATGGGTATATTCTGCAAATTGGGATCTGTACTGCTGATTCGACCCGTTGCTGTAACTGTCTGGTGGAAGCTGGAGTGAATTTTTCCATCCGATGGATGAATCAAAGGAAGTAATCCATCGATATAGGTAGATTTCAGCTTCATCACCTGGCGGTAATCGATTACTTTTTCCACAATAGGATGCATACCGGAAAGCTTTTCCAAAACCTCTATGTCCGTAGAATATCCAGTTTTAGTTTTCTTTTGAACCGGCAGCTCCAGTTTATCAAATAGAATGTCCCCCAATTGCTTTGGAGAGTTAATATTAAATGACTCCCCTGCCAAATCTGTGATTTCCTCTGTTAGACGATTTACATGGGCTGTGAACTCTACATCCAACTGTTGAAGCATTTCCTTGTCTACCTTAAAGCCTTCCATCTCCATATCCAGAAGTACACGAATGAGAGGATGTTCAATTTGTCGATATAAGCCTTCCATCTCTGCGTCTTTCAAGCGCTTCTTCATTTCTCGAATCAGGATCAGCAGATCAGATGCATCAGCTTCAGAGACATCAATTTGCTTGTAATCATATAGAAGCTGCTTTATATCATATTTACTTCTGGTTGGTTCCAGGAGATAGGCTCCTACTTGCGCATCAAACACCAATGACTCTATTGATATATCCAGTTTTTTCAGACCAGGTATTATACTTTTTGCATCATTGGTCAGTTTGCGTATTTTCTTGTTTTCAAAGAAAGGCTGTAATGTACTCCAAACATCATCTTCGTTTAAACCTTCGCTAAGCAAATCTTCCTGCCATATTAACTTATAAACCTTATCCTCATTCCAGGCAAAACTGATATACGGTTGAAGTAGAAATACTACCTCTTCCTGTTCCACTAAAAGCTGAGCCAGAGAACGCAGATCATACATTTTTCTTATTTCTACGATGGTTTTGTCCCTGATAACTACATCTGATTCGGAAATTTCAAAACCCAATCTGTCGATTAAAGTATTTAACTCCAAATCCACCAGAAATTGCTTTAACTCCGGTGTTTTTTTAATACCCAGGGGCTGAGATAAAATACTGCAGTCGATGGGGACATCGCAGCGAATTGTGGACAAGTCCTTGCTGAGAAGTGCATGCTGTCTGTATATGGTAAGATTTTCTCTGAGCTTGTTACCTTTAATATTCTCAGCATTGTCCAACACATTTTCCAGTGTATCATATTCTTTTAAAAGCTTGATAGCAGTTTTGGGACCTACACCCGGAACGCCGGGAATATTATCAGAAGTGTCACCCATTAAGCCTTTCATGTCAATGAACTGCTTCGGTGTCAAACCATATTCCTCCGCCAGTTTCTCTTCATCATATCTATGCATGACCGAAATTCCTTTTTTTGTTAAAAGGACCTCTGTGTAATCGGAAATCAACTGGAGGGCGTCTTTATCCCCAGTTACCAGAAGCACATGATCATCCTTACTGCCGCATGACTGAGATATGGTTCCCAATATGTCGTCTGCTTCATATTCATCCAGCTCATATATGGGAATATTCATAAGCTGAAGCAATTCTCTTACCAACTCAAACTGAGGCACCAACTCCTCCGGTGCTTTCTGCCGTGTACCTTTGTAATCTTCATAGGCAAGGTGACGGAATGTCGGTGCTTTTTTATCAAAGGCGACAGCCAGTGAATAGGGCTCATAATCCTGAATGGCTTTCAGGAGCATATTCATAAAACCATATACTGCGTTGGTAAACATTCCCTTCTTGTTGGACAAGACAGGAATAGCATAAAAAGCTCTATGCAGCAGGCTGTTTCCATCTACTACCATTATTGTTTTGTTCATAACAAGTGAGTTCAGTGACTTGGATTGTCATCAACTGCAACGAACTCTGTCACACCGCCTTCCGTCCGGCAAATCTCATATTGACACATAAAAAAAGATAGCCTGAGCTTGTACCTGTTTACTAATTGACTTTATCATATTTTTTCTCATATTACAATGAAGCTTATGAGCAGTTACACTGGAACAGTACATATATGCTGAATTGAAAGTGAAGCAGGAATCTTTGCAGCTGTAATACAAAAAAGGTGAAGAACATCTTCACCTTTTTCTTTTCAATACACGAAATATGAGTAGTGCAGTTATTACAGCACCGGTAAAAGCCAAGCCAAATTTCATATCTTTGTAGAATGGAGCTTTATTTCCCCTATGCGTTATTGGCTCTGGAACCGGGTCATCTATTATCTTACCTGGTTCTTCTGCAGCATCTGGTGTTAATGATTTATCGTCTAAGTCTGAACAGAACTCGGAATTTTCATTCTCAATTCTTTGATTATCAGACAAGGGATCTGTCTCCCGAATAACTTCTTCTACAGTACCATCTTCATCACCTGGACTATCTTTTGGAGCTCCTATTGGAGGTTCTGGATTGCCTTCATCTGCTGCTCGTGTGGCCATAGCAACATCCGCTTGTCCGCCAGATATTTGTGAACCTGGAGCGGTGCTTTTATCAAAACTTGAAAAACCCTCCGTAGTAAATTTACTAACCAGGAAAATGAATAAGGCTGCTGCCAACGGAACTGCACATCGTTTCAACCAAAGCCCTTTGTGTGTTGATTTCTCTGGCAGCTTAACCTGGTTAAGAATCCGTTGGTGTAAGCCCTGGGGCAATTCTTCTTCAGGCAGCTTGGTGCACAGCGTTTTGAGTCTCGTGAGCTCTTCCCATTCTACTTTACAGCTGCGGCAGAGAGGGAGATGTTCTTCCACCTGACTTTCCTGAATGGGATCCAACTGCCCGTCTACATAACTTGAAAGATACTTTTTATATTCACAATGTCTCAAATTTATATCTCCCCCCTTTCATATATTTACAGACGAGAGAGATAGAAAATTGTTGCAGAACATCATTAAAAGTATTCAGGATTTCAAACCGGCAAAGAAGATTTATTTTACAGGTACAGGTGCACCACACTGTGCACAGAATTTTTTGCCTGCAGCAAGCTGTTTACCGCAGGAGGTGCAGTATGAAGGTTTCGATTCCGCTTGAATGGTTGGTTTTTCGATAATTGCTTGCGGAGGGGGTATTGGTGTACCGCAGTCGGAGCAGAATTTCTTGTCAGATTGCAGCTTTGTACCGCAGCCAGAACAGATGACTGCTTTTTCAACCGTTTCCACAACAGGTACACCCGAGGGCGGCTGTATCGGTGCAGGTTCTGTTGCTGTTTCCTGTTGAGCGGGGGTTTCAGCTGCCTGCTGAGGTTCTTCTTTAATTCTAACAATTTCCTGATTAAATTCTGTAATAGCATTTTTGCTTTCCAGAATGGCAGAACAATATGTCGTAGCTTCAGAATCCAATGCTTCCCCGCTTTCAAATTTTGCCCAATAGTATTCTGCAATTTTTGACATATTGGCTGAAATTTTTGCTTTTTCATCTTTTATCTTTCCATTTAGTTTGGATATTTCCAGCATATCACTGGTTTTATCTTTCATCCTTTCAAAAAATGCCATATATCATCTACCTTTCTTCTTAGCTGATCACTTACATACCTTCCGATAATTCCATAAACAAGGGTACCAGAATACTTTGTATTGTAGAAGCCAAAGCTATGGCAAATACTATGCCTATAACGCCGAGAATAAGAACTGCCCTGCTGAAATTTTTCCTAGCAAGGTTGGTATTCGCACCGAAAGCCCACACAAAAACCAGTATGATGCCGACAATAGGTATGGAAAGCCCCAACATTGTAAGTATATAGCCAAAAACACCAAGAGTTTCATTGCTCGCAGCCTTCGCCGCGGCTTGAGCCGGAGCAGTATACTGCTGCTGTGACTGGTACGCTGCAGGCTCAACAGCAGCCGGCTGCGACTGTATTGGTTTTACCGGTTGCGGTTGCGGCTGTGATTGGGTTTGCGGCTGTGCAGCCTGCGAAGGCAGGACAGAAGCTCCGCAGTTGTCACAAAACTTTGCACCCATCTCCAACCCAGATCCACATTCTGTACAAAAAGCACTTGACATAATAATACAATCCCCCTTTAATTAATCTCTTATTGACACTTCAATTCATGTGTCAGGTGTATAGGAACTGTTTCGGATTTGTTACAGTATACACATAAATTATTCATACTTCATAAATACTGTCAAGTCCATTAACTAATTCACATGAAAACATAAAACTGCTTCTCATTAGTTCTAATGAGCTTTGATTTTTCTATAAAAGAAACGACAATATTCTGATGAATACTGTCGTTTCTTTCTGGTGCCGAAGGTGGGACTCGAACCCACACGTTGTTGCCAACACTGGATTTTGAATCCAGCGCGTCTGCCAATTCCACCACTTCGGCTTACTTGTTCTGCCTGTCACCAAACTGCCCTTCCCGGAACAATTGATATCATAACATAACAAAATTAAGAATGCAACAAAAAAACTTCAGCGTTGCGCTGAAGTCTTTTTTTGTCTTGTTTCTAATCCTCGTTGGATTCTCCCAAAGCATGGGCTGCGCCTTTTCTTCTGTCAAGAATGTCTTCAAGCTGCGGCGGGAACAAGGGCAGATTGAAGATATCGTCGCAAACCGACTCTGCAAATTCTTCACAGGGCGGTATTTCGCAGAAACCAAAGGCTGGTATTAACAGCTCTACCTTGGCAACAATCTTTAGAATAATAGTGATACAAACATCAACATCAAAACGGAAGGTTTCCCCAGGGATGAATCTCCCTGATACACAAACAGCATTTACAATGCTCTCCAGTTGGAAAGGAATTACAGACTCATCTGGTACGTAAAGAACGACATCCTTGGCGATAGTAATGACAGCCAATCCTGTTCCCTGACGACATTCGCAATCTTCGAATATGACTTCAATGGGTATTTCCACTTTAGTTCTTACTCTTGCAAAGTTATCACGTTCAGGAAGACGGTCAATGCGGGTGCCAATCAGCTTGCCCTTTGTTGTAGTGCTTCTGCAGCTGACAAAAGTAAAGGGAGGAACAAAATTGGTACGGCTCTTGCACACTTCGGTCAGTACAATTCTTACATCACTTAAAGTTTCTTGCTGCAGACAGGAATCATAAACCTTGTTTACCTGAACGCATACTTTCTCGTGTATCTTTTTCAATCCGTCAAATCCAATTCTTCCCGGACAACGAGGATTACCTTCATTCTTATATGAATAAAATGACATCAATAGACCCCCTTTTCCTAATATAATAGTAAGAGAACTTTGTTCTCATTAGCATGATATGTAACAGGCAGCTTTATTGTGTCTCCTGCTGTGATATTTCGCCCTGCTTTTTCATATGTTTGTAATGAAACAAGGGTGCAGGGAGTGAAGTAAAATGATTAATACTGTTAAATCTTACTTACTTGAGGAGTCCCTAGGAAAACAATGGTATTTTACTCTAAATGATCAGCAGCTTATAGTATATTACCGGCGAACTGAAAAAACCTGGACAGATGCAACTCCAATTGACAGCCGGGCTGTCAGACATTTCAGTGTCACGATTGACAAAAATGATAACATCCATTTGCTGGCCTATAATACATCAAAACAGCTGATCTACTATGAGTGGAGGGGAGAGCAGTGGTATCAGCGTCTGTTATATCCTATTTCATCGAGATTTGAAAATATCTCCTATCTGGAGCTGCTCTCAATTCACACACATATCCATCTTTTTTATTATATTGAAAATTCCTTAAAAAGAGCACAGGAATCATTAATACATTCATATCTAAGCGACGGAAAGTGGAATAGTGATGTGCTTATGAATTTCCTGACAGATCAGTCAGTTACCCCTCAGCTGATTCGCAGCGATGACAAAGGAAATCTGTTTTGTGTTTATACACGTCGAATTCAAAATCAGACAAGATCATATTATATTTACTATGACATTAACAGTAAAGCCTGGGCAAAACCTTCCATTTTGTTTCAAAAGCCCTGCATATGCAGCGAATTCAATGGGCAGACAGACAGTTCAGGTAATTTCCATATGGTATGGGTCGAGGAAATTGGATCTGAATACCGTATAAATTATAAAAGCATTAATCCTGATTTTAAATACACTGCTTCTGAAACGGTCTGTATACATGAAGGAATCGAACAGGTGCAAAATCCCAGCCTGCATATAGCTGGTAAATTATATTGTTTTTGGGTTCAAGATGGAAGAGGGATGGCAAGCCAGGGAGATGCTTCGGGCCGGCACTGGGAAATACCACAGCTAATTACAGGAGAATCAATTACTTTATATAATAAAATAATCAAGAGCCTGGATGGCAGGTCAAATACCATGCCGCAGCTGGGTGATGGATTTCCGGATTTTGATTGGACTTTGGAAACGATTTTGTTCGGTGGAACTCCAAAGCTTGGCAGACAAAAGTCTCCCGATCATACAGATGATAAAGATGAAAAAGTAAACAAGCCAGTAGTTGTTGAGCCCATGGATAAAATGAAACAAAAAATTGAAAAACTTGAATCTCAGCTTAATGAAGCTCAAAACAGATTGGATGATTTCCATGCTGCCTTGTATGAGTTGCAGGATTATGTACGGCAAAGAGATAAAAGCTCTTTTCATATGGAAACGCAAATTCGCAAGTTAAGCTTTGAATTGGAACAATTGCGAACCATGAGAGGAAAAATCCCTTACACCAGGACCGTTACACATGAAAATGAACTTACTACAAAACCTGCTTTACTGCATACATCAGAAAATGGAGTTGTGATAGAAGAAAAAAAGAATGCACCGGAATTAGAAGAAAAAGAGGAAATTATACATAGTACAGATGATGATCAGCAAGCAGCTATGAAAGAAAAGAAAACAAAATTGAAGAATGTAGATACCGGTAGTGGTGAAATACAATTGGGCAATGTTAGTATACGAATCAACCCGGTTAATGAAGAAGAAGCAGATTAGATGCTCTTTATATGGATATGTTTACTCGGGCAAATAAGCATCCAATTCTGCCAGTAGTTCCAGCAAGCCTTGTTTGGAAACAACAGAACAGGGCACAACAGGCACCTGGTGAGAGAACCCCAGCTGCTTTCGCAATTGCGCTGCCTGAGGTTTGATTCTTGTTTTTCCTAATTTATCAGCTTTTGAAGCAACTACAAGAACCGGTATCCGATAGTATTTTATCCATTCGACCATTTGCTTGTCTTCTGCTGTAGGCTTGTGCCGTATATCCACTATCAGGATTATGCATTTTAAAGGGGATGCCAGTTTGAAATATTCATCCATCATGCTCCCCCAGCTCTCCTGTTCCGCCTTGGATACCCTTGCATAACCATAGCCGGGCAAGTCTACCAGATAAAATTTATCATTGATAAGAAAAAAGTTTATCAACCTGGTCTTCCCAGGCTGCCTACTTACCCTGGCCAGCTTATTTTGATTGGTCATTGCATTAATTAGAGAAGATTTCCCTACATTTGACTTCCCCACAATAGCTATGTGAGGAAGCTCATCTTGGGGATAAGCACTGGTTTTTACAGCACTCGTTACAAATTCAGCTTTCTTGATCTCCATCTTTCCCTGCCCTCCGGTCCAAGTTCAGGCATTCGAGTAAAGGCGTGGGTCAATACCTCATCCATGGTGTCTACCAGAACAATTTCTATTTTTTTCTTGACATTATCATTTATTTCATCCAAGTCTCTACTATTCTCCTTAGGTATGAGAACTTTTTTTATTCCAGCACGATGAGCAGCCAGAATTTTCTCCTTCAAGCCGCCTATGGGAAGAATGCGTCCCCTCAAGGTAATTTCTCCCGTCATAGCCACATCACTTCTTGCAGGAATCCTGGATAAGGCAGATAGTACAGCGGTTGTCATAGTAATGCCTGCAGATGGACCATCCTTTGGAATGGCACCTTCGGGAATATGAATATGAATATCCATTTTCTCATAAAAGTCGTCCTCCAAACCATAGTCAGCTGCTTTTGACCTGATATAGCTGACCCCTGCTCTGGCAGATTCCTTCATAACATCGCCCAGCTGCCCAGTCAATACCAACTTCCCCGTCCCAGACATCGGGGTAACTTCAATGGACAAGGTCTCACCGCCAACCGAAGTCCAAGCCAGGCCGGTTACAATGCCTATTTCGTTATGATCAGTTACTTTGTCGTAATGGAAACGCGGCGCTCCAAGATATTTTTTAAGATTACGTTCCGTCACCCGAACTGAGGATTTGCCGGATTCCAAAAGTTTTCTGGCAGCACGTCGGCAAATAGTGGCTATTTGACGCTCCAAATTTCGCACTCCTGCCTCTCGGGTATAGTAATTGATGATATTGCCGATGTTGGAATCAGAAAGCAGCAAGCTGTTTTCCGGGAGTCCATGCTCCTTCATCTGCTTGGGTACTAAATATTTGGATGCAATATTTCGTTTCTCTTCTTCCGTATAACCGGAAATCTGGATGACTTCCATTCGATCCAGTAAGGCACGGGGAATGGTATCCAGTGTGTTGGCAGTAGTTAAAAACATCACCTTAGAAAGGTCAAAGGGCAGCTCCATATAGTGATCTCGGAAAGAGTGATTTTGCTCCGAATCCAGGACTTCCAATAAGGCTGAAGCTGGATCCCCTCTAAAATCATTGCTCATTTTATCAATCTCATCCAGGAGAAAAACCGGGTTTTTAGAAGCTGCTAATTTGATGGAAGTAATAATCCTTCCTGGGATAGCTCCTACATAAGTGCGGCGGTGACCTCTGATTTCAGCTTCATCCCGAACCCCTCCCACAGACATACGGACAAACTTGCGATTCAAGGAGCGGGCTATGGATTTGGCAATGGAGGTCTTCCCTACCCCGGGTGGTCCAACAAAACATAAAATAGGTCCTTTCATGGTTTGCGTCAACTGTCTGACTGCAAGATATTCAATGACCCTTTCCTTTACCTTTTCCAAACCATAATGATCTTCATCAAGAATACGAGCTGCATTTTTTAAATCCAGGCTGTCCTCTGTTTCCACATTCCAAGGTAAATCCAAAATCCAATCCAGGTAGCTGCGAATCACAGAACCTTCAGCGGAACCCTGCATCATCCTGGAAAGTCGATTCAGCTCTTTGATTGCCTTCTCATTGGCCTCTTCCGGCAGATCAGCCTTCTCTATCTTTTCTTCGTAATCTTCAATTTCACCAGCCAGACCATCACTTTCTCCCAATTCCTTTTGTATGGCTTTCAGCTGTTCTCTGAGGTAGTATTCCCGTTGTACCTTGTCCACCTGCTTCTTTACGCGAAGGTTTATCTTGTTTTCTATCTGCAGGATTTCAATTTCACGAATCAGTATGTCATACAAGGTTTCAAGCCTTTCTACGGGATGAAAAGCGTCCAACACCTTTTGCTTGTCTTCAGTTCTTACCAATATATTTGCAGCAACCAGGTCTGCCAGTTGGTTCTGATCCTCCAGATTATTAACTGTTAGCTGAGTCTCAGGAGAAATTTTATTGCTCAACCTCACATAATCATCAAAGCTGGAAAGTACACTTCTGGAAATTGCCTCCAGCTGCAGTTCTATCTCCTCTCCTTCATATAGAAGGGGAGTGGTTATATCGACCTCATAATAGGGCTCTTCCTTGGTATATTCAAGAATTCTTCCTCTTTCCAGACCTTCTACCAGAACTCGTATGGTTTCACCAGGCAGCTTAAGCAGCTGCTTGATTCTGGAAATAGTTCCTACTTCAAAAATATCTTCCGTTTCCGGTTCGTCAATTTTCGTGTCCTTTTGAGTAACCAGAATTATTTCCTGATCATTGACCATAGCAGCTTCCAATGCGGCAATAGATCGAGATCTGCCTACATCAAAATGAAGTATCATATAGGGAAATATGGTTAAACCTCGTAGAGGCAGTAAAGGCAGTCTTCTTATCGATTTGTCGCTCATAGGGGTATTCACTCCTTATTTGATCGTAAAATCAAGTTCGTTATTATTATACTGAATTTCTTCAGCATGTGCAATCATACCCCTTTTTGGGAGTGCTCGAAGCAATAAGAAGCTTTGTTTCCGCTGTTACTTTGGCAGACACACTGTCTCCATCTGTTTTATTCAAAGAAAGATCAATCACTTCCTTTACTGTTCTCACAGGTATAATCTCAGCTTTTAGATCTGCAAAGTTTTCCTGCCAGTTGTCTATTGGAATGAAGATCTTTTCTACGCCTGCTTGTATCGCAGCTTCTATTTTTGCAGGAACACCGCCTACGGGCTTTACATCGCCGCGAATGGAAACTTCACCAGTCATCGCCAGTTTACTGTCTATAGCTTTACCTGTGACTGCTGAGTAGACAGCTGTCATAATGGCAATGCCGGCAGAAGGGCCGTCAATAGGTGTTCCCCCTGGGAAATTAAGATGAATATCATAATTTCGGGGATCCAGCTTTAAGTATGTGCGTATTACAGTCAGCACATTATCCACAGAACCCTTTGCTGTACTCTTTCTTTTCATTTTCTTGCCTTCCCCGCCGATTTCCTCTTCATCTACAATACCTGTTACGGTTATGACTCCCTTACCCTTTGCAGCATGTACTGCCGATACCTCAATATCCAAGACAGTTCCCAGATTTGGACCATAAACAGCCAAACCATTTATGCACCCCACTTGAGGGTTATCATATATTTTCTTTTTCAATCGTGGAGAATAGTTACCATTATTGGCAACCCATTCTACATCTTCAGTGCTTATGATGTTCCGTTCTTCCGCTAATGCGATTCCTCCAGCCAGTTGAATCATATTAACTGCCTCTCGTCCGTTGTCTGCATAACTGCCGACTACGGAAACCGCATTTTTTTCTATGATAAAGTTTCCTCTCAATGCGGCATTTTCAGCTATCCATTTTATTTCATCCTGTGTAAGAGGACGAAAAAAGATTTCCTGACAGCGGGATCGAATGGCAGGAGATATTTCAGAAGGACTCCTGGTAGTTGCTCCAACCAATCGAAAATCAGCAGGCAGACCATTTTGGAAAATATCATGAATATGCCTGGGGATACTGCTGTCCTGGGAATTATAATATGCACTTTCCAGGTATACTCTTCGATCTTCCAATACCTTTAACAATTTATTCATTTGTATGGGATGCAGCTCGCCTATTTCATCCAGAAATAAAATTCCGCCATGTGCTTTTGTAACAGCACCAGGTTTGGGTTGGGGAATACCTGCCACACCCAGGGGACCTGCGCCTTGATAAATTGGATCATGTACAGAACCAATCAAAGGATCTGCGATGCTGCGTTCATCAAAGCGAACAGAAGTAGCATCCATCTCGATGAATCTGGCATTCATTTTAAAAGGAGAACGTCCGTTTTTTTTAGCTTCTTCCAACACCAATCTGGCCGCACAGGTTTTTCCCACGCCGGGAGGACCGTATATGATAATGTGTTGTGGATTTGGACCGCACAAGGCAGCTTTAAGACATTTGATGCCGTTCTCCTGCCCGATTATGTCCTTAAAGTTTTTAGGCCGCGTCTTTTCAGATAAGGGTTCAGTTAAGGAAATTTCCCGTAACCTCTGCAGCTTTTCCATTTCCAATTTAGATTCCCTGTCCACAGCTGACTTGTTTCCTTGCTGCCCTCTCAGTAAATTCAAAAAATACAGCCCTATTATGATAGTAAAGAAAAACTGTATGATGATAATGATCTCAGTCACTTGGTCATTACCTGCCTTTCCATCATTTTCAAAATATAAAGCAGGATTATTATACGGCTGAAGAAGGATTTTTATCCAATCGACAGGAAAGAAATGGCATAAAAAAGAAGAGCATGCAGAACTTTAAACTTGTTCTGAGCTCTTCTTAAGACTATACGACTCTTTTATCAGGATGCTGTTTCTTTTTTCTCCCTGGCCTTTTTTAACTGTTTTCTCGGTTTTTGACCGTCGGCGATGATCAGCATCGGTTCTTGATGATTTAATATGGTTTCTCTGGTGATAATGCATTTTTCGATATCATCTCGAGAAGGGATATCATACATAACATTCAGCATGATGTCTTCAAGGATAGCACGTAATCCTCGAGCACCTGTTTTCCTGCCGATAGCCATTTTAGCTATCTCTCTCAGGGCTTCTTCATCGAATTCCAAAGCTACATCATCCATCTCAAAGAGTTTCTGGTATTGCTTAACCAATGCGTTCTTAGGTTCCTTCAATATTTTTATAAGGGATTCCTCGTCCAAAGTCTGCAAGGTAGCAATGATTGGCAGCCTGCCGACGAACTCGGGAATTAAGCCATATCTCAGCAGATCTTCCGGGAGAACACTCTTAAGTATCTCGCCGACATCCTCACTGGACTTGCTGCGTACATCAGCTCCAAAACCAATGGATTTCCTGCCGATTCGATTTAGAATAATCTTGTCTATACCGTCAAATGCGCCACCACATATAAAGAGAATGTTGGTGGTATCTATCTGAATAAATTCCTGATGGGGATGCTTGCGGCCTCCTTGAGGGGGAACACTGGCAACGGTGCCTTCAAGAATCTTCAATAATGCCTGCTGAACACCTTCTCCTGAAACATCTCGGGTTATGGAAGGATTTTCTGATTTTCTAGCAATCTTGTCAATTTCATCTATGTATATGATACCCTTTTCAGCCTTTTCAATATCATAGTCCGATGCTTGAATCAATTTCAAAAGGATATTTTCTACATCCTCCCCAACATATCCCGCCTCAGTTAAGGAAGTGGCATCAGCTACTGCAAAGGGAACATTTAATATTCTCGCCAAAGTTTGGGCCAGTAGTGTTTTACCGGAACCCGTCGGCCCCATCATAACAATATTGCTTTTTTGAAGCTCTACATTATCAGTGCTTCTGATATCGCTGTTGATCCGCTTGTAGTGGTTGTATACTGCAACGGACAGCGTTTTCTTGGCACGCTCCTGCCCTATGACATATTGATCTAAAACATGCTTGATTTCAGTAGGTTTTGGGATGTCTTTTAATTCCAGTTCGGAGGCATCCTCAAACTCCTCTTCAATTATTTCCTGGCAAAGCTCAATGCACTCATCACAGATGTAAACCCCCGGACCGGCTACCAATCGCCTTACCTGATCCTGTGTTTTTCCACAAAAAGAGCACTTTAACTGTTTTTTGTCTTCATATCTTGCCATCATTTCACCTCATATCAGCTATTTTCGGGGAACAATTACCTCGTCTATCAAACCATATTCCTTAGCTTCCTGAGCAGACATAAAGTTATCCCGATCGGTATCTCTTTCGATTTTTTCCAGTGCTTGACCGGTACGCTCAGACAGGATGCCGTTTAATCTCTTTTTCATCTTTATAATATGCTCCGCATGAATTGCTATGTCGGAGGCTTGACCTCTTGTTCCGCCCATAGGTTGATGTATCAAAATTTCGCTGTTGGGTAATGCAAAGCGTTTTCCTTCAGCACCTGCAGCCAGAAGAAACGCTCCCATGGAAGCAGCCATCCCGATACAAATAGTGGATACATCGCTTTTAATATATTGCATGGTGTCATAAATAGCAAAGCCTGCAGAAACAGAGCCGCCAGGACTATTTATGTAAAGCTTGATATCCTTATCCGGATCCTCGGATTCCAGAAATAGAAGCTGTGCTACCACCAAGCTGGCAGTTACATCGTTGATTTCCTCACCTAAAAATATAATTCTTTCCTTAAGTAAACGGGAAAAAATGTCATAAGATCTCTCTCCCCGGTTAGTCTGCTCTACTACAATTGGTACAAGGCTCATTTCGACTCCTCCTTATTCCTTGACTGATTGTTTATAATATTATTCTGCTTCATGATCATGCTGATCATTGTTGTGTTCATCGTGATCATGGTCGTGGTTGTGATCATGATCATTATTATCGTTGTTTTCTGCTGAGCTTTCAATTAATACAGCCGAATCCATAAGCATATCAATAGTCTTTTGCACCAGCACACTGTTATCCATGTATGCTTCGTTGGCTGAAAAGCTTTTCTTGATTTCATCCACTTCCTGTTTGTATTGCTCAGCCAGCTTTTGGTACTCCTCTTCCCGATCTTCATCGTTTACGGTAATATTTTCCGCCTTTGTAACAGCTTCCAGCACAAGCCGCATCTTAACTCTATTGTATGCACTTTCTTTGTATTGTGCCCTTAAATCCTCCATGGATGTATTGTACATTTGAAGGTAACTTTGTAAATCCATTCTGTTATAGCGTAAACTCATTTCCAAATCCTGGATTATGTTATTTATCTCAGTTTCCAGCATTACATCCGGAATGTAAACTTCGGCATTTGTGCAAATTTTATCCAACAGCTGATTTTCCATTAGGTTCTTTGCATTTTGCTTTGCACTCTCCTGAAGTTTACTTTTTATATCGGCCTTGTATTCATCCAGTGTGGAGAATTCGCTGACATCCTTGGCAAAATCATCATCGATTTCAGGAAGCTCTTTTTCCTTGATTTCATGTATTTTTACATGAAATACTGCATCCTTGCCCCTTAGTTCCTCTGAATGATACTTTTCCGGAAAGCTTACATTTATGTCCCTTTCTTCCTCCAGGTTCATACCTTCAAGTTGCTCTTCAAAGCCTGGAATAAAGCTGCCCGACCCAATTTCCAGGGTTTGCTGTTCAGCTGTTCCGCCTGCAAAAGCATCGCCATCCACGCTGCCTGCATAGTCTAAAATAACCATGTCACCATTTTTAACACCGCGATCTTCTATGGTAATCCAGCGGGCATTTTCTTGCTGTGTATGCTCCAGCTGATGCTCTACATCGTGATCAGTAATTACAGCTTCAATTTTTTTTATTTTGATACCTTTGTACTCACCCAAGTTTACATCAGGCTTAACATCCACCTCTGCACTGAGTATTAAATCCTGACCTTCACCGATTTGAACTATGTCAATATCAGGTCTGTCAACAGGTTCTATACCGCTTTCCTTTACTGCCTCGTCATAGACTGAGGGAAAAATTTCCTTGATGGCATCCTCATAGAGAACTGCCTCACCATAATAATTTTCCAGTACTTTTCTCGGTACCTTGCCTTTTCGAAATCCTGGAATGATAATATTTTTACGGTTCTTCTGATAAGACGCCTGCATTCCCTTTTCAAATATCTCTGGATCAACTTTTATCTCCAACTTGACTTTTTTGTTTTCCAGGGTCTCTTTCGTCACACTCACCAATATGTTGTCCTCCTTAACAATCATCCTGATATCTGTTATTTGTAACATACTATTGATATATCATAACCAGAATATGATATTTTCTAACCTGCTAATGCACAAATAACAGATAACGGATACTGAAATTACCTAAATTGAATATTAACATATTTGAAAAATGAATGCAATAGCAGGATTTTCATTGCTCTTTTGCTGCATAAAATGTATTATATATTAATAGGAAATCATTCATATTATATTGAGGATTCATTTCATAATCCAATGGAAAGGACGGAGATGATGAAAGAACTGATGAGAAACAAAAATATACTTATCATGGGGGTAGCCAACAAATGGAGTATTGCCTGGGGGATTGCCGAATCTTGTGCCAAAGCTGGTGCCAGGTTGATTCTGACCTATCAGAATGAACGATCCAAATCTTCTGTAACCCAGCTGTCACAATCCTTGCCTGAAGCCGCTCTTTACCCATGTGATGTAACATCGGATGAAGAAATCATACAGCTTTTTGATTCCATCAAGCAGGATTTCAATACTTTGCACGGTCTTGCTCATTGTCTTGCATTTGCAAAAGGAGAAGAATTAGGCGGTTATTATTACAATACCTCTCGTGAAGGTTATCTGCTGGCTCAAAATATCAGTTCATATTCTCTGGCAGCTGTATCAAGAGAGGCAAGACCATTGATGCTGGAAGGAGGGAGCATCATCACCCTGACTTACCTTGGCGGGGAGAGAGCAGTACCCAACTACAATGTCATGGGAGTAGCAAAAGCAGCACTGGAAGCCTCCGTGCGTTATCTGGCCAATGATTTGGGACCTGAACAAATCAGAGTAAATTCAATCTCAGCAGGTCCTGTTAAAACTGTATCTGCCAAGGGTGTAAGAAATTTCAGTTCCATTTTGGATGTATATGGAGAAAAGGCACCTCTGCGCAGAACCATAACTCAAAAAGACATTGGCGATACTGCTGTATTTCTGATGAGCGACATGTCTCGCGGCATTACAGGAGAAAACATTCACGTAGATGCGGGATATCATATCCTTGGGTAATGCATGATTGGTTTATAAAGCTGCTTCTTTTAAAACAAGCCATGTCTGCTTAACCATCTCTTCTTCGGATATACCTCTTGCCAGAATATCCTGTTTGGCTTGCCGACCATGCTTTTCAGCCAGCTCTGCATTTTCCAAATATGATTGCAGGGCTGTTCGAATTGCAAATACATTATTGGGTGGAACCAAAATAGCATTTTTCTCATGAGTTAACCATTCCGGTATCCCTCCTACTGATGTTGCGACAATAGGCAATTCATAAGTCATGGCTTCGAGGATGGTAATTCCAAGTCCTTCAGATAAAGTAGGTAATACAAAGATGTCAAAAGCAGCATAGTAATCCTGTACATTCGAAACCTTAGCTGCAAAAACCGTCTGTCTGGCAATTCCAAGAGATTCTGACAGCTTTTTTAAATGGTTTTCTTCCGGACCTGAACCAACTATCAACAGTTTGGTATTGGGGTATTTAAATAGAACTCCTGACATAGCAGTCAATAGAACGTGTATCCCTTTGGAAGGTATTAATCTTGCCACTGTTCCTATAACCCGCTCCTTGTCTCCGATTTTGTATTTCTCCCTGATGGGCTTCCCATCACCAGGAGGCCAGTTAGGTACAGCATTGTAAATTACATGCAATTTTCCTTCCGGAATGCCTATATCCTCATTCAATGAAGTTTTCAATGCCTTAGAAACACATATGATCGATTGGGTTTTTTTCCCCATCCATTGTTCAAAAAGTCGTATATACCAGCTTGCAATCTTGCCTCTGCCATAGGTTACGAAGTTATGTACAGTATAAACAAATGTAATTGGCATTCCTGAAAGCCATCCTGCCATTCTTCCTAAAAAACCGGCTTTGTAACCATGACAATGGATGATATGGGGATCAGACATCCGGATCAAATAAATCAAGCTCATAAGTTTCCACAAAAATAGAAATGGTCTTATGATCCTGGAAAATGGAAAGGACTTAACCTGGATACCAGCTGCCTCCAATTTCCTTATGTCGTCTTTTGGAAAATTACATAAGGTAATTACTTTTGCACCCTCAGCTTTCAAGCCTTTGACCAAAGATATGTAATGCCCCTTCATGCCGCCTTCCGCTTCACCAATAATCTCCATTATTTTCATAATGCAGCCTTCTTCCATAGCAGCCTGTTTCTTCGATCGGGTAATTGCTCCATTACTGCCAGTAATACCGGAGGAGCCAGATAAATCATGGAAGTGCCCGCTGCAACTATGCCCGAATCATTTACCAGCAAAGCAGTAATGCATCCAATT